>JAKZSX010000317.1:0-18490 GCA_047517405.1 Candidatus Poribacteria bacterium | reverse complement strand
GCACCGTGTCCCACGTCAAACTTGACTCCGCGCGCCCGAGCCTCAGCGAAGTAAGGCTGCAGCACCCCTTTCTCATCGAACATCGGTATCGCGGCTTGGTACATGTGGGTGCTGATGTCGCCGGGCCCCAGATGCTCAAGTGTCATTTCCGGATAGGGACGCTCCGGACGAAATGAGCCGAAATCGATCATGGTCGGCAAGTTCACCAGTCTCCCGGCTTCCACAGCGCGGTCAACCGCGAGCCACTCAGGACCTCCGTAGTGTGCTGTCTTCATCCCTACAACAGTATCGGGATAGCGTTCAGCGACTTTCGCTGTGGCTTCGGGCTCCATATCCGCTATATTCTGCTCGATGGGACCGCCCCCCATGCCATGTCCCACGATGTTAAGGAGTGCAAACACACGGGTCTTCGCCCGGTCAATGACGCGGTCTTTGAAGTCGGGGAAGTTTCGCCACCCTGAGCTCCCAACATCGAGAACCGTAGTCACACCTGTGCGAAAATTGTACCCATCGGGATACAGAGAATTGTCCCCGCAGTAGGCGTTTCGCTGACCGGTGCCAGCGTAGGCGTGGACATGTATATCCAGCAAGCCGGGCATAACGTAAAGCCCATTGACATCAACAACCTTTTCTGCTTCGGCTTCCGGAATGTTCTCCGCTACGCGCCCAATCTTTCCATCCGAAATTCCAACATCCATCGCCTGATCGATGTTGTTTTTGGGGTCAATGACGTGACCACCTTTGAGTAACAGATCGAAACTATTTTGTGTTCCTTCACTCATTAGATTCCTCCATTTCTGAGTGTGGAGTTTTTAGGTTCCTCTCCTAATATTTCAACCCAAGCTGCTAGGGATTGAAAATCCATTTAGTATTGCAATATAAATCTATAACTATCCCTCATCGGGAGCAGGGGCATCTTCTGACGGACTAAAGATCTGCTTTTCTACCAAGTATTGAAGTAGATCCGGGAGATCCGTTTTGGGTACGTCCTTTATGGTTATATCCCCGATTTTCGTCGGCAACACAAAGCGTAAAGAGTTGCCCCGCCGTTTTTTGTCATGTAACATCGGTTGAAGCAGCGGGTCTATCGAAACGCCTAACGCCTCGGTTGGCAGCCCAATTCTAGATAATAGCTTTGATTGTCTTTCAGCATCTGCGGGCGGGAGAATTTCCGTTTTGACCGCCAGATGTGACGCCGCAACCATGCCTACCGAAACCGCTTCGCCGTGTAAATATCTGTGGTAAAGCGATTCCAAAGCATGTCCAATCGTGTGACCATAATTTAGAATAGCCCGGCGATCCGTCCGCTCTTCTGGATCCGCCTCCACAACTGCAATTTTATGTTCGCAACATCTTCTAACAATCTTTTCTAAAACATCAGGGTCTTTAGCCATTATGCTCTCTACGTTAGACTCTAGATAGTTAAATAACTCTCCATCCATAATTACAGCATATTTAACCACTTCGGCGAGACCTGCCCTTAACTCTCGCGCGTTGAGCGTTTGCAGAAAGCTGACATCTGTGAAGATCATTTTTGGATGGTAAAACCCGCCGACGATGTTCTTTAGTCTAGCTAGGTTGATGGCGACCTTTCCTCCAAGACTACTATCAGCCTGAGCGATAAGTGTGGTGGGGATATGAACCAATGAAAGCCCACGCAAAAACGTACTCGCAGCAAATCCCGCCAAGTCGCCGATGACGCCGCCTCCCATTGCGATAATCACGGATTGTCTATCCAACTGATGCTCCGCGAAAAAATCGTACAACATCCCAAGGCCCCAATAGGATTTTGTTCTTTCCCCTTCTGGGATCGCTTCGACGATCAGGTCTACCCCCAGATTTGCGAGGCTCTCAGAAATCTGGGAGATTTTAGCGGCATGAACTTCTTCAACGGTTTGATTGGTTACCAATAATGCCTGAGAGCAACGCGGCATACGCTCCTTAAAGAGAGACCCAAATTCGGGGATAATATCAGTTCCAATATAGATGGGATACCTAGTCTTCTCATCTATGGTTGTCCAGATAGATTCAATTCCATTTTTCGTTGAGTCCATAATCTCCGACCACACGCAATTGAATTAATTGTAGATCTTTGACTACATACAACCGGCTAACACCCAATGTCTCAAAGTTCTACCCGGCTGTGAACCTGAACGGTTCTGAAACGGTGTCAAGTGTTTCCCGCACTGAGTCGTCAAGTGTCCAGCCGACCGCACCGATGTTATCGTTCAGATGCTCGATTGTGTCCCCACCGGTAATCGCGACTGTGATTTCTGGGTGGGATAGTACCCATGCAAGTGCTAATTGTGCAGGTGTCACTCCCAATTCTGCGGCAAGCTCAATCACGGTTAATATAACCTGACTCGCAGCTCCCTGTACTGCTGCTGGAAATTGCTCTCGCAGCCGCGTCGCCCAGAGCGTCCCCGTCGGTGCAGGGTTGTCTGGCGAATAAACGCCGCTTAAAAGTCCCACCGCCAATGGGCTGTATACCATGACCCCCAACTCTTGGTCTCGCACAAGCGCGAACATTTCACCTTCAAGCTGACGGGTTAGCAGATTGTATTGATTCTGGACACACATATACGGTGTTGCATTGTATTGATCGGCGACCCACAAACCCTTGCAGACCTGCCATGCTGCATAGTTACAACATCCGACATAGCGGACTTTACCCGAGCAAACAAGGTCATCTAATGCGCGGATAGTCTCCTCAAGTGGGGTTAATTCATCGAATGTATGGACAAGGTAGACATCAATGTGGTCTGTGTCCAAGCGAGTCAGCGATTTTTCAACTTCGCGCATGATGTGGTATCTAGACAACCCTTGGTCGTTTGGACCATCGCCTATTGGGCTAGCAACCTTCGAGGTGATCACAACATCGTCACGCTTGCCCTTCAGCGCTTTCCCCAGAATAACTTCTGAACGACCGATGTTGGCACGGTCATCCATTGTCCCGTATACGTTAGCGCAGTCAATCAGGTTAATTCCCTGAGCAATTGTGTGTTCGATAACTCGCTGTGCCTCGGCTTCATCGCCCTGTCCTCTGAATCCTAAACCAAGTGCCAATCGACTCACTTGAACGCCAGCTTTTCCAAAGTTCACATATTCCATGACTTTTTTCGCCTTTCTAGCCGGATTACTCTGCGCCCCGCAATACCGCCAACTTTTGCTGGACAGCTTCAAACAGCAGCGGCGCTGCATTACCGCAAGACAGTACGCGGAACCCGCGTTTGACCGCTTGGACCCCATCTTCTAGGCTGCGGGTCGGATAGCCGACAGCAATACCTTTTCGCGCTGCAGCAGCAAGCACCTTCTCAGAGGCTTCGGCAACTTTCGCGTGCAACGGCTGCCCCGGTACACCCAACGAAGCTGCCAAGTCGCTTGTCCCTACGTTCAGGACATCAATGCCTTCGACCTCCACAATTTCGTCGATATTGCCAATTGCTTCGGCATCTTCAATCATCAATGAGACGGAGACCTCATTATTGATATTTGCATAATAGTCTGCCGACGACACCGCCCCAAACTTGATGCCTCGACTGGGACCTACACCGCGTTTGCCCTGCGGCGGGTAGAACGCACCGTCCACCACGTGTTGTGCCTCTTCAGCGTTGTGGATGTGCGGAACAAGCACTCCCATTGCGCCAAGATCGAGCGCACGCATAATCCTCGCTTCATCGTTCTCATGGACGCGGACGATCGGTGTGGTGTCCGCAGCATAGGCAGCAAGAACCATCCGCTCGATCTCCGTCCACCCCATAGAACCGTGCTCTGCATCAATCAGGACATAATCGACACCGGCATATCCCATCACCTCAACAAGCCCCGGTTCGGGAAGGCGCACACCGCCACTTAACACCAATCCGCCGGCTGCTAGTTTTTGCTTCAATTTATTCGTTCTGATATTCATAATTAGATCTCCTTTGTGCAAATAAATCCATGAATGCTTGAACTCATGATGAGGATTATGGCAGACGTTCCTCCCGCAGTCGCTGGACTTCAGTCTCTGTCTCCTCGCTACGCACCGGCGTCGGTCCCCAATGGTCGACAGTGCTCACACCCGGCTCGTCGCTCGTGGTTATGATGGCATCGGATCTGTCTCGGACTTCAGGCTTCAGCCGTGTGCCGATTCCCGGTCGTTGCGGAGCATGGAGGAAGCCATCGCGGATGTCTAGATTCGGGTCAACGAAATCGTTATACCAGCCTTTGTAGAAACTGGGCACATGCTCCTGTATCATGGCGTTTGCAGAACTCATGCAGATGTGGGCGCAGGCAAAGATGTTTACGGGTCCTGTGGCATCGTGCGGGGCAAATGGCACCTGATGCGCCGAGGCAAGAATAGCAACCTTGTGCGTCTCCGAAACGCCGCCGGTCCAGATTAAATCCGGCATGACGATGCGGGCGGAACCATTTTCAATGAACTGCCGAAGCTGCCACCGGGTGAGGAGGCGTTCGGAAATACAGACTGGAGTTTTGGTGGATTCTTGGAGTCGTAGGAGGGCTTCCGGGTTGAGCAGTGGCATCAGATCTTCCTGCCACATCATGTCGTACGGTTCCATCGCCTGTGCAATCCGAATCGCTACGGGCAGTGCCCACTTGCCGTGACCGTCATTGGCAATCTGCATTTCGATGCCAACCGTATCCCGGATCTCGCGGATTGGCTTGAGCGCCCGGTCGAGGTCCTTTGGCAAGAGAAACTGACCATCGCTTGCAATCGCTAGCGGGATGGTAGGTCCCCCCTTAATCGCTGTGATGCCCTCGTCAAGCAGCTGTTTTGCTGCCTCGCCCGCGCCTTCATTGGGCATCGCGGTGGCGTAGACACGGATGCGTTTGCGAACTGCACCGCCGAGGAGCTCGTAGACCGGCAAGCCAACCGCTTGACCCTTTATATCCCAGAGGGCAATATCAAGTGCCGAAATCGCCCGCATCTCTGCGCCACCGTATCCGGCATGATCAGACAGGCGGAACATCGCCTCCCAGTGACGCTCAATCTCAAATGGGTCACGGCCAATCAGGAGCGGACCGAAAAAGTCGTGAATCGCTGCCTGAACTACTGATGGGGCATAGAAGGTCTCCCCCAAACCGACGATACCAGAATCGGTGTGGACATGGACCCAGATGTTGTGTAGCTGCGCTTTGACGCGGATGGTTTCGATCTGTGTAATCTTCACTGTCTCTCCTTGACGAATTTTTCCTTTAGGGTGGGGAGTACGTCAACGTTTGGCTTCGTGATGTTTTCTGGTGAAAGGCACGCACTTCAGATCTAAATCTTTCCAGTAGTATTGGTACTTCTCTGATTTCCAATCTTTATAGATTTCTTCCCATGACATGCGATTGAAGTGTGGCAGGAGCGAGCCTTCCGTAATCGGTTGAGATTGGCCTTGATAGCGATAATCCACGGACAGACGAAGGCGGTCTTTCGTTTGATTCGGGAGTGCCTTATGGACGGCGAGACTTTGAAATAACAAAAAGTCACCAATTCGATAATCCGCCGAGACCCATGTGAGGTTCAGGTGGTCGGTTTCCACACCCAACCCGCCTGCACCATCAGCCCGTTTTGTTGGTAGCACCTTAAACTTGTGAGAACCCGCAAGCACTGCCAAGCTACCCAGATATTGTGGACAATCACCCACAGGAATCCAAGCGGTATAGGTCTCCTCTGTGCCTTGAATATGGATATAGTCTTGGTGGGCAGGTGTCGTATACTTTATGTTTTCAGGAAACATGATTCGCCCGATATTTCGGGGATGGGGAAGTGTCGGTTCACCAAATAGTTTGTCACAGGCATCAAGGATTGATGGACAGTGGGCGAAGGCGTGGAAAGATTCCAAACTTTGAAAATCGTTGAGGACAGGCCAATATTCTTCCTGTCCCTCCATGTACGGACCTCCGTTTCGGATGCCGTCCATCAAATCCGTCCCCTCCTTAATCCAACCGTGCTTATCGCAGATTTCGAGGAAATCTCGACGGAGTTGGAGAACCGTGTCGGGGTCAATCAGGTTACGAAAGAAAAGATACCCGTCTCGTCTCGCACGGTCCCGTAGCATATCGGGTTGATCGAGTAGGTCATTTGATTCAGCGAAGGGTGTAATCTCAGTTGGCATAGGTTGCCTCGTCGATTGGGAGTGTTACAAGTTGAGCGCAGCGAAATCCCGATCCATCGGGGTTGGGTAAAACGCACATATTATACAGCCTAGCTAAGAACGTGTCAATCGGTAATCCGTGGAATAGAGATATGCAAATGAACAAAGTCATTGATGGGTACTTTCAAATTTTGGAGCGTTGACATTTCCCGCCAAATATGATACATTTGACACATATCAACAGTCGAAACAATCGCCTTTTTTCGCGTGAGAGGATATTAGCATGTACGTTGCGGTGACAGGAGCTACAGGGTTTGTCGGGTCGCATGCGGTCAAGTCTCTTGTCGAGGCGGGACACCGCATCCGTGCGCTTGTGCGACCGACAAGAGATGCCTTTTGGCTTGAAGAATTGGGCGTCGAGATATGCAGGGGAGAAATGACCAACGAGGAAGCACTATACGCATTCGTTGAGGGAACGGATGTCGTCGTCCATACCGCGTATGATTCCACAGCAGGGAACAGACCACTTGAATACTTCCGTTCCAATATCTTCGGATCATTGACATTGCTTGAGTGCTCTCGCCTCGCCAACGTCCGTCATTTTATCTGCACGACGAGCACCTACCTCCTCCGTCCCGATGTTTATACACCGGCGGATGTGTGCCAGACGCCGATTGCAGAGGATTCGCCGCTGATTTCTCCGCAAAACACCTACGTCATGCACAACACTGTCTTAGAATCAGGGTGTCAGACGTACTATGCACAGTTCGGGCTGAATACAACCGCTTTCCGGTGTGCATGGGTATATGGCATCCATCCCAATTTGGAGAAGACTGTCTGGCGCGACATTTTTGAGGCAGTCCAAAGGGAGGCGAAGTACGAAAGCACATTCGGATGCGATGTTGTTGCCGTCGATGATGTTGCAAGGGCACTGACGGCAGCAGTGGATAACCCCGCGGCATTTGGTCAGGTATTCAACTTGTGCGACATGTTTGTGTACAACCAGGAACTGGCGCGGTTGGTACGCGAGGTGACTGGCGGCGGAGCCGAAATTGTTCAATCCACACTCGTAAAGTCCGCAGCGATAAGTTCTGAGCAAGTGAAAAGGTTGGGCGTAGATGTACATCAGGGGATGGTTGGCATCCGTACTTATTTTGAAGAACTACGCAGACTGATTTAGCACTTATTCAACGCAGCATCGGATGAAAATGACAATCCCATCAAAAAACGATACAATCACCGCGATTAGCGGTCTTGAAGTTGGTCACGCGACGAATGAAAAGGCACGCACAGGTTGTACTGTGGTTCTTTGTGAATCTGGAGCCATCGCTGGCGTTGATGTCCGAGGGTCTGCTCCCGGCACCAGAGAGACCGATGCGATTCGTCCGGGGGGATTGGTGCAGGAAGCCCATGCGGTTTTACTCACGGGTGGCAGCGCGTTTGGATTGGATGCAGCGGGTGGGGTGATGCAGTTTCTTGAGGAACGTGGTGTTGGATTTCCAGCGGGACCCGTGCGTGTACCAATTGTGCCGAGTGCGGTCATCTTCGATCTAGGCGTCGGAGACCCGAAGGTGCGTCCAGACCGGGAGATGGGCTATCGTGCTTGCGTGAACGCCACCAGTAATCAGGTCCCGATGGGACAGGTGGGTGCCGGGACAGGCGCGACCGTTGGGAAAGGACCGGGACTTCAGCCATCAAACGGTGGCATCGGATCGGCGTGTCGCCTATTGAAATCAGGACTGATAGTCGGGGCGATTGTTGTCGTCAATGCAGTCGGAAACGTCGTCGATCCAACGACGGGAAAGATTGTGGTGGGTGCAAAGCATCCGGAGACAGGGGAGTTTGTGGATATTGTGGAGAGGTTATCTGAACGGGGGGAGAAAGATCTATTTCAAACGCCTAACACGAATACAACCATCGGTGTCGTCGGGACAAACGCTGCCCTCTCCCCAACAGAAGTTACGAAGGTCGCACAGGTAGCGCACGACGGTTTGGCGCGGGCGATTCGCCCGGTGCATACCATGTTCGATGGCGACACAATCTTCGCGCTTTCGATCGGAACGCAGGACGCACCGGTCAATACTGTTGGCATTATCGCAGCAGAGATTATGGCAGAGGCGGTCTGTCGTGCTGTGGAACGTGATACCGTATGCGATCGCTAAGCCTCATACCCATACTTCTGTCCCGCAGCGAGTGGTTGGCGCAGAATGCGTGATTTCAGGTGCTTGACGGTTTGGCGAATTGCGCCGCCGAAGCCTTGCAATTCCTGCAAAATTTCAATCTGTTCCGCTTGCCGCTCAACCTGTTGGCTCAAGTGCATAATAATTGCTTGAGCACGTTTGCTTGATTCTTCAGCGGCGGTTTGCATCTGATCAATCATAGCATCTGATCGCTTAATTTCCGATGCCATGCGTCCCTCTAGCCGTTCAACTTGGTTGTGGAGGTACTGATTTTCGTCCGTTAATTTTTCAATCAGCGTAGCTTTTTCGCGAACCAGCACCTGCAAATGGGCGAGTTCGGTAGCTCCCAATAGGGGCTGAACCGAATCGGTTTGGCTTGATATTGGTATGGTTGGGGGGGCTTCTGTTGATTTAATTAAGGTCTCAGCGATTGTCATCATTTACTCCTTTTTTACAGTTTTTATTTTTGTTCCCAATTCTGTTAGGACTTACTCAGTTGATATAAAGTACCGTCCTCACTTGGCTTTGTAGCATGTCAGCGGAAAGCGCTGAATCAAAATCGAAAATTTTCATTCAGGTCCCTTAAACACTCTCGTGGCGCGGGTTTCTTAACCTGCAATCAGATCGGGATTAGAAACCGCGATGTTATTGAGGGCAGTCTCTGCTCCGCCATTGAATTACAATTGTTATGTGCCAAAGCCATACGCGTACACAGTCGCAAATAGGACACGATTTTCGCAACCGAAGTGCGTAACTTCTATTTTGTATCACCGGATATTTATCGTAGCTATGATGATAACGTGCTTGTCGCAGAATCTGTTTCAGTTCCAGACAAGTGGAAGGAAATGCCATGACTTCAAATCTCACTCCGAGAGATCTCATTCTTTCCCCCGACGACCTCTCGATGGAAGCAATTGATCAGATCCTTGGTCTGTATGGATTCCAAGATGTCCGCGACGCAAATCGCCGACTACACAACTTGGCAGACATACCCCCATACCGCGAGGCGTTTGCCGAAATTGTCAACCATCTCTTGAGCGCATCGGCGGATTCACCGGACGCGGATGCAGCGCTAAACAATTTTGAGCGTTTTGTCAGCTCTACATTTAATCGACTTTGGCTCTATCGCCTGCTGCATGATGCTCCTTTCCTGCTGAGAATATTGTCAACCTGCTTTGGCTCTAGCACCTATTTCTCAGATATTTTGGTCCGGAATCCAGACTATTTTTACGAACTCATTGATGCCGGGGTGATGGGCGACCCGAAAGACCGTGAGACAATGTATCGTGAACTATCCCAAGCGGTGCGGCCTTTTGATTTGGCTGAACAGAAGTTGAACGCTATTCGTGGTTATAAGCGCAAGGAGAGCCTACGTCTGGGACTACGTGATCTGCTGGGCGATGCCGATCTGGAGACAACAACGCGGGAATTGACAAACCTCGCGGAGGTGGCGCTGCAAATCTGCTATGAAATCGGTAAGGCTGAACTGACCCCAAAAATGGGGACGCCTTTAGGAGAACTCCCGAACGGCGAAAAGGTTCCAAGCACACTCGCTGTGATAGCGATGGGGAAGTTCGGGGGATATGAACTTAACTTCAGCTCAGATATCGATGTGATGTTCGTTTACTCACACGATGGAGTAACAGATCAAGGCGTCGAGAATCGGGAATACTTTGTCAAGCTCTGTGAATTTATCATCAACGGAATGAGCAAAGTTACCAAGGCGGGCTATGTCTTCCGCGTTGATGTTCGTCTACGGCCTGAAAGTAGGGTGGGGGTTATTGCCCGCTCTATAGACAATTACGAGGCTTATTACGAGGGATGGGGCGAGATTTGGGAACGCCAAGCGTTGATCAAAGCCCGTCCCATTGCCGGCGATCTAAAGCTAGGCGAGCAGTTTATCCATACCGTTCAACCGTTTGTTTATCAACGGTATCTCGATGAGTTTTTCATTACGGAGATAAAATTGGATATTCGCCATACTAAGGCACGGATTGAAAACCGTCTCCGAGAGCAAGTCGATGACTTGACGACACATGTTAAACTCGGTACTGGCGGTATTCGTGATGTCGAGTTTACCATACAATGCCTCCAATTGATTCACGGTGGACCCATCCGGGCGTTGCGGAATCATAATTCACTGGAAACTATCGAATTGCTCTACCAGCATGAGCTGTTAAATCAAACGGATCGGGAGGCCCTCGCCGATGCATACCGTTTCCTGCGGACGGTTGAGCACCGTATCCAGATGAAATCCGACTTGCAACGCTATGCCCTCCCTTCAAAGGAATCGGAACTGATCAAACTTGCCAAACGCATCGGCTATCAAAATAGTGGAACTGGCTCCGCTTTAGAAGCCTTCCAAACGGACTATGCGCGGCATACAGGAACAGTGCGCCAAATCTTTGAAAAAGTTTTGGCAGCACCAATTTCGGATCGCGAAATAGATATAGCAACCCTACTCACAACCAACGATTTGGGGGTGATACGCAATCTCCTCGAACCCGTTGGATTCACTGATGTGCGTGAAGCCCATCGGCGATTGAAACTGATGGCGGACGGGCCCGATGGTGTGCGATTTTCGCTGCAAGTCCGTCGACTCTTCGTTGATCTCGCGCCGACGCTGCTCCGTTTACTGAGCGAATCCCCTGACCCTGACATGGCACTTCGTTACATCGAGACCTTCGCAGGCAAGGTAGGAGCCCGTAGTTCGCACTACGCCATGTTCAATGAACAACCCTCCATCCTTGAGCTATTGACCAAGCTATGTGGAACCAGTCGTTTCTTAGCTGATCTGCTAACCGGGCAGCCGGAATCCTTTGACGTGTTGACCGCCCCGGCGGTGATGGACAAGCCCAAGACATCGTCCGAAATCTATATGGAGGCACTCCAAGAAACCACGGCTGGCACCGCTGATCAGGTGTTTGAGGCGTTACGGCGGTACAAAAACAGCGAAGTCCTGCGAATCGGCATGCGGAACGTTTTGGGAGAGGCAAACCTGTGGGCAACGACGACTGAACTTTCCGACCTTGCCGAGGGGATCTTGCAGGCGATGTATTCTCACATCAACACAGAATTCCAGATTGAATATGGGAAGCCGATAGAGATGAATGGAAACCAAAGACAGACTCCTTCGACAGACGGCAATACAGACGTCGATTTGCCTTTGGCAAGATTCGCCGTAATCGGCATGGGGAAATTCGGTGGGCGAGAACTCAATTTCAGTGCGGATCTCGATCTGATGCTCGTCTATTCTGCTGAAGGCGAAACGACGCAAGGTATGTCTAACGCCGATTATTTCAGCAGGCTCGGATTAGAGTTGGCCAATCGGCTGAAGGGGAATACGGGAGGCGGCGGAATCTATGAACTCGATCTGCGGCTCCGTCCATACGGCTCAGGTGGAGCGATTGCGTTGTCTCTGACAGGTTACCAGAATTACTATGAAAAAGACGCAGAAACATGGGAGCGTCAGGCGTTAATCCGTGCCCGCCCTGTTGCCGGGGACATCGAGCTGGGTCAAGAATTTGTTAAACAAGCACACGCCTTCGCCTACAGTCAATCATTAACCGCCGAGCAGATAGCATATATTGTGCATAACCGACAGCGCAAAGAAGTGCAAGCGACGCGTCCTCCTTCTACTTCACGCCGCCGAAGAGGCAGGAGAAGACAGCAGATCGATGTGAAATCTGGATACGGGGGACTCATCGATATCGAATTTCTTGCCCAAACACTCCAGCTAATCCACGGTACGACACACTTGCAAGTGCGGGTGCAGAACACAGTTGAAACGATTCATCAGCTGCATGAAATTGGTGTTTTGACCCTGGATCAGCGAGATCAGCTCCGCTTCGCGTATGAATTTCTGAGAAATGTGGAAAATAGCTTGCGAATCGTTCATGACCGACCGTTGGATGCGCTGCCGGATACAGAGGCAGCATTAGAACACCTCGCTAAACGGCTCGGCTACGAAGACGGTGCACGACGAGCATCAGACTCGTTTTTGAGGGACTATCAGTGGTGCACAGAAACCACACGGACGTTGTTTAATCAGTTGTTGAAGGTGCAATAATTTGATGCAATACCGGTCTCTCAAAATAACCCTCGCGCCGTTCCCCCATCTACTGTCATCACCTGTCCTGTGATGTTCGCAGCGTGGTCGCTGCATAGGAAGGCGACAAGCCCGGCCAACTCCTCCGCCTCCCCCATCCGACCTATAACGGAGGTTTGAGCCGTTTCTGATTCGATTTCTGCATAGGTTCGATTCTGTGCTGCCGCCGCCTGCTGTATTAACTCTTCGCCGAGCGGCGTCCGAAACGGTCCAGGACAAACGGTGTTGACTAGAATCCCCGAGTGACCCAGTTCGTTAGCGAGCGACTTGCTCAACGCTGCCACCCCTGCCCGAAAAACGCTGGAGATGAGGTAAGGCGTACCAGGTTCTCTGACAGCAATACTGGTGATGTGCACGATACGTCCCCAATTCGCTTGCTGCATCTGAGGAATAACAGAGCGGCAGAGCCGGATAACCGGGAGCAAAACGCCTTCATAACCGTACTGCCACTCCACCTCCGTTAGGTCTGAGAATGCGCCCATCTGCGGGTGTCCAACATTGGTAACAAGAATGTCAACGGTTCCAAATTCTTCCACGCCCTTTTCTACCAACCGCTCAATATCTTCCTCGCTTGTAAGATCGCAAACGACAGGCAATACCCGTGAGCCACTTTCAGCACGTATTGCTGCCGCCGCCTCATTGAGTGCTTGCGCGTTGCGTGCACAGATAACCACCTTTACGCCTTCATGGGCCAATGCCGTTGCACACGCCCGTCCTAAACCCTTGCTCGCCGCGCAGACGATAGCAACTTTTTGATTTAGTCCTAAATCCATTGATGTTCCCTCCTTTTCTGTCCCTTCACTATAGCGCAAAACGCCGAATGAATCAAGATTCAAAAACATTAAGAGGCGATTGATCAATTCTCCAAAACATGGTACGATTGATGAATCCAGAAAACTGTGATTCCCCTTTTTCGTTCAAAATCCAATCTGCGGTCAAAATGGGAGGAATCGTATTATAAACTAGCGGCGGATCATCCATATGAATTGAGGAGGTATTGGCATGGCAGGACAGTTACAAGATAAAGTTGCTTTGGTGACAGGCGGAAGTTCGGGGATCGGTCGAGCAACTGCTCTGATGTTGGCAAGCGAAGGGGCAAAGGTTGTCGTTGCCGATCTCAACGTTTCGGGTGGTGAGCAGACCGTGCACCTGATTCAGGGTGCCGGTGGAGAGAGCATCTTTGTGGATGCCGATGTATCGAAGGCTGACTCAGCGGAAGCTATGGTCAATAGGACGATCGAACACTATGCGCGCTTGGACTGTGCCTTCAATAACGCTGGCGTCGGCAGAGGGGGCAGCACAGTAGACTGTACAGAGGAGGACTGGGAATTTACCATCAAAGTCAATCTCACAGGCGTCTGGCTGTGCATGAAGTACGAAATTGCCCAGATGCTCAAACAATCCAGCGGTGCCATTGTGAATACGGCGTCTGCATATGGACTTGCCGCCGCCGGAGGATCACCGGCGTACGTTGCGAGCAAGCACGGTGTGGTCGGGTTGACCAAGGCTACTGCAATGGAATATGCTGCTGAGGGCATCCGAGTCAATACGGTATGTCCGGGCCACATCGACACGCCAATGATAGAGAGGGGGATGAACGACCCTCAACGGAAGGCGCAGATGCTTGGGAGGCATCCAATCGGACGAATAGGGAATCCAGAAGATGTTGCCCAAGCTGTGATGTGGCTGTTATCGGATGCCGCTTCATTTGTCACCGGGCACGCTATGTCTGTGGATGGCGGTTGGGTTGCGCGTTGACGTACTCCCCTAAAGCAGGTTCCGATCGTCGCAGAAGCCCGAATCGCTGACAGTTGGGGGGAAAAGTAGGCGTTCACTTTGATGGTTGTCCGAATGATGAGGGAAGTGATATAATGGGGAAGTGCATTAATCACAAATTCTAAGGAGCTAAGTATGGCAGAAAAAAATCGTATTACCGTTATAGTCAATGCAGGTGAACACGATCGGGACGGTTGCCCTGTCAGTGTTGACGTAGATAGTCGTGAATTCGAAAGACTCGCAGGTGGATCAGTTACTCTTACGGATCAGGCGAGCGGCGCGGTCATCCCCGCTGACCTCAACAGCGACGGCAAAACCACGACGCTCTCATGGATTCTGGATGGGCTCAAAGCCCATCAGGAACGATCATATACCCTCTCAGCAGGTGAGGTGGGAAGTGGCGGTGTTGTATTCAGTGAATGTGACAACGCCATTGATGTGACAGTTGACGGTAGAGCGTTTACAACCTTCCGCTACGGAACGGATGGATTTCGTCCTTACTTCTTCCCGGTCTGGGGTCCAGGGGGGAGTCCGGTGACTCGTGGCGAAACCAGTGATAACTCCAGCGACCACGTCCATCACCGGTCGTTATACGTCGCCTACGGTGAGGTCAACGATGTGGATGTATGGGCAGAGGGCGAAAATTCTGGCAGAGTGGTGCATCAATCTTTTACGGATAAAAGTGGCGGTGCGGCTGTTGGCAAAATCTATACTGAAAACGACTGGGTGAACAAGGCAGGCGAAAAGTTGATGTCAGATCGACAGAACTTCCGTATCTACAACACCCCTGACACAGGAACTATTATCGACCTAGATCTGACCTTCATCGCTTCTGCGAGAGATGTCTACTTCGGAGACACCAAAGAGGGCGGAATTATATCAGTTCGCGTCAATCCGTCTATGAATGCATCTGATGGCGGGAAGATTGAAAACGCTTACGGCGGGACTAACGAAGGCGAAACATGGGGTAAGCGTGCACAGTGGTGCGACTACTCAGGAATCGTCGAAGGAACGCCCGTTGGGATTGCTGTATTTGATCACATCTCCAACCCGCGCTATCCAACATATTGGCATGTCCGCAACTACGGCTTAATGACGACAAACATTTTCGGGACCGGCACATTTGAAGGCGATCAGAGCAAAGATGGTTCTTACACACTGAAAAGTGGTGAGGAGATGAACTTCCGTTTCCGCGTACTCATCCACGCCGGCGATGCTGCAACGGGGCAGGTTGCACAAAAATATCACGATTTCATCAATCCGCCGACGGTATCGATTTCATAATTGGATCGCGCAAACGTAAATCAGGGGCAAGACGCGTTTTATTGGGCAGCCCACGAGTTATGCCAGATTAGTTCGTTTTGTTGAGGGTCGTTCAGTAAATCGCCAATTGTCAGCGAATTAAAATAGTCGTCCGGCAGGATGTTCTGTTTGCCGTTAAATCTTGAACCGTCGGGCATAAAGGCGCACGTCATCGCACGTCGGGATCGAATTGTCATATTTGCGCCAGCGGCGTGGGCAATGAGACCATTATGCCAGACAATCGATCCAGCGCGGCATGGGCCCGCCTGTGGCTCAATGTCTCGCCATTCGGGATAGACTTTGAACAATCCCCCCAAATTCTCTCCGATGCCGACATTCTCAAATCGTGCAACCCGATGCACACCGGGCAGATACCAGAGGCATCCGTTCGCAAGAGTCGCGTCGTCTAGTGCCATCCACAGGGATAGGGCATCACGGGAGTCAAACGACCAGTAGGGCACATCCAGATGCCAAGCGGTTGGATTCCCGTGAGGGGGCTTGATTAACGCTTGATCATGCCAGATTCGGATGCCTTCTACACCCGCCAACGTCGTAGCGATCCGCCCAATCCGGGGATCACAGATGAGTTGGTGCATACCTTCGTGTGTGTCCGCAAGCCGCAGGCACTGTGTAAAGACCCTCGCGTAAAAAGCATCTGGATCCATCTGGTTTGTCATAAAATTCACGGCACCACCCAGACGCTCCGCAACAGATTCCTCGGTACATCGACGCCACTCCTCCAACTCCTCGGTATTGAGGAAATCCTCAATGACCAGAAAACCGTTGGTTCGGTAGAATTCGATCTGTTTTTCTGTGAGTTCATCACGCATTGCTGCTTATTCCTCCTAAACCTCTTATTCCTCCTAAACCTAGTGATTGTTAATCCCACCAATCACTCACTACCCTGTTCCACCCTTCACACTCCAGACTGCACCGGTAACATAGGTATTGCGTTCCGAGCAGAGAAACTCAATGACTTCTGCCAATTCCTCCGCGTCTGAGTAGCGCCCAATCGGCGTTCCCGGATTGGCGAGAAATTCAGCGGAGAAGCGTGGGATAACCATCTCCGTAAGCGCGCGTCCCGGCTCCACACCATTCACGAACACCCCCTGTTTAGGATAAGCATTGCCAAGTGCACCGATAAACGAGTAGACTGCTCCCTTAGAAACACCATACGGAACTACGTTGGTCGCGCCGTGACGTGCTCCGGAGGAGATTGTCGCACACCGTCCCCAGCCTTGCTCCAACATGTGAGGGATCGCTGCCTGATGTGCATGGTAAACGCCGTAGATATTAATCCGCATTACTTTATCGAACTGCTCGACAGATTGTTCGTGGAACGGTGCTTCCAACCCCAAAATTCCAGCACAACAGACGAGAATATCCAAACGCCCGAAGGTTTCGACCGTCTGATCGACCATTGATTGAACGGCAGCAAAATCGGTCACATCTGTCTTTATAAACAGCGCACGCTGCCCCATCTGTTCAATCTCTTTGACCGTATTGACGGCCTCCTCTTCGAGGATATCTGCAATGACAATATCCCGTCCCTCTTCCGCGATCCGAATGGCAGACGCGCCACCGATACCTCGAGCACCACCAGTAATTATTGCCACCCGCCGTTCCTTGGGTGCTGCAAAACGCAGATTCGGCATAGCCAATCCTCCCAAATCAACTTTAACCTTTCAAAGAATAAGATAGCTATAGGATATTCTATGGCACAAAAAATGTCAAGTTCGCTTTCAGCGACACGGTTGAGGTCGAAAAACAACCGTTGACAGAGATTACGCGCTGTGATATAGTTTTCAAACCCTAATAGGGGGTGGATAACACATATCAACAACGAAGGGTTGGGAGGAAAAAATGGCAGATCGATTGGCAATTGATGGTGGAACCCCGGTTATTACGGAGTCGATTCCCATTGGTGCACACGGTCCGAGTGCTATCGATGACCGGGAGGTTAACGCGGTCACTGAAGTGCTGCGGAGTGGCAAACTGTTCCGGTTTGTCGAGAATTCTCATGTGGCTGCGTTTGAAACTGAGGCTGCGGCACTACTCGGCGTGAATCACGCGCTGATGGTCAATTCCGGTACGAGTGCGATAGTCTGTGCGCTGACAGGGATTGGCGTTGGTCCCGGCGACGAGGTGATTGTTCCGGGCTATACCTTTATTGCAACAGCAGCGGCGGTTGTAGGTGTGGGGGCTGTCCCCGTAATCGCCGAAATCGACGAATCGCTCGGCATGGACCCCGCCGATGTTGAACGGAAGATTACTCCACACACAAAGGCAATACTTCCCGTCCACATGCAGGGGGTGCCGTGTCGCCTTGATGACCTACTCGCGGTCGCCCAACGACATAACCTCAAAGTGGCAGAAGATTGTTGTCAGTGTGTCGGTGGACGGTATAAAGGCGCGTATACCGGAACATGGGGTGAGGTCGGGACGTGGAGCCTAAACTACTATAAGGTGATTAGCTGCGGTGAGGGGGGCATGGTGTTTACGAATGACTACGACATCTATGAACGCACCGCCTTCGCTAGCGATGCCGCAATGCCGATGTGGATGAGCGATAAGGAGTGGCAAAATCCACCTTTTTCACGTCAGGGCTACCGTCCGAGCGAAATTATGGGGTCAATTGCGCGGGTGCAACTTTCCAAACTTGAGGACATCTTGAGCCATACCCGTCGGCTGAAAAAGGCGTTCCTCGCAGAGTTGGATGCGCCGAAGGGGTATATACCACAGCATGTCGATGATCCGGAAGGCGAATGCGGCATCAGCGCAGCAATCATCATTAAAGATCCGGAACTCGTCCCGAAATACGTCGAAGCACTCAAAGCAGAAGGGCTGGGAGCAGGCACGGCGTACAACGATGGATTTCCAGATCGTCACATCTACTATTACTGGGATTCAATCCTGTTTAAGCACTCCCCCCACCCATCGGGCTATCCGTGGAAAGATCCAGCTTACAAGGGAAACGTTGAGTATTCACGGGATATGTGCCCGCAGACCCTTTCAATCTTGGGTAGAGCCTTGCGGTTTGG
>JAKZSX010000316.1:0-17683 GCA_047517405.1 Candidatus Poribacteria bacterium | reverse complement strand
TTTGCTACCGTGGCAGATTGGGTTGCAGATGTATTGGGATCAATTGCTGGTGTGTTAAGCGTCTATCTCTATTATAGAAGACAGAGCAAGAAAAGGAGGACACACCTGTAGGGGTTCTTTTCCGACACTTACACAACATTTCATATTCAAGTGAGCCTGTGTGAGTTCGGATGTCTTAATCCGGAGTAATCCCCGGTACCTGCAGGCGTGGATATCCACATTTCAAGATTTTGGAGAGGGGAAACAATGCAAGCCCCAGTGTTTTGGATGCGAGCGTTTCCTTACGATTAGACCCGCAAATAGGTGGAAAATAATAGGTTAAGTCTTAAAGCTGCACGCAACGGAAACCGTAGTCATAGATTGTGTTCATGGGCGAAATCCTGAGACGATGGGAGACGCAGATGCCTTGTGGTGGAGCACTCCAACCACCACCGCGCAACACGCGCTCAGTTGTAATGTCCATGAAATTGTTTATTATCCACTCTGGTTCATTTGTACCTGAGCGTGGATTCTTGCGAGGCGATGCGAAGTAGAAGTCATCATCATAAAGATCTAAACACCACTCCCAAACATTCCCAGACATGTCATACAAACTATATCCGTTTGCGGGATACTTACCAGCCGCCGTCGTATCTCCAACATTTCTGTCGTAGTTCGTTTTCGCAGCAGATAGCACATCTCCCCACGGATACTTTTTACCCGGTAGCCCGCCGCGCGCAGCGTATTCCCATTCTGCCTCCGTCGGCAAACGCTTTCCTACCCACATAGCATAGGCCATCGCACTATACCAACTCACCCAAGTAACAGGATGATTCGCCTGCCCTCCTGGATAGTTGTTACCATCCCAATTCAACAGGTAGTCACCATCGTGAAACTTGTCCTCAATCCGATCTTTCTGCCAACTAGAATTTTCAGTCAGGAACTGCTGATATGCAAGATTCGTCACAGCATGCGTGTCCATATAGAACGCATCCACATGGACCGTATGCACAAGCTGCTCGTAAAAAGACTCAGTATCGTTGCTTCCCATCTCAAACTCGCCAGCAGGTATCAGCACCATGTTTTCAGGGCGGGCAGGTGCCGTCTCCACACAAGGCTCATCTTTTTCAGGTAAATACATGAAAAACAATCCTCCTATGCAATTTTTTGTTCCTTTAGAGAAAAAGAAGGTATAGGTTAGGGGAAAAATCCAACTGATTTTCCCAAAGTCAGACAATCTGAGAGTAAAAAACTCGGTCTCTCCACGATACTAGCAACTTGAGTTAATATATAAAGAATAGGACTCGTTGGAGATTCACTGGTGTTTTTACCATCGGGATAATCTTCGCATTCTAAAGTACCATTTCGATTAGCCCGCGGCTCTTTTTATCGAGAACCTCTAAGTTGGAGATCTCAAAGCGGTTGCCGTCCACATCAACCAACAGTAGCCGGCGGTCTGAAATCCACTGTGCGTTCTCAGAGACGTTGCGCACAACAAACTCTCGGTTCCCCCGATCAGTCTGAACCTCCCAATAAGACACACCATATTCACTCTTGAGCGAGTCTACCCGCTTGATGATGGCGGTCATGTACCGTTGATTGAGCTCTTCCTTGATCATCTGCTGAGATGCAGCGTCCAAAACAGTCGGATCTTCGACCGTACAGATTACCTCATTCTTTTCGTCGAGGAGACAGATGTACCGATCCGGTTGAGATAAGGGTGCAGCACAAACCGCTCGAACCTTGAGGTAGGAGCGGTCGCCCTCAATCGTGAGACGTAATACCCACGGCGGCTCCCGGAACAGACGGATCGCTTCTGAATCAACATATTCCGGATGGGTTACCTGAATGGGGGTGATTGTTCTTTCCGTTTTTGCTTTTCCATTTTCTGTGGGGGTTTCGATTTTTTGCTCTTCAGATGCCATTGCATACTCCAGTATAGTGACCTAAGTTGCTAGGATGTGTTGGTACTTTGCTGTCGACAATTTGGCAAACGCTGTAATTATCGGTTAATCCGCCAAAGGTCGAGACGGTTGTCCCAAATTGCCTCAAGTATATCATGGGTCGTTCAATTGGTCAGTTATCCACAGTAACCTAACAAAATCTAACAAAACCTAACACTTTTTACAAAATCTTAGCTGTACGTTAATTAGACCGTTCAATGTCGATTTTGGGCAATTGACCTACAGAAGTCTGAAGTTGTCTCAAGCTCATCAAGGAGGGAAGCAAGGCTTCACATTATACTGGGCACTAGGTAAAAAAGTCAAATCACTTTGACATGATGATGCTATTCATCATCCTCCGAATCGTCCATTGAATCATCCTTCTCGCCGCCAACCGCCATAACTGCTGTCGTTGCCTGCTGTGTGTGGACAAGGTTGTGAAAAATGCCCTTTCGCTCCATCAGTTCTGCATGAGTGCCAACTTCTGCAATTTTGTTGTCGTCCAGAACAACCAGCCGGTCTGCGTTTCGTAGGGTTGAAAGCCGGTGGGCAATTGCGAAGGTGGTTCTCCCCTTGACTAGTCGCGCAATCGCTATCTGAATCTTCTTCTCAGTTGGTGTGTCAAGCGAAGAGGTTGCCTCATCAAGAATGAGAATTTTGGGGTCGTGCAGAATGGCTCGTGCAATGGAGATACGCTGTTTTTCGCCGCCGGAGAGTTTCCCTCCACGCTCACCGACCTTTGTGTCGTAACCATCTGGTTTGGCAACGATAAATTCGTGCGCTTCCGCCGCTATCGCTGCACGGATCACCTCGTCAAAGGTCGCGTCCGGTTTGCCGTAGCGGATGTTTTCGGCAATTGTAACATTAAACAGTGTTGGTTCCTGATGGACCATCCCTATCTGGGAACGCAAATCTTCAAGGCGGATGTCGCGAATATCCTCGCCGTCAACATCTAAACGACCTCGATTGATATCGTAGAATCGGCAGATTAGGTTGATGAACGTGCTTTTGCCAACTCCCGATTTACCCACCAAACCAATCATTTCACCGTGCGCTACTTCGAGATCTATCCCTTTGAGCACAGGCTTACCCGGATCGTAACCAAAGGTAACATTTTTGAAAGATATCCGTCCTTCGATTTGGGGCATCGCCTTCGCATTTGGGGCATGGAAAGGTTCAGTGGGAGTGTCTATCACCTCGAAGATTCGCTCCGCACCCGCGTAGGCATGGATCATAAAGTTGTAGAAGTCACCAAACCACTTGAGGGGACGGTAGAGCATCCAGAGATAACTGATAAACGCTGTCAATTCGCCGAGTGTCAATTCGCCGCCGAGGATCTGTTTGCCCCCAAAATACCAGACAAAGAATACGCCGAAACTCATTAGAAAATTCGTCACCGTGAAGAAGACGAACCAAGCCCGATCAGCGCTTACGCTGATCTGTCGTAAATCATCATTCCGCTCATTAAAACGAACAGCTTCTCGCTTTTCTTGGGCAAAGGCTTTGACCAATCGAATGCCGGTGATTGACTCGTTCAAATGGGCTGAAAATCTCCCCCACTTGACAGACCAACGACGCCAGTAACGCTCCATACGATTCCAAATCAAGCCCCCACCTAGAAGAATCGGCGGCACAGGAAGCAGCACATATATCGTGAGCATCCAGTTTTTATATAACATCAACGCCAAGATACCGAGTAGCAACAACGCATTCGACAGGAGGAAAGGCAGATCGTAGATCAGGTATTCCTCCAGAAGTTCTGCGTCGTTGGTCATTCGGGAGATGAGGCTGCCGATTTTTCGCTTATCGTAAAATCTCAGAGGTGTGAACTGCAGCACACGATAGAGCTCGGCGCGAACATCTTCCGCCGCTCGAAATCCGAGCCAACTGCTTATCGCTGTACGCGCTACTTGGGAAAGCCACATCAAGAGCCGAATCCCCAAAAGTGCTACTGCAAACCAGACTAGGAGTCCAAAGTTTGCTTTGGGTATGAGAATGTCATCAATGATGCGTTCTGTGATGAGAGGTGGTAGTAAATCGATCAGCGCGGCGATTGTCGAAATCACAAAAACAAGTATGAGTTGAACTCGGTAAGGTCTAACATAGCTGACAATCCGCCGGAACGTATCTCGTTTCTTCGTACAATTGATACATCTCCCATCCTTCTCTGCGAGCAAGCGTCCACACTTTTCACACCTTGTACGTTCCATCTCCGTTGGCAATTGGAGCGTTTCCCCTTTGGAGAGCTGCTGAATCCCTTCGGCGACCTCTGCAAACTTAGTGGCTAACGAACTGGAATAGTGTAGATAGATCGGTTCCCCTGCCTTGCGTTCTACCGCTAGACATCCTCCTCCGACAAGCTCCTCTGTCCTTACTTCCTGCACAGCTGCGAGTGGCACTTCCACAGTGTCATCCACACCCTCAGCCGTTATAAATAGCAGGTGCCGATCGGTAACTACCAGCCATTTTTCCCCGAATAGTTGGTCGTTGATGAGGTCTGTGGCGACTTGGAAAAGCACCTGC
This sequence comes from Candidatus Poribacteria bacterium, assembly GCA_047517405.1. GTDB lineage: Bacteria > Poribacteria > WGA-4E > WGA-4E > PCPOR2b > PCPOR2b. The sequence goes on along the minus strand of JAKZSX010000316.1, from coordinate 13,238 downwards.
TCCTCCGGCGGTTTTACCCGTTGCAATTTGGTACTTACTTCAGGAGGCAAGGCTTCCATAAACGGTTTCATCGTTATCTATCTACTCTCTCATCAATATGAAACGTAATGCGTAACATACAAATAAATCCTTGTGGGGCGCCCCATCCTAATAGTAGCACAGGGTACTGTTACTCTAACGTAGGTTGGTGGGTAGTCCGTAGGTCGAGTGTCCATACTCGACACCTACTAGAAATAACCAAATTCACTGAGATCCGGGTTGCTGAATACGAGCAGTGATTTTCTATATCTATCAGGCATCCCTCTAATGCGACAGATGTCGCCGCGCTAGGGCTTTAAGTAGCAACTTGGGTTACTTTAATAGGAAGGTACGAACCATCTTTATTTAACTCACAGTTCTACAATAGCTTCAGATCTTCCGCATCGGCAATGAGTATATCACAATCAGCACCCCATGTTCAATCCTTCCCAAGTAAGCTGCCAATTTATCAGACCCCGCTTAATCCCTATTTTTTCGTGGATAGGAAACTTAGTGCGTGTTATAATGGTTGAGCTTCAGGGTGGTTGACGCATACGGAATAAAGCAGGAAAAGACACTGGAATTATCGCTCAAGGAGTCCCTAACATGACAATATTACAGAAGCATTGGCGTGTACTCAGCAATGACGATGGCTGGATAATGGGCACCTACGGTCCCCCATTGACCCCAGCCGACATGCACGAAAAAATGATCGCTCCCTACGCAGGTTCACCGGTTGATGTTTTTCTCTGGTCTATTGGAGGACACGAGGTCTACGACTACGAGACCGAAGTTGGCGAGCGGTTCGGGGACGACTATGAAGACCTTGACGCCGGACAACGGAGGAAGTCTGAAAATCTCCACCAGATGATAAAAGCACATGGCGGTCCAGTGACAGTTATTGCGCAGTTATGTCATGAGGCAGGTATGGCGTTTTTCCCGTCCGTCAGAATGAACGAGCATTACGACATGGAAGAGTCAGCCCCGAATTATGGACGACTTCGCCGCGACCATCCGGAATTGTGCATCGGTCGTCCCGGAGAACCGATACCGCACGGGAGTCTTGAGTGGGGCATACGGACCGGATTGAACTACGCATTTCCAGAGGTGCGCACTCACATGACGCGAATTATCTTTGAGCTAATCGAACGTTTCGATATTGATGGCATCGAGCTCGATTTTATGCGCCATCCCGCCTTCTTCCGCGTCGCAGAAGCGTACCAGTACCGATACCTAATGACAGACCTTGTATACGGTGTTCGGACAAAGTTAGACGAAGTTGGAAAAAAAAGGGGGAAACAGCTCAATCTTGCGGTGCGTCTGCCGCCGACGCTGGCAGATTCCAAAAGGATTGGACTCGACGCTGAGGTATGGATGAAAGAGGGCATGGTAGACATGCTCATCGCAGGTGGTGGATTCATCCCGTTTGAAATGCCAATCCGGGACTGGGTGGAAACCGCTGAGAGCACCGGTTGCAAAATCTACGGTTGTTTCGAAGGACTAAGACCATTACTGAACGAAAAATCGCTCAGGGCACTCGCCCTCCGGTATTGGGAGGCTGGGGTAGATGGTATCTACTTTTTTAACTACTACAGCATGTCGAACGACTGGAAGCGAAATGTCCTGAATCAATTGGCAGACCCTACAGTGCTCTCACGATTGAACAAGCACTACGAGTTAGATCACTCCAATCGGCATCAACCAACATCTCAACTCGGTTATTCATTCCTTAACGCCATCCCTGCAGCGCAACTCCCTGTCCAGTTTGAACAGACCTTTTATGACTGTGGTGTGCGGCTCCAGTTGGATATCGCTGACGACCTAGAATCAGCCACTGATGATGGCACTTTGAACAGATGTACCCTCGGTCTGGGGTTTGAGGGTTTGATGGCTGAAGATGTGTTTGAAATACGACTGAACGCGACACCCATTTCCTGGAACACCGGCGTGGCTGCCTCAGATAACAGAACCCGCGTGGAGTATGAGCCGGGCTGGAACCAATACCCCTCTCGGACCCAGGAGGTGGCGGTGCCCGGTGATATCATCGAATTTGACATCGGCAGTCCGCCTCTGAAACAGGGGATCAATGAATTGGAGATTCGACAGGTCAATCTCCAGCCGGTACGTCGTGAACCGTTGGTGCTGAAGGATTTAACGGTTGCGCTTGATTACCATTAACGCTGAAAGAGGCAAGGGGAGGAGATGGCAGATACAGAAACAAAGACATTGCAAAAACTCGAAAGCTCAGGTCGAGATCTGAAAGGTGTCTGGAAGTGGATTTTTGAGATTATCGCCGTTGGCTTTGTGCTCTTTTACATCTACGGCGCGGGTTTTGGAACGTCGGGTGAACAGTATCACATTGGGCTATACTTGCTTTTCACATTTGTTTTGACTGGTCTGTTCTATCAGTTCAGGTGGAGCTCACCCAAATTGCGTCCGTCGACCGTGGACCTGATACTAGTTGGCTTGACCATTTTCGTGATTGGATATTGGATTGTCGAGTACAAAACGCTTGCTGACCGGGCAGGGGCATACAGCCAACTTGATGTAACCGTTGGGGCGTTGGCGGTAATCTTAAGTCTTGAATATAGCCGGCGGACAGTCGGTTGGGCACTGACCATAATCGCTACGGTTGGCATCTTATACGCTCTGTTTGGCCAATCAATGCCGTCTGTCATTGCCCACAAAGGTTTTCCGCTACGCCGAATCTTTGAATATAGTTTCTTCAGCCAAGCTGGCGTTTTCGGTATCATGGCAAACGTCATGGCGACGTATGTAGTTCTGTTTATCTTCTTCGGTGCATTCTTGGAAAAGTCAGGGGTCGGGCAGTTTTTCATTGACCTTCCGATGGCGGTCGCGGGGCGGTTGGTGGGAGGTCCCGCGAAAGTGGCGGTCGTCGCTTCCGGATTCTTTGGCTCGGTTGCCGGAAGTGCCATTGCGAATACGGTCGCAACCGGCGCATTTACCATCCCGCTGATGAAGCGCACTGGCTTTCGGTCCCATATCGCCGGTGCCATTGAAGCGACGGCATCAGTCGGGGGACAATTCCTACCTCCGGTGATGGGTGCCGGTGCATTTATCATGGCTGAACGTACTGAGATGTCGTATAGCCATATCGCGTTGCTATCGGTCATCCCGGCGCTGCTCTATTTTTTTTCGGTATGGGTGATGGTGCACTTTGAAGCAAAGAAGGAGGGCATCAAAGGACTGCCTAAGGCAGAACTACCGCACCTATCCACACTTCTCAAAAGCCAATGGTACTGCTTGATTCCGTTAATTGTGCTGGTTGCCACGCTGATAGCGGGTCACACTGCCTCACAAGCGGCGTTCTTCGCTATCCTGACGACAATCGGCGTTAGTTATCTTCGACGGGAGACACGCCTCACCCCCAAACGCCTCTGGGAAGCGATGGTCGGCGGTGCCAAAAACTCTCTCGCCATCGGCGGAGCAGTGGGCAGTATCGGCATCATTATTGCTATTACAGACCTTACTGGACTTGGTAGAATTTTTCCGGACCTTGTCCTTTCTGTCGCTGGGGACAGCCGTGCAATCGCTATCCTGCTGCTCGCCGCCGCATCTCTCATCTTGGGGATGGGTATCCCCGTTACCGCTGCCTATCTGATCACCTCTGAGCTTGCTGTTCCTATCCTTACAAACGATCAGATGGGGGTTTCGTTAATAGCGGCGCACCTGATTGTCTTTTGGCTCAGTCAAGATTCTAATATTACGCCGCCTGTCGCGCTTGGTGCGTACGCCGGGGCTGCGGTTGCCCGTGCAGATCCATGGAAGACAGGTTGGGCATGTTTCAAATTTGCCAAGTTCCTGTATATCATGCCGCTGTTGTTTGCTTACACCCACATCTTGTTTGACGGCACACCGCTACAAAATGTTCTATCCGTTGTAACGGCTGTGGTGGGCACATTCATCTTTTCGATCGTTACGATGGGGTACTTCCTCCGAAAAACGACATGGATAGAGTGGATAATCCTCGCAGCGGCTGCTTTCTTAGCGTATATCTATAATATCTATACTTTTGTAATCGCCCTCGGATTATTCGCCGCCGTGTATTTCAACCAGAGACGTGCATGAAATATCTCAGAATTTTTGGGGTTTTCCTGATTACTTTCTAATCGTTGGCATGAATTGTCCCTATTGAAGAGGGGAGTACGGACAGGAGTTTGCTAGATGCACATATCGTTCTCTTCTGACCATCGACACGACCTAGAGGCGCTACGCGCCCTAGCCATGTTATTAATCATCTTTTTTCATGGCGCGCTATCGTTTTTTGATGCCCCCTGGCCCATTCAAGATGCACAGCGAAACGAAGGAATTGCCGTTATTTTTCTTGTGATACATGGGTTTCAGATGCCACTTTTCTTTGCGATGAGTGGCTTCTTCACCGCAATGCTGTGGCGTACACGGGGGGTGAAGGTGCTATTAAAGCATCGCTTTCGGCGTGTCTTTCTGCCATTGGTGGTCGGACTTGTCACTGTTTCTCCTCTCACGGGATGGATCAACGAAGCGTTGGTTGAAGCCACGCTGCAACGCGCCCGTGAATCCACTCCATCCCCTTTAGAGGATGCGGGGATGAATATTTGGATTGCAGCGAAGGACGGAGACCTTAAAGCTCTCAAGGCACACTTGGACAAAGTTGATCTCAACGCCCAAGATCGGTAAGCCGGACTTACCCCTTTGTCGTGGGCTGTCCTTGCAGGGAAAGTCGCAATTGTCGAACAGCTCATTAAAGTGGGAGCAGACGTCAATGCAAAGAATAAGGATGGCGGTACACCTCTACACGAAGCGGCATTTATGGGATGGGATGAGATTGCGGAACTTCTTCTTCAAAACGGTGCAGATGTAGATGCAAGAGATGACAATGGTGAAACCCCACTGAACCGCGCACAGATAGATTGGAAGCGAACATACTTGAGAGTTAGCGAGTTACAAGTGAAGTTCGATCCAGTAGAAGCCCTTTACGGTAGAACTGGCGTCGCTGCAACCTTCTCTCAATACGGGTCGTGGGGAAAGATACTTGCGTTGACAAAACCGAACAATCTATGGCGAACACTGACAACAAAGCGCGTATTCCAGCACCTTTGGTTGTTTTGGTTTCTCTGCTGGTTGGTTCTCGCTTTCGCCTTATATGCTGTGATAGTTGACCGTATACAGTGGTTAGGTCCACCCGCAAGAATCATACTTTCTCCGCTCCGCTATCTCTGGCTGATTCCCCTAACCATGGTGCCGCAATGGTTTATGGCGGGAAGAGGCGCGATACCGAACTTTGGTCCAGATAATGCCCTCTGTATCTTACCCATGCCGTATCTGCCCATTTATTACGGCACCTTCTTTTTTTTCGGTGCATTCTACTACGATTGCGACGATAGTGCCGGAAAACTTGGAAAACAGTGGATAATCACGCTGCCAGTGGCTCTGTTGATTATCTTCCCGGCAGCAGTGACATTAGGACTTAGCCCGGACCTGTTGAAGAAATACCATCTTGTTTCGGTAGCCCTGAAAGCGGTGTACGCGTGGATGATGGTTTTCTCCCTTATGGGCATTTCGCGTGAGCTGATAGCGAGAGATAGCAGGTTATGGCGATACATTTCGGATGCCGCCTACTGGGTGTACCTGGGGCATCTTCCCTTAATCCTTGTAGCGCAAGAAATGGTGTGGACATGGGATTTGCCAGCAATTCTCAAGTTTGGTCTGATATGTTGCGGGGTAACGGGGGTACTGCTGTTAATCCACCAATTCTTCCTGCGTTACACTTTTGTGGGCACCCTTCTGAATAGACATCAATAGACCTCGCCAGCATACAAAATGAGAAACCTCTTCAACTCAGCATCGCCCTCAACGGCACATCTTCATCCTTGGGAAGATAATAACTCAGTGGATCACTGACCACGCCGAGCAGCTGTTTCTGTAGGGGGGTTGTGCACTTGGCAATCAGTTCATCAGGCATTGCTATGTAGTCCATCGGTTTGACCCATCGATAAGCGTAGCCCATGAAGATTGTTTTCCTCGGCTTGCCAGACCAGTTATGTCCCGGACCGTGCCATGTCCGTTGCTCAAAGATGAAGGCATCTCCCGCCTTCACATTCATGGAGATAGCTCCTCTCGCGCCCCCGGTTTCCGTGTCCACAGTGGGTGTGCCGGTGAGCCGGTTACTACCGGGCAGCAGCACCGTCGCGCCTGAAACTGGATCCGATTGATCACTAATGGCGTAAGCAATCTTGAGCAAGATCCTGGGATGGGGTTCTTGCATCTCGCTGGGTGACGTGCCACCATCGCGGTGCAAGCCGATCCGATCCTTAACCTTCGGTGGTGGTTGGTCATTCGATGGGAGCACAAGTAGGTGTGATGTAATCATCTGGATATTCCAATTCAAGATGCCCCATGCAAGTGGTGCTGTTTTGTGCCAATCGAGTAGTTGGAAAAAGGCATCGTGCTCGGTGATGCAGTTACGAATATTCAGCCTGCCATCAGCCTCCAGACGGCCAGCGTTTGCTTCGCGTTCATGAAGCTCATCAATTGCTGCGTCGATCTCGGCAACTACGTCTGGTTCTAGTGCATTTTCGATTACAAGGTATCCGTTGGTATCGATGAAGTCCCGTTGTTCGGGCGTCAAGACCGCGTATCCCGTCAAATCGTTTTGAACTGACATTTCTCCCTCCAGTTTTGAATTTGCAGGTCGTGTTAGACAATTCCTATTAAGAGGATACACGATTTAGAGTGTCAATGCCAGACATTTTTTAGAAGTAGATGCCATTAAAATCCAAACATGTTATAATATGATGCAAACGAATGCAGAAGGGAAACGACATGGAAAACAAGCGTCTGTTTATCGACGATTTCGAGATTGAGTCTACACAGAATCTCAGACGAACATTCCATCCACCAGAAAAGATCGGCACTGTGCTCCAACCGGATCGGTCGTGGGAAGATAGGTCTGGATGCGCCTGTCCTATGGTTATCCGAGATCCGGAAGGGCAGCTCAAAATGTGGTATTGGAACTCGAAGGACGAACTTAACGACCTGTACGCAACAAGCGAGGATGGTCTTCACTGGGAGAAGCCGATCCTCCACCTAGCGGAAATCGATGGTAGCACCGAGAACAACAAAGTTCAGACACCAGGGCGGATCGGTCCCGGCGCAGTTTTTCAGTGTCCTGAATCCACCCTTTCTGAAGGTGAAGACACACTATATCGAACCGTTTCGTGGATCCCGGGTGATGAGTGGAGTCAACGATATCTGCCAATTTTCAGCCCGGACGGATTCACTTGGCATACGGCAGAAAACGCGGACGATGAACCCGGTATCAGCGACGGTGTGGGTGACACCGGCACCTTCCTAGTTGCGGATGAAGCCTTTCCTATGATGCGCGACGATGTGCCCGGCCGCTATATCGCCTTTCCACGTATGCATGCGACTGTTGGTCGGTTTCGCCGCCGATCTGTAGGGATGACATTCGCCAATTCTTTGCCCAATCGCGCTCGACTCATGTTGGATTGGCCCCGTTCCTGCCTCGTTCTTGCTCCCGATCTGCTTGACGATGAAATGGCTCGTGAACGCTTGGATAATGCCTACACGGATGGAATCATCCACTACAATGATCCGGTAGACCAACACTGCGAGTTTTACACTATGCAGCCGTGGACGGTAGGCAACGTTTTTCTTGGTGCACTTTATGTCTTCGATGTCAGCATGGATATGAACAAACATAGCATGTGGAATCAGCACGGTATCATGGAAACGCAACTGGTATATAGCCGGGATCTGGTGCATTGGGATCGGCTTGGTGACCGTCAGCCATGGATTGCGAGGGGTGAAGTCGGCGAACAAGATTGCGCGATGATACACTTCGACAGTGTCCCAATACGTGTGGGGGATTGGATGTACCAGTATTATTCCTCCGGTAATCTCCCGCATCCTTCTGTAGACCAGCAGTGGCTATATGAGCAGCGGAGACTGATTGAAGCGGGGAAACGACACCCGCTGCAAACAATCGGCTGCGTGCGTTTTCGACCCGATCGTTACATCGCCCTAGCAGCGGGGAACCGCATCGGGCGTGTAACTACGAAAGCACTAACGGTGGACGATAATCGTTTGCTAGTCAACCTTGATGCAACAGACGGTGAGATGGTGGTGGGCATTTTAACAGAGCGGGGACGTCCGGTGAAGGGTTACGAACGTTCCCAACCGATCCGAGGGGAGCATATTGAAGCTACCGTGTCTTTCTCAAAACCGCTCGCCGATTTGGTCGGTCAGCGCGTAAAACTCCGTTTCACACTGCAAAATGCGAAACTGTTCAGTTATTCGTGGCAGGATTGAGATTGACTTCCTATTGGATGTATAGTAGCATAGTTTTTCCATTCGGAGCTTTGGCAATATCGTTGGACTTCAACCTCTAATTTAATTGGCTGCAATAGAGAGCCATCAAAATGGAAGGAAGATGGTGACATGATCAAAATTGGTTGTAACTTTCTGAGCTTGCAAAATACAGATGTTGAGACTTTTATCGAAGTAGCCTACGATTTAAGATTGGACGTCGTTGATTTCCACTATCGGGCTTTCAGTTCGTCGGATCCGGACTATCTCGGTAGGATCAAGCTGCAGTGCCTCAAATATGGTTTGCCTATCGGTTACATCGGTGTGAGCGGTTTGTTCGTTGGGAACGCAGCGGAACGGGCGGCACACGCTCAAGAGTGCAAAGATGCAATTGACCTCGCTGCGTTCCTTGGTTCGCCGATTATCCGCGCATTCTGCGGTGTGATACCAGAAAAGAATGGTGATGGCGATGATCCGTGGCCCGCGATGATTAGCGGTTATCAGGAGGTCGCTGATTATGCAGCCACAAAAGGTATCGCCGTGGGGTTGCAGAATCACCCGTCTACAGGCGACGATATGCTACGCATCCGGCGCGAGACAGATCGAGAAAACTTCTCTTTTATTATGGACACGGGTCAATGGGTTGGCTCACCTGGATCTAGCCCACGTGGGGAAACGGATCCGGATATTGACTTTTACGAGTTTATGGAGCAGACTGTGCCGTATGCCCTGTATGTCCGCACAAAGTTTTATAAAGTCGAGAGCGGCAAAGAGGAGTGGTTAGATTATGAGCGAATCGCGGACATCTTGAAAAAGGTTAACTACAACGGTTGTATCTCCATTGTCTACGAAGGCGAACATGAAGACCGCATCGATCAGGTACGGAAAGCCGCTAGCTACTTGCGCACACTGCTAGCAGGTTACTAACGGAGATATCGGAGGATATGATGCCAACTCCAACGAACCGAGATCTGATTGAGTGCTGGCGTAACGAGCCAGCACCACTCCTCCCACTGCTCCACGCCTTCCACGACCGGGACGGTTTCATTTCTGAGGAGGTGCTCCGTGATATAGCGGTGGGACTCAGGACTTCGCTCGCAGACCTCTTTGGAACGGTTACGTTTTATCATCACTTCTCCCGTACGCCACCAGGGCAAAGTGCACCACGCGTCTGTACAGGACCTGTTTGCTGCTTAGTTGGTGGGAATGAGCTCCTTGCTGCGCTCAAAGCGGAGGGCGCAACGCCAATGCCGTGCGCCGGTCGCTGTGATGATTTTGTGCCGGTTCTCAAAGGGCATCAAGTGCTCATCGGCGTGGATCCGGACGCGCTCGAAGCCAAACCCTCTCCATTGCCACCGCCGAATCCAGGTGGAATTGATGAGTGTGTCTTCGGCTCAATTCGTGAGCCAGACCGATCCAGCATTGAAGGCTACCGCCGCACCGGTGGATACGAGGGACTTACACGCGCGGTGCGGGAGATGCGTCCAGCGGAAGTGGTCGAAGTTATCACAGACAGCAAGCTCGCGGGACGTGGAGGGGCAGGCTTTCCCACCGGACTCAAGTGGCAGGGAGTCTCTGAAGCACCCAGCAATCCAAAAACCATTGTCTGCAACGCGGACGAGGGTGAACCCGGCTGTTTCAAAGATCGCGCAATCCTCGACCACGACCCACACGCAGTGATTGAGGCGATGGTTCTCGCCGCCTACGCGACCGGTGCGACACGCGGCTTCATTTACCTCCGGTATGAATATCCCGAAACCCTCAGCACACTAGCACAGGCAATCGCCGAATCGGAGGAGGCGGGATTCCTCGGTGAACAGATTCTCGACGCAGACTTCAGCTTCCACATCTACTTGCGACGCGGTGCTGGTGCTTACATCTGTGGCGAAGAGGGTTCGCTTCTGAATAGTCTTGAAGGGAAGCATCCCTTCCCGCGCAATCGCCCTCCTTACCCTGTGACCCACGGTTACGACAACCTGCCAACGGTTGTCAACAACGTGGAAACGCTCGCGGCTGCGCCGCAGATTATGCGCCGGGGGGCGGATTGGTATCGCAATCTTGGAATGAACGGTCACGCGGGCACAAAGGTCATCAGTCTCTCTGGGGACATTCAGAAACCGGGCAACTACGAAGTGCCGTTTGGATTGCCGTTGCAGACGCTGCTCTACGACTGGGCGGGAGGTGCACGGGAAGGCCGTTCGATTCAAGCGGTCACGATGGCGGGTCTCTCCGGCGGTTTTCTTGCTGGAGAGGATCTGAATGTAACCCTTGATGAGCCAAGTGTCGGTAAGGTTGGGGCTATGCTCGGTGCTGCTGGGATTATCGTGTTTGACGACAGTCGGGATATAATCGAAATGGCGCGTCACGCAATGGAATTCTTCGCTGAAGAGTCATGTGGCAAGTGCTTCCCCTGTCGTATCGGTACGCAACGTCTCACCGAACGGCTCGCCGGGGAGGCAGGACCTAATGATCTGACGAAGTGGAAGAGTGAGGTCAGTGACATCGGCAAGACGATGCAGGCGACTAGTGCCTGTAGTCTCGGAACGGCCGCACCAAATATCACTGAGAGCTTGATGAAGTATTTCCCAGAGCAGGTTGAACAGCATGTCAGCCGTAGGACATAAGACGGAGTAGAAATAGGACTCTCAAGGATTTCCTTTGGATCGGTCTGTGATCACAACTACCTCAGCGAGTATCGAAGCTTTTTGTCTCGAACCAGAGCCCTTACTCGTCTGAACCCAACGCCTGATCCCACAACAGATGTTTCTGGATCTTCCCCACAGAGGTTCTAGGAAATTCGTCGCAAAACGTGACTGCTACAGGCACTTTGAACCGCGTGAGTGACTGCCGACACCCTTCTATAATCTGCTCTTCGGTCAGCGTTGCACCCGGTTGGGGAATCACAAACGCCTGAGGCACCTCGTCGAACATCGCGTCGGGCATACCAACGACCGCAACATCAGACACACCATTGATCTGCTTAATCGCTGCCTCGATTTCGCTGGGAGCGACATTTTCCCCGCCGCGCTTGATGATATCCTTACCCCGATCAACAAAATAGAAATATCCCTGCTCATCGCAATAGGCGTTGTCACCGGTGTACAACCAGCCATCCCGCATGGTCTCATTAGTCGCCTCCGGATTTTTGAAGTACCCTTTCATCACCGTGCTGCCTGGGTTCGCTCCAATCACAATCTGCCCGACCTCTCCCGGAGGTGTTTCGTTACCCTCATCGTCAAAGATTCGTACATCGTAGCCTAAGACAGGTTTTCCCATCGAGGGTAGGTTTCGCGGTCCGTAGAGAGGACTCATGAGCGGCAGTCCAACCGTTTCGGTCATCCCCCAGAGGTGCTGGAGCGGCGCACCGAAGCGCGTATCCCACTCGGCAAACTGCTCATCGGTTAGGGCGATGGCGAAGGTAACATTTCTCAGGCGGTTGGATCGCCAACCTTCGTTGGGAGGTTGGGCGAGCAGCATACGCAGCGGAGCGGAGAACAACGCTGCCATGGTGCATTGATGCCGGACAGCCAACCCAAAGAATCGGGACGGGCTAAATCGCGGAGACATAACAATACTGGCACCACAAACCAGAGAGGGCCAAAAAGCGTGGCAATGTGCAGCGGCATGGAAGACAGGCAGTGTGATGAGGTGTCGGTCTTCGTTTCGTAGACCGCTGGCACGCACAAAAACCTCAGCCCCATAAATCAACGCCCTATTGGTAAACAGTACGCCTTTCGGGCGGCTCGTCGTGCCAGAGGTATATATCATGTGTACCACATCGTCGGCAGAAGTCTCAACATTGGGCGGGGAAGTATCCTGACGTGCAATCTCGCGCTCAAATACCGGATGCCCGCTCGGATGCTCACATCGGGACAGCACAACTTCCTGTACGCACGAGGTCGCTGACGCTGCCGCCTGTGAAACTGTCAGTTGGTCGAATTCTGTAACAACGAGTCGTGATTCCGAGTGGTCGAGGATGTAGACGAGCTCCTCAACCGTGGCACGGTGGTCGGCCGGCACCATGACTGCTCCAATGCGGCTCGCAGCGAGGGCGAGTGCCACGAAAGCCGGTGAGTTGGGAGCGTGAAAAGCGAACGATTCTCCCCGCTTGATCCCCATCTCTAGCAACCACGCAGCGGTCTGATTCACCCGCGCCTCAAACTGTGCAAAGCTCCACTGTTGACAACCCCCGTCTAGGTCCTCGAAAATCAGATATGTTTTGTCAGGATGATACGCTGCAAATTGGCTAAAGATAGACGATATTGTACGATTACCAGCGATGTCCACTCTATTTTTACCTCATCTCTGCGAAATTAGTCTTTACGTCCTCGCTGCAGAAACCGATGTACTGACTGCTGTGCCTCCGGTGTTACATAACACTTTTCAAACGCCTTGACCGTCTGCCGTTCCCAATGTTCGTGGTCTAGAACTCGCATCTCACGCAGTAACGCTTTGGTTTCAGATAGTGCAGCCTTCGGGCGCGAGGCGAGTTCCTCAATCCAATCACGAAATTGGGTGTCAAATTCATCGTCAGACCATACTTCATCAACTAAGCCGAGTTGCTGTGCCGAAACCTCGTCAAATTGCTCACCACATAGCATCAGTTTCCGGGCTACTTGAAATCCAACCAGTTCTACCAATCGCGAAACACCCCAAGGCGGTGTCCAGCCGTGAGCGACCTCTGGCATACCGATAGTGGCACCTTGTGCAGCCACGCGGAAGGCGTGGTAGACGCCTAAAAAGAGTCCTCCTCCCAGAACGTATCCTCGCCAGGCTGCAACGGTAATCTGAGGCAGTTCCTCTAGCTGTGCGAAAACTTGTCCGTGCATATACTCAAACGCAGCCGCCTGCTGAGGCGAACACTCCGCTAACTCCTTCAAGTCGCTGCCTGC
>JAKZSX010000315.1:0-4206 GCA_047517405.1 Candidatus Poribacteria bacterium | reverse complement strand
ACATCGGGTTGGGCAAGGTCATACTTCACTGCAAATTCATAAAACTTCTTCAGCCCGGCAATTTCGGGATCACCGAGTTCATAGAAGATATGCTTCGTCAGATAATCTCGACAGAGGCTTTCCGGGAAACCGAGTCTTTGGGATTCAATTCGGGCAATCCCCGGGATCTTATTGATGCCACATTCTTTTGCGTTCACAAGGGTTTGAGGAACTTGACCTAACTCAACCTCTCCCCGCGCCACCCAGCAAGCATAAACAAACGGTAACCCTGTCAGTTTACTCCATTCCGCGCCGAGATCTAAGGTATAATCTGTTGCGCCAAGTCGTTTTAACGCCGCATCCCCAATCAGCAGCACCGCATCGGCATCGGCGGATTGTGGGTCAATAGTAGGTGAACAGGAGTGAAATTCGGGGTAGACTCTATATCTTTCCGCAAGCACAATCTGTACAAGCGCACGGGATGAGCGTGAACTGGTGTCAAGTGCAACACTACGGATGGCGGGAATCGGTACACGACTGAGCAGTTGGATGCTCAAAACCGGGCCCCGCGAGGAGATTGAAATGTGCTGTATGATTTTATACTCAATATCTGCCCGGAAATATTCAATGATTGGAATCAACCCAACATCAAGATCTCCGTCCTTTAGTTCTACCGCTAAATGACTTGGTACTGCCAAGCTAAGTTCAATTGCCTCGCTGCCGGGGAATTGCCGATTATCCAGAAACGGGTAAATCAGTGGTTTCGTGTTGAGAAACGAAACCGCCCCAACTTTCACGCGGCTTTTCTGTACCATTGATTTCCTTCTCTGATAATTTCGTTATAGAGCGTGTCGCGCTCAACGGAAATGCGACCGGCTTCCTCGATTAGATGGATAATCTCTTCTGCTGAGATGGCTTCCGGTGTGTCTGCACCAGCCATATGCGTAATCTTTTCCTCCGTTACCGTGCCGTCAATGTCATCCGCACCAAAACTTAACGCGATTTGTGCTGTCTTCACTCCTGTCATAATCCAATACACCTTGATGTGCGGGAAGTTGTCCAGCAATAGGCGCGACACAGCTACATTTTGCAGATCTGCCAAGCCGGACGTGCTCGGCAGGTAGTCCATTCGGGTATTTGCAGGATGGAACGCCAGCGGAATAAAGGTGACAAAACCGCCCGATTTGTCCTGCTGCTCGCGAAGGCGAATCAGGTGATCCACCCGATCTTCGGTCGTTTCGAGATGCCCATAGAGCATTGTTGCGTTCGTTGGAATACCGAGCCGGTGTGCGATGTCATGCACCTCAAGCCACCCTTCTGCGCTCAGTTTGCCCGGACAGATCTTTTCCCGTGTTTCCTCCGCGAAGATCTCCGCCCCACCGCCAGGCAGCGAATCTAGCCCCGCCTCGCGCAACGCAATCAAGACATCCTCAATTGACATCTTGAATATCCGAGAAAAATGGTGGATTTCCACAGCTGTGAAAAACTTGAGATGCACCTGCGGCATTCGCTTCCTCAATCCGCGAAGCATGTCGAGATAGTATTCAAACGGTAGCTTCGGATGCAGTCCGCCGACGCTGTGAATTTCCGTACAACCGTGGTCAATTGAATACATCGCCTTCTCCAGAAATTCATCAACACTCATCTCCCACGCCCCGTCGGTCCGTATATCCTTCCGCGCAAACGCACAAAAATGGCAACGTGCATGTAGGATACACACATTCGAGTAGTCGATATGTTGATTGAAGTTGTAGTAGGCGTAATTTCCGTTCTGTTGCTCGCGCACGATGTTGGCGAGATAGCCAACGCCGTTGATATCTGCGCTTTCATAGAGCGTTACCCCATCTTCAAAGGAGAGGCGTTCCTCCGCCCGCACTTTTTCGTAGATAGGGTGAAGCGTTGAGTCTGTGATGGGTAAATATCCTTCCATTGTCGCTCCTATTTCAGTTTTGAATCAATTTCTAAACTGTTCAAAATAGTGATCAATCTCAGGTCGTAATTCAATGCCGACTCTTTCGAAACAATCTAATAAATCTTGATACGCGCTGCCTCCGCCTAAGAAATCCCAAAATTCACTGGCAATCTCTAGCTCTTGCTATGCCGTATTTAACAGTTGATCGATGGTAGGACTTATGCAGTTAGAAGCTCAAAGCCTTGTAGTTCAACGACTTAATGCCGCACAGCACAACTACAGCCACTCGGTGAATCGAGTAACTACAGTCATTCTTTGGTGCTGGTTTTGTTTGTTTCTGTAGGGAACAACGATCGTTATTCCAACACAACTCCAGTGCATAACTCCTATCAGTATTATAGCCCAGCGTCTGCGACGGTGCAAGCGAATATTTCGTCTTGCTTGCGGCTATGCTTTCTGGTAGACTTTTGGTACTGTGTAATGCACCTGTCTATTTTGCGAGGTAAACTCCAATGAACCTTGCGCCATCCCGCGTTATCACGCTAATGACTGATTTTGGGACAAGCGACCACTACGTCGGTGTTATGAAAGGCGTGATTTTGAGTATCAATCCGCAAGTCCAGATTGTTGATCTCACGCACGCTATTCCGCCACAGGATATTAATGGTGCTGCATTCCTGATTGATTCGGCATATCGCTATTTCCCAGCCGGAACTATCCACGTGGTGGTCGTAGATCCAGGGGTGGGCAGTAGTCGCCGAGCCATCGTTTGTCGAACAGCAACAGCCTATTTCGTCTGCCCAGACAACGGACTGTTGACCCATATCCTTTGTAATGAAGAGCATATCCACGCCGTAGCAGTGGAGAACTCGGCTTACTTCCTACCACAAATGAGTAACACTTTTCATGGTAGGGACATCTTCGGTCCCATCGCGGCACACCTTTCACGCGGCGTACCGATTGATGAATTGGGAAGCCCGGTTGCACAACCCGTGCAATTCCCCGTTCCACACCCTGAAGTAACGGCTGAAGCGATTATCGGACACGTCATCTGGATTGATTCTTTTGGGAACTTGGTCACGAACATCTCTCACGACATCTTAGAATCACTGGAACAAAGGAACGACGTTGTTATCCATGCGGGAGGTGCACAGCTAAGTCACCTCAATCGCTCGTACGCTGAATCGGCAATTGGCGAAGTGTTAGCAATCGTTGGCAGTTCTAATCGGCTGGAGATCTCAATCAATCAAGGGGATGCGGCACAAGTCCTTGGATTGAAGCGAGGCGATACAATCACAATTTGTACGACTTGATGCTAACTTAGCCTTGTGGAGTTTTTAAGACTGAGTCCGCCATCCTGAGTGCGGAGGAAGTCAGGAGAAATCTACTTCATCCTCGCTACAGGCATGTCTTTGGGTTTGGCGTAGGTCTCTAGGAAGCCATGCGGAGTGCGAAGGAGGTACTTCAACCAACTCCCCTCCGGTGCATCTTCAAAGAGGCGTTGGTAAAGCATATCGCCTCCAAAAGAATTTGCAATGACCCCAGGGCAGTAGGTAAAGATAATTGTTCGACGCACTTTATCCGTAGTGTTGAACGAGCCGTGACGCATATCGTGGGTAAACAACAGGACAGAACCCGCCTTCATCGGAATTTCAAGGTGCATGTCCTTCAATGCCTCGTCGGGTGGTGATGGGTAGTTCGCTTTGTGGCTGCCCGGAATGACCTGCAACCCACCCTCGCCGGGGCTGATGTCGCGCATTGCGTAAAACACTTGGAAGAGGTTGTGATGGATGCGGCCATTAAAGTGATAGAAATTGTGCGTCACCGACGGTGTGTGGTTGGAGTGAGAAACCGTCCTGCCACCATTCCACTTAAATGTTACCCACGTTGACTTGAGTCTGGGACGGTCCACCATCTCATCAATATAGGGAAGCACTCTCGGATTCACAACGAGGTCTAGTAAGGATGGCTCCTGATTCAGAATGTCGTCGTATCTCACTTCTGGATTTGCCGATTTTGGCAAAACGCGGAAATCTTGCAGTGCTCGTTCTTCCCAGATATCCAGACGCTCGTTCAGATGCGCAAGATAGTCCGGCTCAATGGCATCTTCGATTAGCAGATACCCATTCACATCGTAGTGGTATAACTCTGCGGGGGTCACTATAAAACGCTCCTTCAGGGTAAAGCCCAAAGCGTAGGAAGCAACGATCGTTGTTCCCTGCTGGAATACAGATTCACGTTACTATAATAACGCAAGTTGCCACTTATAGGAAACGTTGCAAACCGGGACAACCGCTCGCAGTGGATTGGCAAAT
>JAKZSX010000314.1:0-11084 GCA_047517405.1 Candidatus Poribacteria bacterium | reverse complement strand
GGGGGTAGCCGTTGATTCTCCCAAACCGTCGGGCTTGAAAACCAAGTCCCTATCATTGATCTGACACGGTTTGCTGAATATAATGATAATATGCGTTTGAATAGTGTAGGCCTTTCTGGATTGCGGAAGAAACCGAGTTTTGAAGAAAAAACTCGGTTTCCGTATCACCCATTATATCAAATACCAAGATGTTAATCAATGGGAAACCTATTATGCATTTTCGTGCCTTCTCTGAACCGTAGTAAGGACCTACCAACCCCGTTTAATCTTTCCCCAGGTTGTAGCAAGTTTGCCTGATACGTCAACCGCAAACAATACATTCTCTATCCCTGTCTTGAGTTGTATAATCTCAGCTTCATTTAAGGCAACGTTGAATATGACCAATTCGTCGATTACACTTTCGCTGAAAGAATCAAATCGTTCTGGCAGCAGTGCGCCAATATGCAGATTCCGCACGGAATCCGCAAACAATGCGATTCTCGCCACACCATCCCGGAGTGCAATCGGTTGCAAGATGCCATCAATATACATTGTGGGATCCACCTCATCATCTTTGGCAGCAACAACATAATGATGCCACTGGTCATCAGGGATACCCTCTACCCCCCGGAATCCGCCTCTAAAAAAGAAAAAGAACATATTATTAAGAATCTTGTGAAGTGCTATTCCATAATTCGCCTGACCCTGTTGGCCGTGCGCCCAGATTCCTCCTTTCTCAAGAATATAGAAGGGGGCAGCAATAATATCGTTTGCATCCTGCCGGAGCGGCCTTTTTATCCACACGGAAATGGAGATTACATCATCAATCTGTAACTTTCTATGATGCGGTACTTCCAGATACTTGCCCTTTCCAAAGGCAAATGCCTTGCCGAATTTTCCCTCCACTAACTCTGGATTATTCACTACTTTCGCATGATGCAGGTTACCAGAGAGATCTTTTGTTACCTCTTTCTTAACCTCATCAAAAAGCCACATTCCAACGATATCTTTGGGCTGAATTCGAGCATCGCTCACGGGCGTCAGCATCAAACTGACAACCATCAAGAAGATGCTTACACCTAACTTTGTCACGACAGTCTGCATCTTTTATGTTCCCCTATTTTAGTCCGACACCGTCCGCACAATGAGTTCTACTGACATTTCCAATTTTAACTGCCCAGCAAGATTGCCTTGATTGATAGCAACCTCAAAAACGCCGCCGCTCCCGAACAACCCAACATAATCGCCGACCGGCACATCCCCGTAAGCTTTGACATATTTGCAGCGGACTTTCTTTTCGTTACCAAACTCAACCTCGATAGTCTGGCCGCCCTGTATTTCCAACTTCTCGAATAGATCCGGACGTATGTTTGTGATGGCATTTCCATATTCATCAATCACATCGATCTGTCCGACAATTGCGCCATCAACCACCTTTGCAAACGAAATTGGCAGTCGGACATACTCTTTTAAAATGGGTCCGATCTTTTCAAACGCAAACCCTTTGGCAAGATGCGCGGCAGCTGGACCAAAAATATCTCGACCATGAAACGTGCTCGACTGAACATCCTGCCGCATGACATCACGGTTTGTGATTTCCCGCACCTCTGCGACGCCCATTGCATCGCCGATCAAGGTTAAGAGTCCGTTATCCGGCGCAACAAAATAATTCCCATTCTTCGTTTTCATTAGGATAGGTTTACGTTGTGTGCCAACCCCCGGATCGATAACGCCAACAAAGACAGTTCCCGTCGGAAATTCTAGGGCGGCTTTGGCGAGTGTATATGCTCCCTCTTTAATATCAAACTTTGAGACTCCATGAGAAATCTCGTCAATTCTCGCTTGTGGGAAGACCTTATACATTGCCCCCTTCATCGCCCCGACGTAAAAATCCTTGAAACCAAAATCAGTTATCATGATTATTAAGCCGTTGGTCTGCGCTCCCATTACAGCCGGTGTCAAGCTGAGAACAACGAAAAATAAAAGTAACAACCTGACACCGTAGCAAAAGTATTTCCGCATCGTATCGCAATTCCTTTCTATTAACGGTTAAACGGTTTATTATAGTTCTTCGTGCCACTTTTCAATCAATGCGATCCCGAATCGCATCTTAGCAAATTTCTAAACGAACCGATCCTCCCAATTCATTGAGGGATAGTTATTCTCTTTAGTCAGCTTTGGATTCAGAATTCGTATGATGTGCGTGATCGATGCACAAATCAATTGTCCCAAGATTAGAAAGCCGTAAAACGTAGGCATCTTCATGGTTATCCATGTAGTATTTTTCTCGAATAGAAACAATTCTAAACCCAAACTGTTTGTAGAGGTGCTGTGCCTGTATATTACTCACCCGCACCTCCAAAAAGACGCGATCACCTCCCAGTTTTCGGATATGCGCAAGTGATTCTGCAAACAGGTATTTACCAACGCCTCGATTTCGATAGTCGGGAGAAACCGCAAAATTTGCAATATGGGCATCGTCTTCTACGACCCAAAAGTTAATAAACGCAATCGGATTTTGATGGTGGCGAATGACAAGAAAGTAAACATGATGGTTTCCCTGCCTCAATCCTTCACGAAACGAGGCTTCAGACCACGGACAGGAGAATGAACGCTGTTCAATCTCCATCACCTCCGGCAGATCGCTTTCTTGCATGTAATCGATCTGAACCCCTGGGAATGGCAGTTTTACTGTAATGCTTTTCAATCTGTATTTCCCTCTTTTTTAAGATGCCTCATCCTCCTCTTTTTTCCGTTCTTGATCCACCTACGACCATCTGTTATAATACTTCGGAATACTATGATACTTAAGGCTCAATTAAAGGAGATGGATGAATGCCCGATTTTGAACCCGTAAAGACAGTCATTGTCGGCTGTGGTATGATTGCAAGCAAAGGCTATCAGCCACGATGCCAAGCCTATCCGCATAAAATCGAGCTTGTCGGTTATTATGACCAAGATATTTCTCGTGCAAAAGGGCTCGCCCAAAATGGCGGTGGGAAAGTCTATCAATCCTTCGACGATGTTCTAAATGACGCCAATGTTGAAGCAATTATCAACCTAACAATTCATACAGGACATTACCCGGTGTCGTTGGCAGGACTCGCAGCGGGCAAGCACGTTTATTCAGAAAAACCCGTTGCCCTACGCATTGAGGAAGCAGATGAGCTAGTCGAAACCGCAGACGCCATGGGAGTTAAATTCGCATGTGCGCCGGTGGCGATGCTCGGCTATGTCCAACAGAATGTCTGGAAACGCATCCGCGAAGGAGAGATTGGCGAAGTTGTTTCCGCCACTGGAAACTTTGGTGGACCGGTCGAGTATTGGCATCCGACTGCCGATGCTTTTATGAAAAAAGGCGTTGGACCGTTCAAGGATGTCGCACCCTACCCGCTGACTGCCATGACGACGATGATTGGTCCCGTCAAACGGGTCTATGGTCTCGCTCGGATTACTATTCCGGAACGGATGTTACACGCAGGCCCACGTGCAGGGACACACTATCAAGTTACCGAGAAGGATCACGGTTTCGGTCTACTTGAATTTGAAAGCGGTGCTTACGGACTACTCTACCACAGTTGGACAGCCAGATCGGAAATCCCACCCTACGAAATCCATGGGACGCAGGGTGTTTTCTCGATTCAGGCACATGACGATGGACGCGGCATTCGCAAAAGCACACCCACAGGCGGCTGGGAGATTGAGCCTTCCCCGGATGGCGCATACGAGGGTTTAGACTGGGGCAAGGGACCTTCTGATTTTGCGGACGCAATTCGGAATAATCGACCCGTGCGATGTTCAGGAAAACACGCCCGGCATGTGCTGGAAATCTGCGAACGCATCTTTGAATCTGCTGACAAGGGGGTGCCAGTTGATGTCGTGAGTCGGTTTCCCGCACCTGTTCCTGTAGAACCTCCTATGCCGTGGAGTTGAGATACCGCTAATTTTTCCTTTTTCGAGCGAACTCTTGCAAATCAACGATTGTATCGGTTTCATCAACAAGTTGACCTGTAAGGACTTCCAGCACATCTTCAAGCGTTACTACCCCTGACACCCCCCCATATTCATCAACGACAACGGTTAAATGTTGGCGAGTCTGTTGAAATATTGACAAAAGCTGATTGGCACGCTTCCTGCCAAGTACAAAATGCACCTTATGAGCAAAATTTGAGATGGATCGATCCAATTTTCCTTCGATGATCGCTCCCAGCAATTCGTTTTTCAAAGCAACTCCGACGACCTGATCCTGTGTTTCTCCAATTACAATCATTCGGCTATGTGGCGAAGTCAGAATGTCCTCTTTTGCCTCAGCGAGCGTTAAGTCACCTTTTAGGTATGTCATTACCACCCTCGGTGTCATTAGATCGGCAGCGGTTATATCATTCAAATTGAATATTTTTCGGATCATTTCAAATTCATCGTCCTCAATCGTTCCCGCCTCTTGTCCCATTTTCGCTAGTAACTTTATCTCTGCCTCATCCGTTGTGAAGCTGTTACTACCTGCCGTTAAAGGGTTGGTAATTTTTTCAATGCACCATATCAAGGGGGTTAAAATTCGGGTCAATCCGGCGACGGGCCGAGCAATAACTAGAGCAATTTGGTCTGAATATCGCTCACCAAGCGTTTTGGGGATAATTTCCGAGAGGAGGATCACCAAGAAGGTGAATATCCCTGAAACGAGACCCAACCATCGACTGCCCAAAACATCGGAAGCCAAAACAGTCACGACACTCGTCCCAACAATGTTAGCAATATTGTTGAGAATAACAATGGTTGCGATAGGGCGATTCATCTGCTCACGGATGGACAGCAGGGCTAGCGCTTCGGGCCGTTTTGATTGAGCTAGTCGTCGCACTTTAACTATCCGGACCGAAAACAGCGCCGCTTCAGATCCAGAACAGAAAGCAGAAGAAAGCAAGACAATTCCAATAGCTATAAACAGAACCAACATCGGATTTTCCTTTTATTTAACCGTTCAGGTTGCCCTTTGGTTTAGATCGATTTGGCGGTTCATTGTAGCATTTACCATTTATCGTGTCAATCCTGAAATCAAATGAGTGGATATTCACAGAGTAGATGGGGAGTCAGTAGACGAGATTCTCAACATTTGGAGTCGCCGAAGAGATCTTATGTTCATGTGTATATTGTTATCGATAGAAAGTGAAAGCTACCTCTATATTGGGAAATAAAAGTTAGGAGAACCACCAATGCAAACACTATTATGCCGAAAAGTTCCCGCCGAAGACGGAGAGAACCTTGCTACAGATGTTTATCTCCCGGATGGGCCGGGACCATTTCCCACTGTTATTGTCCGTACTCCCTACCATCGCGTGGGGCTGCAAGGCGCAGCACATCAATTCACCGAACGAGGCTATGCGTTTGTTGCACAAGACTGCCGAGGTAAGTACGACTCCGATGGTGTTTTTGTTCCACTGGTTGACGAAGCTCGCGATGGACAAGCGACGCTAGATTGGACAGCGAATCAGCGATGGTGTAACAGACGGATTGGATTATGGGGACGCAGTTACCTTGGAATCGTTCAAGTGCCGGCGGCGAGCGGCGGTCATGAGGCGTTGCGTTGCATCGCCCCCTCCGTCGCTCCCGGTTCATTCTTTCGTCACTGGATTCGTTACGATGGCTGCTTCGCGCTCGGAAATGCTATCCGCTGGACTCTGACACACGCTTCCTGTCGCAATCAACCACCAATGGCACACTTTTCATGGACCGAACTCAATCACCTGACTAATCCTGAAGCGATTGCCGGTCGAGCGGGCTTTGAGACACCTATTTTGGCAGATTGGGCGATCCATGACCTTTATGATGGCTACTGGGAATCAATCGACCAATGCTTGATGCATCCACAGATCAGGGTGCCAGGATTTCATGCTGGGGGTTGGTTCGATCACCTCACGCGTGGACAGTTTGAGGCTTACCGAAATATTCGTGATAATGGCGCGACAGAATTAGCACAAAGCGAACAACGACTTCTCATCGGACCGTGGGGTCACGGAAACATCGGAAATACAGGGCGGGCGCACTGCCGCTATGGTGATTGGGATTTTGGAACGGAAGCAGATCTGCCGGTCCTTGCACATGAACTTCAGTTTCTTGATTTTCATCTAAAAGAGCTGGACAACGGTTACACAAGCCAACCGCCTGTGAAAGTCTTCCTGATGGGAGAAAATCGATGGATTTCTTTACAAGATTGGCCGCCGCCAGAAGCGCCGATGCAATCATGGCATCTCCAATCAGATGGTAGCGCAAATATGCGGACTAGTGATGGGCTACTGACACAAGAACCTCCGGATAGCAGTACCGCTGACAGTTATATGTATAATCCACAAAACCCTGTTTCAACACATGGGGGACCTATCTACTGGGGCATGGAACAGCTGGGTCCAGTCGACCAACGTCCACTGTTTGATCGACCGGACGTGCTCTTTTATCGAAGTCCAGAACTTGACTCACCGTTGACTGTAGTGGGCGAAATCACACTTAATCTCTGTATTTCTAGCGATGCTGTGGACACGGACTTTGTTGCTAAATTGTGTGTCGAAGAGCCATCTGGTGCTATGACCTGTCTGACCATTGGCTCGTTGCGATGCCGCTATCGCGAAAGTTGGATAGACCCACAGCCACTCGTATCAGGCGATGTTACCTGTATCCACTTGCAGATGGGACAGATTGGCTATGTATTTCCGACTGGCTCCCGGATTTGTTTACTCATTACTAGCAGCGACTTTCCTCGCATCCTGCCGCATCCAAACACCCTAGCACCACCGTGGTCAAATACCGAACCGGTTATTGCTCACAACGCAGTTCACCACGGCAAAGGAAATCTATCACGTTTAAACCTACCGGTGATTGAATAGTTGGGAGACCAATCATCTGGCACTGGCTCACCTCAACAGAAAACGCAAAACGCGAGAGCGTAAAGCGTGAAAACAGTTGGTTTAATCTCTAATATTTTTTTCGCACGGACTCTCATGTTCACAGCCGTCAGTATCAGCAGACTTGAAGGCCTGCGTAAGTTAGACAATGAGATATGTATAGGAAATGGTTACTGGACAAGTGAAAGGTACCCGTCAAGCGATTCCAATCGGCGGGCAATCATAGCTGCGCCTATCAGATTAAGGTTTGATTATGTGGAAAGATACCGCTCAACGGGCATGATTGAATTGCTCAGGTATCTAGGAATAGAATCCCTACCTGATTTAACCCTTAAAATCCCTACTGTTAAATCCGTAGTTCTGCATTCGGTTCTGAAGCCGGCGGCGTGAGATTCCCAAAAGTTCGGCGGCCTTGGTTTGGTTGCCACCGGTCTGTGTCAAGGCAATCCGAATGTATTCCTTTACAATCTCTTCAAGCGCAACCCCATCCGCTGGAATTTCTACAGGAAAATCCCCTGGCGGCAATGAACTATCCGAAATTTCAGGTGGAAGATCTTCAAGGTCAATTGCCTCATTTTCCGACAGCACGAAGATTCTGTGCAGATAATTCTCAAGTTGACGAACATTCCCTGGCCAATCGTACCGCCGAAATGCGGACATCGCCCTAGGTGTTACACGCTTTGGTTTAACATCAGGGTATTCTCGTCCAAATTTCTGGAGGAGGAAATCAACCAAAAGTCCTATGTCCTCGCTTCGGTCTCGGAGTAGAGGGAGGTGAAGAGGAATAACGTTCAATCGGAAGAAAAGGTCTTCACGGAAGGCTCCCTCATCGACAGCGGCTTGCAGATCTATATTAGTCGCAGCAAGGACACACACGTCGATTTTAATCGGTTGCACTCCACCGACGCGCATGAGCACCCTTTCGTGTAAAACATGGAGGAGTTTACTTTGCGTATGCACAGGAAGATCGCTGATTTCATCCAGAAAGACCGTTCCGCCATTTGCTGTTTCAAACACACCAACCTTCTGCCGATACGCATCGGTAAACGCTCCTTTTTCATGTCCAAAGAGCTCACTTTCGATCAGTGCATCAGGCACAGCACCACAGTTAATCTGCAAGAACGGCTTGTCCTTACGTTTGCCATACTCATGAATTGCTCTCGCAGCTAGGCCCTTCCCTGTACCTGTCTTACCGGTGATTAGCACCTGATTGACACCACGATGAATGATTCGAGACATGGTTCTGAACAGTTGATGTATGCAATCGCTCTGACCAATAATTTCTTCAAAATGAATCTCCTGAATAGGGGCTTCGTCACTCGATTCCTCATCTGTTAAGCCGTGTCGCATCTCAATGGCACGTCTAATCTCCTTCTTGAGGGCGTCAATCTGGATTGGTTTTTCAAGGTAATAGAATGCCCCTTCACGTGCCACTAGATCCACAGCGTCGTTGACCTCAGCGTAAGCCGTGACAATCAGCACGGGCAGATCTGGATCTCTCCTCTTGATTTCATGAAGTAATTCTCGGCCTGACATCTGAGCCATCCGCATATCGCTGACAACGACATCAAATAGGTTGTCTTCAATTTTTTCGAGGGCAACAAGTCCATTTTCAGCGGTCTCTATAGTGTAGCCTTCGCGCTTCAATATGGTTTGCAAAACAGTCCGTTGACCTTGGTCATCGTCGACAATCAGTATTGATGGCATAGCTATTCCTCCTTATGGCTTACAGATCTATCGGATGAGGGATTAATGGGGTTTTTAATGGGCAGGTAAATCTGAAATGCGGTTCCCATTCCAACTTGGCTTTTGAGTTCAATCCTTCCCTGATGTGCCGTAATAATTTGATGCGCGATTGCAAGCCCAAGCCCCATTCCCCCTTCACTCTCTTTCGTGGTGAAGTAAGCATCAAAAATCTGTTCTTGGATATCGGGGGGAATTCCAACACCCGTATCACGAATTTCAATCTCGATGCCGCGTCCGGCGAGTGTGTGAGTTGGCTGCGTTGTGATGTAAATTCTGCCTCCCTTGGGCATAGCTTGAATACTGTTCTGTATCAGGTTGAAAAGCGTCTGCTGAATCAACCCTTGATCAAGTTGGATTTGTGGTAGATTCGTAGCGTAATTGGTGATAACCGTGACTTTGGCATTTTCGGTCATGAGCTTAAACTCTGCAACGACTCGGTCTATCAGCGCGTTGAGATCGGTAGATTTCAGATCGAGTGTTTTGGGACGATTCAAGGTCACAAACTGCTCAGTGATCCGCTGCAACTGTTGGATTTCAAAGTTGACAATTTCGAGCAGGTTTCGAGCTTCTTCGACATCGCTGGATTTGATGTTGTTCTGTGAAAAGAGATCTCGCAGATGTTGGGCGGTCATTCCGATAGTATTCAGCGGATTACGGATTTCATGGGCAACGCCTGCAGCAAATTGTTGAAGTGCGGCGATGCGCTTCGAGTGTGTCCCTGTCAATTGCCTCAGCATCCGCACGAGGCTGTAGGTCACGCGCCCGATTTCGTCGGAGGCATAGGACTGCGGCAGCGATTCGGAGTCACCGACTTCCGCACGTCTGATAATTTCCATCATACCTTGAAGGGGACGAATAACCAAGCGAGTTGTCATCATATCGATGATGATGGCCAGCAGGACACTCACAACGATAATAGAAATCAGGAGCATGACGCGGAGACGGTAAAGATGGTTGGCGAGATCGGGTCCCGCAAAGAGTGCTTGAATAAATCCGTCGATCCGTTGTTCTGTGACAAACTCTTCTCCAACGATTTCGAGTGAATAGGGAATGATAACCGCTGTCGCATCTCTGCCGTTAATTTGGGGCGTCCTGTAGAGTTCAAAGCCTTTCTTTCTTATTTCATATACCCCTTCATCGGTTAAATTTATATAGTCGTTCGCCCCCTTATTTGGAATTAAACTGGCTTGGATCTTCGCATCAATTCCGAAGGTCACATTTATGTCCAAAACATCCTGCATCTCATCAGGATTCTGCGCTTTCAATTCTCGAAGGGCGTGTTCGAGTTCCTCTCTGTATAATGTCAGCCGCTTCCCAATCTGGTTTTCAACAAGCGGACGAATAGTCTTCTCTGCAATTTCTTTGAAAGTCGCACCACGTTTTATGCCTTTTTCGTAAAGTTCGCCAAAGTCGTCTACAGCTTTAACATTGAGAAGTATGTAGAAGGCAGCAAGAATCACCAAGACCGAGAGATTGATTATTAGGGCGTACTTCCATTGTAAACGCATATTAGCTCAGGACCCTTCGGACGGCATTTTTCCAACCGCCAAGTTTTTCTTGTCGTTGATTGGCGGCGATCTGCGGCGAAAAAACCCTATCGATTTTCCGATGGGACTCCAATTCGTGAATCCCATTCCACACACCGACAGTTAATCCTGCTAGATACCCTGCACCAAGTCCGGTCGTTTCGATTCGTGTGGGGCGTTCCACATCCATGCCTAACATATCTGCTTGAAACTGCATTAGGAAATTGTTCGCAACTGCACCGCCATCAACGCGCAGCCGATCCAGTTCAACCCCTGCGTCGGTGTGCATCGCAGTGACGACATCCGCCGTTTGAAGTGCAATGGATTCCAGCGTCGCCCGGACAATATGGGCGCGGGTTACGCCGCGTGTCAAGCCAAGTATTGCACCTTGTGCACCTGCGTCCCAGTAGGGTGCACCAAGTCCTGTAAAGGCAGGAACCACAAAGACACCGCCTGAATCTGGAACGCTGGTAGCAATCGCTTCCGTCTCGGCGGCAGTATCGATAAGATTCAACCCATCCCGGAGCCATTGCACCGCTGCACCTGCGATAAAGACACTTCCCTCAAGCGCGTAAACTGGTTTTTCATCAAGCCCACAAATCAATGTCGTTAGCAACCCGGATTTTGAATTAACGCGCTGCTCGCCTGTATTCAGCATAAGGAAGCATCCGGTGCCATAGGTGTTCTTCGCCATACCGGCTTGCGTACAGAGCTGTCCAAATAGAGCCGATTGTTGGTCTCCAGCAATACCAGCAATTGGGATGCCGTTCGGCAAGGGGACACTATTTTTCGTCCTCCCGAAAATACTCCCGGAGGCCTGCACGCTTGGTAGAATAGACTTCGGCACACGAAGCACCTCCAACAGTTCGTCATCCCACTCAAGTGTGTCAATGTTGAACAGCATCGTCCGAGAGGCGTTCGTGTAGTCTGTTACGTGCACTTC
>JAKZSX010000313.1:0-15534 GCA_047517405.1 Candidatus Poribacteria bacterium | reverse complement strand
TGAACATTGGTATCGGAAAGGAGTATTAATAATGAGCAGCTTAATTGCCGTCCATCCCAGGTTTGATGGTGTTTGGCCCTTTGCAGCCGATCACTTCCAAACACTTTGGCAGTCACAGGGAACAGTCGAATTCATACGCCTCGACCCCAGTGACCAGCGAAACCTCGGCGAGATTGCTTCAAACCCCGCCGAAGTCAAACGGCTTGCGTGTCTTAGTGTACCTGTGACGTTGGAGTGCTTTCAGCGTTTTACGGGACTAGAGGAAGCGACCTTCCAAGGTAGCTACGGTAGTAGTGTATCAGAGGGGGCGATTCAGGAACATATCCAGCAGGCGGGAATTACGGTTTATAATCAACCGACCGAGGGATTTTGGGGTCAAACCGTTGCGGAGTACGGGCTTGCGTTGACCTTGTGCGGATTGCGCCGTATCCCACAACTACACCGTGCAATTCTTAGCAGCCAAGTCCCTTGGGACTACGAAGCCCCCAACGGTATGGGGAGTCCCGGAGGGCGTGGGCATCAATTTGGCGATGACCCAAACTTTACCAGTGGCACGATTGCGGGGAAACGGGTGCGTATTATTGGTGCCGGAAACATTAGCAGTCGCTATGCCAGCTTTGTGAACATGCTGGGTGCAGATGTAGCGGTTTGGGATCCGTATGCCAGTGAACCCTGTTTTCACCGTGCGGGTTCTCGGAAGGAATGGCACCTTTCTGAACTGGTTAAAGACGCTGAAATCTTCGCGCCGATGGTGCCTTTGCTAGAATCAACGCGGGGCATTGTCACCGCAGAACATATCAACGCGCTGCCAAAAGGCTGTCTAGTGGTTCTGGCGACACGTGCAGGAATTTGCGATATGGAGGCAGTGCGAAAGCGAGTGCTTGCCGACGAACTGAGCCTTGCTGCCGATGTCTGGGATGTCGAACCACTTCCGTTAGATGACCCACTTCTGGGACGGCATAACGTGGTCCACACGCCACACAACGCTGGGCGGACCATTGATGCTAACCGGGCGTGGGCGGAGAAATTAGTGGTCCAATTTAAGCCGCGGTAACTTAATCTACGAACAATACTGTATGCCAAAATATCCAATCGATAAACTCATCACCGATTTTGACGAAACGATATCGGAAGGAGATACTATCAGTACCCTTGTACATACAGCAGCCGATACCCGTAAGGGTGAGAAGGAACAGTTTCTCGCAGCTTGGCGGGAGATGGTGCAATGGTATTTGACGCGGTATGATCGGGTCTGCGACGCGTGGTTGAACCATCGGCATTCAATTGTCGATTTCCTGAAAGCCTTCGAGGAACTGGAAACAGCATCTATACAACGGGTGATGGCAAAAGGGTTCTTGGCGGGCCTTACAGAAGAGGGGTTAAGAACAGCTGGACGGAACGTCGTCAAGAAATCGGGGGTTGACCGGGTGCTATCCGGCATGCGAGCGGGTGGGGTTGAGGTTGAGATTTTATCCGCCAATTGGTCGAGGGCTTTGATCCAAGGGGCAGCAGAGGGGCTATGCGATCAGGTAATCACCAACAGTTTGATTTATGATGCGGCGGGACGTTCGACTGGGAATATCCACCTGCATGTGGTTTCGGCGCGGGATAAGTTAAGAAAGTTCAGGGAGCGCAAAAAAAATCCCCCGACCTTGCAATCTAGCACACAGACGCAAGACGGGGGAGTAATCCGAACGGTTTATGTTGGGGATTCAATCTCAGATTTTCTCGCTATCCTCGACGCAGATTTAGGGGTACTGATTGGGCGAAATCGTACAGCGATGCAAACGATTGAACGGTTTCGCCTCCCAACCCAGCGGCTCCACACAGGAACGCGATTCAACCCGTCCCTATGTTATCAGGGAACCATTCTGCTCATCGATTCATGGAGCGAATTGGACGACTTTCTCTCACTCACTGAGTAGATATTGCGCGTGTGGAGAGAGGAATTGCCCAAAACCCTCCCACTGTGTAGATTCAATCGGCTGCCGGTTCATCAACCTGAGGCGATAAAGAATCGGATTGAAGTTGTGCCTCTCCTGTGGGGAAAGCGCGAATCTGCCGGAACTTAGACACGCCTGTTCCGGCAGGGATGAGATGTCCCATAATGACATTTTCCTTCAGACCAACGAGCCGATCTCGTTTACCCATGGCTGAAGCTCTGGTTAGCACATTGGTCGTTTGCTGGAAGGAGGCAGCAGAGATGAAGCTTTCTGTGGACAGGGATGCCTTCGTGATTCCCTGTAAAATGGATTCAGCTGTCGCAGGCTTCCCACCGTTTTCAACAACCTTGCGATTGACCCGATTGAAGCTCACACGATCTACTTCCTCTTCTTCGAGAAATTCGGTATCACCCGGATTGTCGATTTGGACCTTACCGAGCATCTGTCGGACAATGACCTCAATGTGCTTATCATTGATGCGCTCGCCCTGTGTTTTGTAGACATCTTGTACTTCATTGACTAGGTAGTTCTGGACTGCTTCCTCCCCTTTCACTTCGAGGATATCGTGCGGGTTGATTGGTCCATCTGTTAGCCGCTCTCCCGCTCCTACCTTGTCATTACTCTGCACAATGAGGTGCTTGCCCTGTGGAATGCGATGGCTTTCCTGAAAGTCTCCGTCTACTACACGCAGGATCCGCACACCACGGCTGGCATTCTCTAATTCGACAAATCCTTCAATCTTGGAAATGACAGCGGCGTCCTTCGGCCTTCGTGCCTCAAAGAGTTCCGTAACCCGTGGCAACCCTGTTACGATGTCTCGGCTTTGTCCTTTTTCACGTGGCAACCTCGCCAAGACAGATCCTTGTTCTACCTGCACCCCATCCCAAACTGACAGGTGTGCCCCTGTCGGCATTTGATAGTTAATCAGGACTTCTCCGGCATCACTATGAATCTCGATTTGTGGCTGATCTTCACCTCTATGTTCAATAATGACCCACTCTGCCGAGGTAGTTTTTTGTTCTTGTACGGTTTTGCCTTCAACAATATTCTTGAATACGACGTGTCCGGCATGTTCCGTCAGAATCGGGACTTGATATGGATCCCACTCAAGCAGCAGCGTTGATTGTACGCCATTTTGGGAATCCCCTTTAGCCACTGTTTGTCCATCTTCAACGTATAATCGTGCACCAACATCAGCAGTATGCCGCTCCACCGTATATCCATTCACATCAACAATGTGGATTTGTGCGTTTCGGGAAACAACAACCCTTTCCGTTTTTGTATCGGGCGATTGATCCTCTGACACCGGATCCGCTTCAACTAGGTGTTCAATAAATCTGACATTGTGATATTGAACCGTCCCATTATGTCGAGCCTCAATCTTGGATTGGGACTCTCCGCCACTGACGGTACCGCCCGTGTGGAACGTCCGCATCGTCAACTGCGTCCCTGGCTCTCCGATCGATTGCGCTGCAATAATACCAATTGCCTCGCCGACATCTACCAGATGACCGCTTGTCAAATCGGTACCGTAACATTTTGCACACGCTCCGTACCGGGCTTCACAGGTCAAAACAGATCTGACACGGACTTCAGGGATACCAATTGCCTCGACTTGTTGTGCTGCTTGCTGTGTAATCAACTCATCTTTTGGCACTAGCACTTCACCTGTGCTCAAGTCGACAATGTCTTCTGCCGCTGTCCGTGCGAAAATCCGTTCCGACAACGGACCTTCTTCTTCGTCGTTAGCCGTCTTGGTAATACCACCAAGTGTTCCACAATCCACGATTGTTATCATTACATCTTGCGCGACATCGACCAACTTCCGCGTGAGGTAACCGCTACTCGCTGTCTTAATAGCGGTGTCGGCAAGTCCTTTCCGCGCGCCGTGGGTTGAAATGAAGTATTCAAGGACTGACAATCCTTCGTGGAAACAAGATTCGATTGGCTGTTCGATAATCTCTCCAGAAGGCTTTGCCATCAATCCACGCAAACCTGCCAACTGACGAATTGAATCTCGCTTACTTCGAGAAATCGCGCCCGAGTCCACCATGATATGAACGGGATTGAATCCTTCAATCTCATCATCGCGTCCTTGTTCGAGCCCATCAAACAAGGCAGTTTCGATTTGCGCAATCAGTTGATGCCAGATATCAATGACCTTATTGTAGCGTTCACCCTCACTCATGCCCATGTCGCCTCGCCGGTAATCAGCTTCGATTAGTTCGACCCGCTTCCGTGCTGCCCTTATCAACTCCTCCTTCTGGTGCGGGATAATCATGTCCTGCATGGCAATAGAAATCCCACCGAGCGTCGCGTAATGGAAACCGAGCCGCTTCAAGTCATCTAGAAACCCTACAGTTTGTCGATTACCTAACTCCTCAAAAGCCCGAGACACTAAGTCTGATAGACCGCGGGAACCCATTTCTTGGTTGGCAAATGGCAGCTTTTGTTGCGTCTTGGCATCTGTGAACAACAGCTCGTTCGGAATAGCCTGATTAAAGATCACACGTCCGACTGTTGTTTCGATCGGCTCTTCTGCTCCATCAAAATAGAGTTTTACCGGATCATGGAGTCCGAGGGCATCACAATCGTGTGCAAGGATAATCTCTTCCGCATTTCGATAGGTTCGTGGGGTTGGCACCTTACACACTTTCTCCCAGTCTTTCTCTGGAACCGCTTTTGTAAGGAAGCTGCATCCCATTGCGACATCTCGGTTCGGCACCGCAATGGCGCCACCATGTGCCGGCTTGAGAAGGTTGCGCGTTGCCATCATGAGTAGTTTTGCTTCCACCTGTGCTTCAACGCTTAATGGCACATGTACTGCCATCTGATCGCCATCAAAGTCCGCATTGAATGCTTCACACACCAGTGGGTTGATTCGAATAGCTTTCCCCTCTACAAGTACGGGTTGGAACGCTTGAATCCCGAGTCGGTGCAGCGTTGGAGCGCGGTTCAGGAGGACTGGATGTTCATCAATCACCTCTTCCAACACCTCCCATACCTCCGGCGAGACCTGCTCCGCCATATTTTTGGCTCGTTTGATAGTATGGGCATAGCCCTTCACTTGCAGTTTATGAATGATGAACGGTTTAAACAGCTCCAATGCCATTTTCTTCGGCAAGCCACACTGGTGCAACTGGAGTTCTGGTCCGACCACAATAACGGTCCGCCCGGAATAATCGACACGTTTACCGAGCAGGTTTTGACGAAAACGTCCCGGTTTCCCCTTGAGCATATCGGAAAGAGATTTCAGGGGCCGATTGCCCGGCCCTCGTACCACACGACCGTGACGACCATTGTCCAACAAAGCATCTACGGCTTCTTGGAGCATTCGTTTCTCATTGCGGATAATTACTTCTGGTGCCCGCAGCTCCATGAGGCGCTTCAGCCGGTTATTCCGATTAATCACGCGTCGATACAGGTCATTCAAATCGCTAGTGGCAAACCGTCCTCCGTCGAGAGCGACCAATGGACGCAGGTCGGGTGGAATTACCGGAACCACTGTAAGAATTATCCAATGTGGCATATTCCCCGACTTCTTAAAGCCCATCACCAATTTCAACCGTTTGGATAGTTTCCGAGATTTCTGCTTGCTTGCGGTCTCCCCAAGTTCTGCGCGCAGGGTTTGGATTTCCTGATCTAAATCAATCTTTTCTAGCAGTTCTCGAATCGCATCGGCACCCATGCCCGCACGGAAGCCGTCGGGGCACTCAGTTTGGTACCGCGTGTACTCGTCCTCTGTCAGGAGCTGTTTTTCTTCCAAGTCACAGTCTGGATCGCTGACTTCTAATACAATGAAGGACTCAAAATAGATGACGCGCTCAATCTCACGGAATGGGAGGTCTAAAAACAATCCAATCCGCGAAGGCAACCCCTTGAAAAACCAGATATGCGATACCGGCGCTGCGAGTTTAATATACCCCATCCGTTCACGTCGCACCTTCTGTTGGGTAACTTCCACACCGCATCGGTCACATATTACGCCTTTATGTTTAATCCGTTTGTACTTACCGCATCCACACTCCCAGTCTTTTTGCGGTCCAAAAATCGCCTCACAGAACAAGCCATCTCGTTCGGGACGAAATGTGCGATAGTTAATCGTTTCAGGTTTCCGTACTTCACCACATGCGCAGTCACCTGTGGTGCACCCACTGGTCCGTTGGTGGCACGCTGTATTTTTTGACCATTTCTTAATATGTTCTGGCGAAGCAATCCGGATTGAAATCGCATCAAAACTATTTAGATTTCCCGACTGCGCTGTTCGTTCTTGGATTTGATTTGACATGGCTGTTCTCCCATTTAACGATTGAAAGAGTAGAAGAGTGGAGAGCCTATTTTTCGGACCCGCCACTCTTCCACGCTTCATACTTCATGTTCCGAGTCCCAATTCTCAGGGGTAAGATCAAAGGTATCGGTGTCGTCAGACTTTTGCTCCAAGTCAACATCCAGACAAAGACTCTGCAACTCCTTGACAAGGACGTTAAATGATTCTGGTGTGCCCGGAGCAGGAGCATTCTCTCCTTTGACAATAGCTTCGTAGATCTTGCTCCTTCCAACGACATCATCGGACTTAATTGTGAGTAATTCTTGAAGGGTGTACGCAGCGCCGTATGCTTCGAGAGCCCATACCTCCATTTCACCGAGGCGTTGGCCACCTTGTTGTGCTTTGCCACCGAGTGGCTGCTGAGTCACCAATGAATAGGGTCCCGTACTGCGGGCGTGAATTTTATCATCCACCAAATGGTTGAGCTTGAGAATGTAAGTATATCCGATGGTAACTTCTTGGGCAAAGGGTTCCCCGGTTCTGCCATCGTAGAGCTTGGCTTTCCCGTGTTCTGGCAGTCCGGCTTTTCGTAAGAGTTCACGAATCTCTGAACCTTTTGCACCATCGAAGACTGGCGTGGCGATATGTAAGCCAAGTTCCTTTGCCGCCCTGCCCAAATGCGCCTCTAGAATCTGCCCGGCATTCATGCGGCCAGGAACCCCCAACGGATTCATGATGATTTGGATTGGCGTACCATCTTCCAGATAGGGCATATCCTCTTGTGGAAGAATCTTTGAAACTACCCCCTTGTTGCCGTGTCTGCCGGACATTTTGTCACCGACAGAAATCTTTCGGCGGGTCGCCACATAGACTTTCACCAGTTTGAGAACACCTGGCTTCAACTCATCGCCCTTGTTGATTTTTTCAAGCTGCGCGTCTTTTTCCTGCTCCAGATCTCTAATACGTCCTTCTGCCAACTGTTGAATACGTTGGATGAGGTCCATCGCATCAGCATCCGTAACATGGAAGTCGTCCAGTGGAACGCCCACATCCAGCAACTCTTCAGTGACAACATCTCCCCGTTGGGCCAATAGGTCTATGCCGTTAGAGACACTGCTAGCGAGGGTTTTACCGACTAGCGCGTTACGAATCTCGGCGTTCTTGCGTTGGTTAATCAATGCACGTTTCGCCTGCCATTCTTTGTCTATCTCTTTCTTTTTCGCATCCTCCCGAAGTACGGTTTGACGGTCCCCATCTCGCTCTTTTCGAGAAAAGACCTTGACATCAACTACAACGCCTTCGGTGCCGGGCTTGACATACTTGGAAGCGTCGCGCACCTCGCCAACTTTCTCTCCAAAGATTGCACGTAGCAGTTTTTCTTCGGGTCCGAGGTCACTCTCACCCTTTGGCGTTACCTTGCCGACCAGAATACTTCCCGGCTGGACAATCGAGCCAACGCGAATAATCCCTTCCTCATCTAATTGCGCCAAGGCTTCCTCAGAAACATTCGGAATGTCTCGAGTAATCTCTTCGCGCCCCATCTTTGTATCGCGTGCTTCAACCTCAAACTCATCAATGTGGATGGAGGTGTAAGTATCGCCGGTGATGAGCGACTCGCTGAGAAGGATAGCATCCTCATAATTATATCCCTCCCAAGACATGAATGCGATTAGGATATTGCTGCCGAGCGCAAGTTCTCCATTTTCTGTTGAGGTGCCATCGGCAATCACCTGACCCGCCTTTATATCTTCTCCGACATCTACACATGGACGTTGGTGAAGACTGGTACCGCTGTTCGATCGCTTGAAGGTGGTCAAGCGGTAAACATCGTAACCCATTTCGCTGAATGACCGCTCTCCACCATCAACATGGAAGGCATCATCGGTACGGATAATAATTTCAGAGGCGGAAACGCTCTCAACAACGCCATCCCGTTTTGCCAGTACGACCGCCCCGGAATCGCGGGCAGCTTTATGTTCCATACCAGTCCCAATCAGCGGTGCTTGCGGACGGATGAGCGGCACAGCTTGTCTCTGCATGTTACTTCCCATCAATGCACGGTTCGCATCATTGTGCTCAAGGAAGGGAATAAGTGCGGCAGAAACGCCAACGATTTGCTTCGGGGAAACATCAATATAATCGATATCTTGTGCGGACTTCTGGATCAAATCGTCTTTTTGTCGTGTCACCATCCGATCGTCTATCATCGTTCCGCTCTCATCAAGGACAGCATCCGCCTGTGCGATGATGAAGGTATCTTCCTTATCCGCAGCCAAGTAATCAATCTGATTGGTCGCTTTGCCGTTAGATACTTTGCGATAAGGTGTTTCCATAAAGCCGTAGGCGTTTACCCGTGCATAGGTGCTTAAGGAAACAATTAGTCCTACCGAGGGACCTTCAGGCGTCTCAATCGGACAGACCCGTCCGTAGTGGGTTCGATGAACATCCCGCACTTCGAAGGTTGCACGCTCCCGATGCAGTCCACCGGGTCCCAATGCACTCAAGCGGCGTTTATGGGTTAATTCATCCAGCGGATTGGCTTGCTGCATGAACTGGGAAAGTTGGCTCGAACCGAAGAAGTCTTTAATCGCAGCGGTCAACGGTTTAGGGTTAATCAGATCAGCAGGGGTTATACTCTCCAAGTCTTGAACTGTCAACCGCTCTCGAGTTGCACGAGTCACCCGCAGCATTCCCATTCGCACCTGGTTTTGCAACAGTTCCCCGACAGCTCGCACACGCCGATTCCCGAGGTGGTCGATATCGTCCATCTCCCCCTTACCATTTTGGACATGTAACAGGTATTGGAGGACTGTGGCGATGTCTTCCCGGCGCAGCACATGAACCCCCTCATCTACTACTTCGTCCTCGTTCCGATACAGGGAGAGATTGCCCAACTTTTGGTTGAGTTTGTACCGCCCCACGTCTGCGAGATCGTAACGCCCCCGATCGAAGAATAGCTTCTCAAACCGGTTGTGTGCACTCTCGATTGTAGGTGGGTCGCCCGGTTGCAGCTTACGAAAAATCTCTACCACTGCAAGGTCTTGGATAGTGCCGCGATAGACGTTGAGGGTATCTCCTACTTTCTCAACAGTAAAGTTATCTCTACTATTTTTGTTGGATATACGATATCGCCCTTCTTCTTTTACCTGTATGGTTGCGGCAGAGGATAGAGAATTACCACTGTCCTTAAACTGTCGTTGCCATGCATTTGATATCGGTGCACCATCCGTCAAATCGTCTTGGAGGTCTGACGGCACTTGAAAAAGTAGCGGAAGCTTGTAATCAGATTGGAGATCGCGCTGGAGTGTATTCCGCAGGAAACGGATTTCTTCTGCCTCCTCTGCATCTAGAACCTCAACCTCGTCAACACCTGCCTCACGCAAATCATCTATTTGCTCTTCTGTCAACTCCATATTCGCTTCAAGCAAGGCATCTGGGCCGGGGAAAACTTCAATTTCACTGACACCTGCCTCAAGCAAATCCGAAATCTGTTCTTCAGTCAATTTCGTATTTGCTTCAACCAAGGCATCGCCGGTTTCAATAGGAGTAGATATCACTCGGCCCACCAAGGAGCCATCCAGACTAACTCGCTCTGTAGAGAAAGGAGGTTTGACAGGCGCAGCTGTTACTCGGTCAATAAGTGAGTCATCAAGCTTGACTCGCTCGGTCTTAGCGTACAGTTTGAGGATGGTTTCATCCGTTTCCCAACCCAATGCCCGGAGCAGAACGGTTACGAACATTTTTTTCCGTCGATCGAGCCGGACATAAATTAGGTCTTTGATGTCGTACTCAAACTCAACCCACGCCCCGCGATACGGAATAATTTTCGCAGTATTGAGTGTTTGCCCACTGGTGTGGGTATCTTCTCCAAACGTTGCGCCGGGGGATCGCTGTAGCTGGCTGACAATCACGCGCTCAGAGCCGTTAATAATGAAAGTACCGTTTTCTGTCATGAGCGGGATTTCGCCCATATAGACTTCGTTTTCTTTTATTTCTTTTATTTCAATAGGCTGATTTTCACCGGCGTCCTCATCTTTCTCTCTAAGCACCAATTGGACGCGAACCTTCACCGGTAGGGCATAACTGAATCCGCGGGATTGGCATTCGTTAATGTCGTACTTAGGACTACCAAGCGAATAGCTGACGAACTGGAGTTGGTTAGTTTCGCTGAAGTCGAGGATCGGAAAGATTTCGTTGAAAACGGCCTGCAGGCCTTTATCTTTACGCTCTTCCGGGAGGGTATTTCGTTGAAGGAATTCTTCGTAGGAGGATTTTTGAATCTCAATGAGATCCGGGAGATCCAGAATTTCCGGAATTTTTCCAAAAGACAATCGTTCACGCTTGCCATATTTGACGGGATAGGGCATACTTTCACCTGACCTTAAGATTGAGGGATAGAGACATTGTCGGAATCCTGTTCCTAAAAACAGGCGTAACGCAGTATTGTATACTAATTATTGTTTTATGTCAAGAAAATTTTCACACGTATCTCATTTTCTGCAATAATTCCCTTGACTTCGAAAAAAATGGCTGCTACGATACCAGCAAGATTTTCATGAGCCCCCTTCATTTTTAAGAATTAGAAATAGTGTTATTTCGCTGATGACGGCTTGATACACCCTTGACGACGTATGAATCTAACAGAACAGATTAAGTCTCAGGCACAAAAACTCGGATTTGAATTGGTTGGTATCATCCCAGTTGAACCGAGCCAGACGGTTAGTCATTACGAACAGTGGTTGAAAAACGGTTACGCAGGAGAGATGGGTTACCTCGAAAAGCATCTGCCACTGAAGCGAGATCCGCGCCAAATCCTCCCCGAAGCCCAATCGATCATCGCGTTGGCGATTAATTACTATACGCTCGACCCACCTCAATCGGTTGTAGACGACCCATCACGCGGGCAGATTTCTCGATATGCGTGGGGGACGGATTATCACGGTCTTATCCGATCGAAATTGGATCGGCTGGCGGCATTTATCCAAAGAACCGGCGAAGAAAAGGTCAAGACCAGAGTTTATGTAGATACCGCCCCGGTCCTCGAACGTGAGTACACTGAACGAGCGGGAATCGGGTGGATTGCCAAAAACACGAACGTGATTAACTGGCAGGCAGGTTCTTGGTTTTTTCTCGCAGGCATCTTGGTCAGTATCGAGTTGGAAACAGATACACCGTCGCTTCGCGGGAGCTGCGGCACGTGCACCCTCTGCATTGAGGCGTGTCCTACAGATGCAATTCTAGCACCAAATATCCTCGATTCCCGGCTGTGCATTTCCTACCTTACTATTGAGTTAAAAGGGAGCATCCCCCACGAACTCCGCCCGCAGATGGGTAACTTGATTTTCGGTTGCGACATCTGTCAGGAAGTTTGTCCTTGGAACAGCAAAGCTGTACCGACAAAGGAACGTAGTTTTTATCCCCGTCAGGGAAATCTCGCACCCAAGCTGCTGTCCCTGATTAACATGACGCAGGAGCAGTTTAGCAGACGCTTTAGAAATAGCCCAATCAAGCGAGCGAAGCGTCGCGGCTTTCTCCGAAATGTTGCAGTCGCACTTGGCAATTGGAAGAATCGCGCTGCGGTGCCCGTTCTCAAGACGGCGTTGAACGATGACGAACCCTTAGTCCGCGGACATGCTGCATGGGCATTAGGGCAGATTGGCGGCAAAGCGGCAAGAAAAGCGTTACAGGCGCGTTTAGCCGTGGAAGTTGACACAGAAGTTATCACAGAGATTAAAGACGCACTGAACCAGAGCCTTTCCAAGGATTGAAGGAGATAGTTGACATGGGGTATTCCATCGACTTGCAACGGATTTTTCTAACGCAACACCGAAACCTTATCACTTAACTTGCGTTAAAGAAAATGTAACTTGCGAATTGCCCATCGAAGGAGGAATATCCGTTGCATATCAATCAAATTAAAATCAGTGGTTTTAAGAGTTTCGCCGAAGATGTGGAGTTAGTATTGGAGCCGGGGGTCACAACCATTGTAGGTCCCAACGGCTGTGGCAAGAGTAACGTGTCAGACGCGATTCGTTGGGTTTTGGGTCAACAGAGCCCTCGCGCCCTGCGTTGTACCAATATGCAAGACCTCCTTTTTAACGGCGGATCGAACTTTAAGCCAGCACATCGGGCACAAGCTTCTCTCCATTTCACCAACGTTGAGGGAAAACTTGCGCTCGAATCTCCAGAGATTGCAGTTCGGCGTCAACTGACCCGTAGCGGTGAAAGTGAATATTTCATCAACGATACCTCGTGTCTGCTGCGAGATATTACAGAGCTCTTTATGGATACAGGAATCGGTGTCGATGCCTACTCTGTCATGGAGCAGAGCAAGATCGATCTTATTCTCAATACTCGTCCTGAAGAGCGCCGCTTCCTATTTGATGAGGTTGCGGGTATCACCAAATACAAGCACCGCAAAAAAATCGCGATTAAAAAGCTAGAGGAAACTGAGCAGAACCTTGTGCGGATTAACGATGTCATTCACGAATTGCAGCGTGAAACTGAATCGCTCAAGCGGCAAGCCGAACAAGCGGAACGCTATCAACATCTCCACGGTCAACTGAAGGACCTTGAACTAGACCTCAACCGTCGGGAACACGGCCGGTTCGCCAAAGAGTTGACTCAAACCCAACTCAGCTTAGATGAACTGATGCTTGCGGTAACAGAAGCGAACGAGCAGATCGATTCCACTGAGCAACAGATTGAGGATGCGACAGCGCGTCGAGCGGAGTTAGATAACTTAATTCGCACCGGGCAAGGAGTTGTGAACCAATTCGCAAGTGAAATCGAACAAACAGAACGGCAGATCGCACTTTACAAGGAGCGACAGTTAAATATTCAGCAGCAACGTCAACGGGCACTTCAAGCAATCGAATCACTAGAGAAACAGCTGTCGGAACTTGAGGGACAAAAAGGGGAACGCGAGCAAGAACACAGACAGGTTGACGTCTCCCTTCAGTTGGAGGAGAGCCGTCTGACCGCACGGCGGCGGGTTTTGACGGAACTCACGGCGCGGGTGACGGAAGCGGAAGGTTCTGTGGAGGCAACGCAA
Source organism: Candidatus Poribacteria bacterium (assembly GCA_047517405.1). Lineage (GTDB taxonomy): Bacteria > Poribacteria > WGA-4E > WGA-4E > PCPOR2b > PCPOR2b. Next base: position 2,270 of record JAKZSX010000313.1, on the reverse strand, counting down.
GAAAAATTGCTTGAAACCACGAATCAAGTTTCACAACTAGAAACGCAACTTGCGTCGCTCAATAACAAGCTAGAGTATTCAGCTGCCAACTTGGATCGAATTACAGAACGCTCAAACACTTTAGGCACTGAGCTGGAGTCGGAAAAAGCGAGTTATACAAAGGCGCAACGACGTGAACAGCAGCTTAATGCCGACCTGATTCGCCTTGACACAGACCGGCAGAAAGCTGAAGAAGAGATCCAACGGCATCAAGCGGCACTCCGCAAGCTAGAATCCGAAATGCGGGGGATGCAGGATTCACTAGGAATGAGCGTTTCACGTCTCAAGTCGTTAAAGGAGTTGCAAGCCGCGCATGAGGGTTACTACACAGGTGTCCGCGCCATCCTGAAAGTCCGCGAAATGGAGCCAGCGCGGTTCGGTGGAATTTGTGGCGTCATTGCCGAACTCATCCGGACGGAACCGGACTACGAGTTAGCAATGGAAGTCGCCTTGGGAAGCGCGATCCAAAACGTCGTTACAGAAACCGCTGAAGACGCACAGTCGGGCATTGAGTTTCTCAAGCAGACGAAAGCTGGGCGGGTAACATTTTTGCCCTTAGATATTCTACGAACACGCCCATTCCGTGGCGGCGACCTGCTGGATGAAGCGGGTGTAATCGGTCTAGCCTCCGAACTTCTAGATTATGATCCGAAATATGAGGTCGCAGTTCAGCAACTGCTAGGGAGTACGGTCGTCGTCGAAGACCTTGATACTGCGATAAAACTGACACGACGTTTCCGTCACAATGCACGCCTCGTCACACTAGAGGGAGAGTTAATCAATACTTCCGGCGCAGTTACAGGCGGGCACAACAGCAACTCAACTAGTGGATTGCTGAGCCGTTCAAGGGAGTTGGAAGATCTCCAGGAACGGATTAATCAAGTGACAACCCAGCTTAACGAAAAGGATGCTAGAAGCAAAAAACTCGCTGGCAAGTTAGCACAGCTCCAACAGACTCGGCAAACCCTCATCACACAGGAGCAAACGCACCGGATTGAGTATGCGAGTTTGTCAAAAGTTTTGGAACAGGGACAGCGACAAATCAGTCAGCTTGAAGGACAGTTGAACGATGTAGAGCAGGAAGGAGCCAGTCTCCATCAGGAAACAGAACAAGCGAAAGCAGATCAGGACGCGCTCCAGTCTGAATTAGAGGACGCATCCAAGACGCGCCACACGTTACAACGGCGCATCGAGCGGTTGTCGGAACAGATCCGGAGCGAAAAGAATAAACGGGATGAAATTGTTGAGTCCTGCCAAGAACTCGAAGTCGCCTTGGCAGGGAAACGGGAGAAATTGCAGAGTCTGAGTTCTGAACTCCTCAACCTTCAAAAAAATCAGGCACAGATTCGCGACGGTATCACCGAGCATCAGTCGGTTATCGATTCCGACGATCAGACTCGTCAAGAACTCTCTGCACAGATTGATGAAGCGCAACGCAAATTCCTTCAGATAGAGCAGGAAAAATTTGAGGCTGAAGAAAATGTCAGACAGCTAGAGGAGGAACATGTAGGCTTAATCGAACAGATCGCAGAAGCGCAGAAACTGATGCGCAGGGCAAGAAGGGAATTTGAGAAGCATAACCGCCTGCGGCATCATCTGGAGGTTACGACGACTCAGCTGCAGATGCAACTGAAGGCAATCGCCGCCCGAATCTTGGATAAGTATCAAATCACAATCGATCAGATTGAGATCGAGGAGAATCCGGTTGATGACCTTGAGTTAATGGGACAGATTGACACACTGAAAGCCGAGATTGAAGGGCTAGGATCCGTTAATCTTGTAGCGATTGAGGAGTATGAGGAGCACAAGAAGCGGGAAGATTTCCTCGTCGCCCAGCGTGAAGACCTTGAGAAGTCGCTCGAATCGGTCAATCAAGCGATTCAAAAGATTAATCAGACCTCACGCGAGGCGTTCCTCGGTGCATTTGAACAGATACGCACCAACTTTCAAGAGGTCTTTGAGGAGCTTTTCGGTGGTGGGGAGACGGAGTTGCGTTTGACAGACGCATCTGACGTGTTAGACTCAGGAATTGATATTATCGCTTGTCCGCCGGGGAAGCGACCGCAGAGCATCACGCAGCTTTCCGGCGGCGAGCGATCACTCGTTGCCATTGCCCTGCTCTTCGCGGTGTTCAAGATTAAGCCGAGCCCTTTCTGTGTTCTGGATGAAGTTGATGCAGCACTCGACGAAGCAAACGTGCTCCGCTTTGCCAATCTCATCCGGAAATACGC
>JAKZSX010000312.1:0-6125 GCA_047517405.1 Candidatus Poribacteria bacterium | reverse complement strand
CTAGCAACTTAGGTTATTTTTAGGAGAAATGAATGTACAGCGTTAGTGTGTGGAAATTAACCTTAATCATTGTGGTACTCGTATTTTCAGCATTGTACCTCATTCCCACCCCAGAGAACCTCTACAATCCCCTATACGGAAATCTCTCCCTCTGGATGCAAGAGAAACTCCCCAAATTTGAGGCAACCGATGAGAATGCGTTAAAGGTAAGCTTGCAAAGCGTCGTATATCCGGAGGGCATCAATTTTCAGGATGCAACAACGGAACTCAAGGAAATCTTGCAGAGAAGGTTAGAGGCTAATGGATTTGCAGAGGCGGTGGATTATCAATTTGATACAACAGAAGAACGAGACTTCCTCGTCAATTTTTTATCTCCAAAGAGCAAGGCAGATCTGGAAAAAGTTTTGGAAGGTCTGCATCTGCATGGAAGTATCCCGACAATCGCCCGTCGCTTGATACCGGATAATCGCTTAAAACTCGGTCTCGATCTCAGAGGCGGAGTGCATCTCGTCCTCGAAGTCGATCTTGAGGAGTCGAAAGTTGAATTGCTGAAGGCACGCGCCTCCTCAGTACCCGAACGATTGCGAGCAGAAAAGATTCATTGTAGAGAGGCGGAGCCTGTCCTTGAGGAGAATGCGTTAAACGTCATTGTGGGTATTCCCAAACGGCTCTCGGACCCGAACGAACGGGCAGAATATCTGAAAAAGGCACAGGACAATCTTAAAGATTTAGAGTTCTTTAATGCGCCTCAAGAAATTAATCGGACCGACATAGAAATCACCTATCAAATTCGATTGGACGAGTCTGGCTTGGAGCAGTACAGCGAACAAGCAATCGACCAAGTTATGGTAGTGCTACGAAACCGCATTGATGCGTTCGGTGTTGCTGAACCGTCGATTCGACGCGAAGCTAACAGACCTCGGATCATCGTAGAATTGCCCGGCGCAAAGGACTCATCAAAACCCCTCCAGATTGTCAAAACGATGGGACGTCTCGAATTTAAGCTAGTAGAAAAAAGTCCTACTGGTGCCATTGCTTGGACCGGATCAGCGAATACCACACCTCCTGACGATATACCCGAAGGTACCGAAATCCGATATCATAACGATGATGGAACCACTCTGGCGAATAGCTGGTACGTTGTGCAGAGTCCAGTCCTACTGAGCGGCGATCGAATTAGGAATGCGCGGGAAACCCAAGGCAATACCAGCTTCGAGATTGTCGTGTCTATGGGCTTTGACTCCCAAGGTAGCCGTAAATTCGGTGAACTAACTTCCAACCATGTCGGTGAACTCTTAGCTATTCTGCTCGATGGAAAGGTTCAATCTGCACCGCGAATCAATGAACCCATTCTCGGAGGAAATGCCCAAATCTCTGGAGACTTTACCTTCGAGGAAGCCCAATATCTGGCAAATATCCTCAAAGCTGGGGCGTTCCCCGTCGGTGTGAAAATCGCCGAAGAGCGGACCGTTGGACCAACCCTAGGTCAAGAAGCAATTGACGACGGTATTCGCGCCGCAGTTATTGGTATGACAGTCGTTCTGATATTCATGCTAATCTACTATCGATTTTCGGGCATCGTTGCAATTATTGCACTCGCGTTTAATATGCTGATTATTCTGGGCGCACTTGCCGGATTTGGTGCCGCTTTGACGCTGCCCGGACTCGCAGGGCTTGTTTTGACCATAGGAATAGCGGTTGATGCAAATGTGCTTATCTTTGAGCGTATTCGTGAGGAACTACGCACCGGCAAAACAGTATGGTCTGCAATTGAGACCGGCTACCAGAAAGCCTTCTGGACAATTCTTGACGCCAACGTAACGACGTTAGCTGTTGCAGCAGTGCTCTACCATTTCGGAACCGGGCCCATCAAAGGGTTTGCTATCACATTGGGAATCGGTATCTTTGCCAGTATGTTTACTGCCATTGTTGTTACACGAGAAATTTACGGCTGGGTGCTTGGTAGTCGGGAGGTCCGAAAATTAAGCATCGGACAGGAGGTCATCAGAGGCACAACCATCGGTTTTCTTGGCAAAAGTCGAATGGGATTTCTTGTGTCTTCAATTCTTATTATTATCGGCTTAGTTTCACTAGTTCTCCATAACGGACCCAATTTTGGGATTGACTTTCGGGGTGGTGTCAAGACCTACGCCAAATTTAATCGCGTGGTCACCCAACCGGAACTGTCCGCCAAACTGATGGAACTGGGCTATGAGCACTCAAAAATTCAAGTGGATGCGTCGAAGCAGGAAGCATCGATTGACATCGGCTACCAGCAGGAATTTGACAGCCAGAGGGTCGTTGCGCCATTGATCGCCGATCCCGGCGATGCAACCGCGGGGAGCGTTCAGGTGAGCTCCACACAGGAGAGAGTGCATGTGTTCCGCCCCGGAGATGTCATTCAATTGGTCGAGGGCGAACATCGATTGAGAAATGAGATTCGTGAGATTGTAGAGGGTGAGGATACCATCACCTTTGTGCTTGCGAACGAAGTTGGATCCGACTTGACGCAAGCAGCCGAAGTGCAAATACAAGCAAGTGTCGGACAGATCCTTACCGATGCCCTACTACAAGGGGAGGGAGACTGGCAGGCGATGCCACGTGCTGTAAGTGTGAATGAGGTTGGACCCAGTGTCGGCAAAGACCTTAAATGGGCGGCGCTGTGGTCTGTTCTCTGGTCAATAGTTATTCTGCTTCTATATATCTCTTGGCGCTTTGAATTTCGTTTCGCTATCGGTGCCATTGCTGCTCTAGTTCACGATGTGCTGATTACATTGGGAGTCTTTTCGGTGTTCGTAAGGGAAATTAATCTGCCGACAGTTGCCGCATTTCTCACAATTATCGGCTACTCTTTGAACGATACGATTGTTGTATTTGATCGTATTCGTGAGAACAGCACACTGCTTAGAGGGGCCGATTTTGCTGAAATTATCAACAGAAGCATCAACCAATCTTTGAGCCGTACCGTGGTGACTTCTTTGACAACACTCTTTGTTGTTCTCGTTGTTTTCCTCCAAACGTCTGCGGGCCAAGAAATCAACACCTTCGCATTGGCGTTGATTGTGGGCGTCATCGTCGGAACGTATTCATCTATTTTCATCGCCAGTCCAATCATACACCTCTGGCACTTAAGAAGCCGAAATGTAGAAATTCAAGAAGCACAGGAACGCACTGTATAGTAGCTGATATGTCTAGCGGTATCAGCCCGGGGGGAACCCCCTCCGGGCTGGATCCCATACTTTTGTAGTTCATCGTTCGGGCGCGGTTGCATAGATATTTTCCCTATAATGCCACGGAGGTCCAACGATACACCTCCTTTCTCTTAAAATCTCTCCTGTCAAATGGTATGCACGTTACCTGGTGGTTGGTTTCAAGTGGGATCATTCTGATTCTTGCTGTTGGTATTCTGGCTGTCGCGGCACGGCGGCAGAGATACCTACGTGCCCAAGAACCTAATAATGAGCACCCTAAACCGACACATATCCTCACCCGCGAGCTAATCCATGAAATCCGTAATCCGTTAAATAGCATTAACCTTAACCTCCAAATTTTGGAAGAAGATCTATCTACTGAAAATCGTAATTCCCCAGCGGATCTACAGGACAGAGTCCGGCGTATCCGTAGGGAAGTGGAACGCCTTGATCGAATATTAACCGATTTCCGTCGCTATGCCAAATTACCACCGTTGACATTTGAAAACTGTGATCTCGCGGTGCTCATCGAAGAGGTTTTAGACTTCAACGAGCCAGAGGCACAGAGGCAAAATGTTCAGGTCAGCCGTGAGATTGAAAAGCTGCCCCCCGTTCAACTTGATCCATCTCAGTTCAAGCAGGCGTTACTGAATCTCATTATCAACGGGGTTCAGGCAATGGAAGATGGCGGCACGCTCACGGTTCGCGCAAAGCCGTCGAATGGGCACATACAAATCGATGTCGAAGATACAGGTCAGGGCATCCCGCTAGAACAACTCAACAAAATCTTTGATCTGTTTGTCTCCACAAAAGAAGAAGGGACCGGGGTCGGTCTCGCAATTGTAAAACGGGTTATTGAAGGACATGGCGGACAAATAAACGTGGAGAGCACCCCCGGGCAAGGCACAAAATTCTCCATCTCGATACCCGTCAAATAAAAACCGGTATTCGTAGGGGCAGGTCTTGTGCCTGCCCTAATCCAAACCGGCGCTCCAGCGGAGCGCAATGTGGTATCATGGCGCACGGTTGACCCCGTAGGGGTTGGGTTTCCCAACCCGTCGGACGAGGCGACCCTTCCCCTACGACGGGTGTGTGTCTTGAATTTTGGCGCATTGGCGCATTTCGCCCCAGCGAGGCAATATGCGTATAGTTGGTAGGAGTTTCAATTTCTTAGCCCCAGCGGGGCGTCATGTTTATAGCAATAGCCAATCCCAACGCCCCAAAGCCCCAGCGGGGCGACATGTTTGTAGTATTATAAGAAACTAACAGCTTAGGTTAAGTAGCAGCAGGTGATGAAATGAGCCCAAAAATCCTTGTAGTAGATGATGATCGGGCAAGTGTCGAAGTCGTTGTCGAAGCGCTTGAGCGCGAAGGCTATGATCTCTTGGCAGCGTCGGGCGGACGTGAGGCATTGCAGACCCTAGCCGCTGAAAATGTTGATGTCGTCATCACGGATGAGAAGATGCCCGACCTGAGCGGGATTGATCTGCTCAAGCGCATAAAGGACAACTCCCCTTACACACAAGTCATCATCTTAACCGGCTATGGCACCATTGATAATGCAGTCGAAGCCACGAAAGCAGGCGCAGATGGTTACCTCGAAAAGCCGATAAAGATTAACATATTACGCCAAACAACGAAGAACGCCATCGAAAAGCGGTCACTCTTCCTCCAGAACGTTAATCTGAGACAACAACTTGATGACAAGTTTGGGTTTGCCAACATTATCGGCACTTCAAAACCAATGCTAGAGCTCTTCCGCACGATCCGGCTCGTTGCCCCGACCAATGCAACTGTCCTCATCCGTGGCGAGAGCGGCGTTGGGAAAGAATTAATCGCGAATGCAATCTACAACCATAGCCGCCGGAAGGACAAACCGTATCGAATAATTAACTGCGGCGCGCTTTATCGTGAGCTACTTGAAAGCGAACTGTTTGGTCATGAACGTGGTGCTTTCACCGGGGCAACTGCCCGCAAACTGGGTCTGTTCGAGCAGGCAAGCGGTGGCACCTTACTGCTAGACGAGGTCGGGGAAATGGGACCCGAAACCCAGGTGAAGTTCCTTCGTGTACTGGAAGGACATGAATTCACACGCCTCGGCGGGGAGGCACCCATCAAAACCGATGTCCGTATCATCGCTGCAACTAATACAAACCTCGAAGCGGCGGTGAAAAGTGGAAAATTCCGCAACGACCTCTATCACCGTATCAACCGATTTCCGATGCGGGTGCCCCCGTTACGTGAACGACGAGAGGATATCCCGCTCCTGATCGACGCGTTCATCAAGGAGTTCAGCAAAGAACACGACCGCGCCGTTACGGGGATCACCCCACAAGCGATGGATTGCCTGAAAAATGCCACTTGGGGGGGAAATGTCCGTGAATTACGCAACGCCATCGAAACCGCCATCATCTTAGCGACGAGGGAGACCCTTCAACTCGACGATTTCTCATCCGAACTTCAAACAGGCTTCACAGGTTCCGAGGTTGTCCTGAATACCGATGTTCAACTGGGGATTCCTCTGAATCCTGATACCCCAGATAATGAGGAAAGTGGGGAAGGCAAATCTGCGTTCCCCACAGCTTCGGAGGATGAGAAGGTGGGAACAGTTGGAATGACAATGGAAGAAATCGAAAAAGAAGCTATCGGCAAGACGTTAGCGGAAACCGGCAACAATAAGAAACGCGCCGCGGAAATGCTCGGAATCGGTTTGCGGACCCTGTATCGCAAACTGGAATCTTACGGCTGGCTGAACAAAAGCGATCAAGAGGACGAACTACACGATTAGGGACATTTATAGTAAACGCAAGAAATAAGTAGACATTTACCAATAACTCCGACCCTAGCGAAGTTTCCAAAGTCCCCCTGCAACTCCCCTGACAAGGGGAGAAGATAAGAGGGGATCTTCTCCTTTGTCTTTCCCCTCTTATCAGA
>JAKZSX010000311.1:0-21697 GCA_047517405.1 Candidatus Poribacteria bacterium | reverse complement strand
CACCCAATTAGCGCGGCTCGATACTTTGCCATTGGTCTTGCTCCTTCTTCTTTTTTTAAGATATTTCCAAAATTGTATAGCAGTCAGGACGAGGAGCTATGCCTTTCACTCGCTTACCCTTTTAGAAGATGATAAACTCAGAATCATGAAATACGTCTGATACCGTATCTGTTTTGGTGGACAGACACCGGACCAGCTGAAGTTGAAATTGTGGATTATCATTAACCAAGGAGAAACAAAATGATTCGTGTACCAACCAATCGTCCGCCGACCCATCCAGGTGAAATGCTTTTAGAGGAATTTCTGCGCCCAATGGATATCAGTCAGCGGAAGCTTGCAATGGCAATTCATGTCCCGTACCAGAGTGTCAATGAACTTGTGAATAGACATCAGGGAATGACCCCTCGTATTGCACTCCGCTTGGCGAAATTCTTTGGGGTTTCACCAAATTTCTGGATGAACCTTCAACTCCGGTGGGATCTCTATCATACCAGTCAGGAAGAGACGGATAATCTGAAGGCAATCCAACCCTACGCCTCCTCTATTTAGAAGGGCGGAGCGCAGCAAGTCCATCTCGGTGTAGATTTACAGTACGAACCGAAAGAAAACAATCGCCTCCCCGGTCCTCTAGGAATCTGCCTTTAACCGTCCACAAAGCGAGCCGGTGAGAAAATCTCCATCGACTGATCCCAATGCCCATCGACTATCAGTTCTTTGATAACCTTTGCCGTTATCGGACTGCCCGTGATGCCCATTGTAAAGTGACCCGCCGCAATCGAGACATTTTCCCAGCCGGGAAGTACCCCAATGGCGGGCAGCCCATCCTCACAGAAAGGACGTAAACCCGACCACATCCTTTCAACACGCCCTTCACTCAAGGCGGGGACTACCGCCGTCCCCCTTTTTAACAAATCTGCAACCGCTTCGGGGGTATTACGCTTATCAAAGCCGACATGTTCAACCGTTGCTCCGACGTGCACCGAGCCATCCGCACGGGGAACGAGTGCCCCTTTGCTAGAATTGATGGGACGTTGGAGCAAACGCCGAATGGTTGTAACCGCCAACATCTGTCCGCGCGCGGGAGCGACAGGGATGGTGATGTCCAACGCCTCGCAGAAAACACGGCTCCACGCACCGGTCGCTATCACGAGATGTCCGGCAGAAACCTCCCCTTCATTCGTTTGGAGCGCCGAGAAGCGTCCGTCCGTTCGCCGCACACCGGTCGCAATACACCCTTCGAGGAATCGAGCGTTTCGGACGGAAGCACCTCTCGCCAACGCCAGAACCAAGCGACCGTTATTGATGTACGCCTCATCATGGGAAAAGATGCCACCACAAACCGCCGGTGCCAGTTCAGGTTCAAGGGAATGTATTTCCGTTGCATCCAGTCGTGTTATTGCCAGCCCAAAGGCTTCCCCCAATTTTTGAAACTGCGACAGCCGAGCTGTCTCCTCCTCATCGTTCAGGGCAACCCTCAGAATCCCGGAGGGGATATACTCAACACTTATGCCCGTCTCCTCTTGGAGTTCTGGAACAAACGCGGGGAACATCCTCGTCGAAGCCAAGTGAAACTCAAAAAGCCCCCGTTCCTCTTCCACCATGTGTAAGGGCACCAGCAACCCCGCAGCTGCACTAGAGGCTTCTGCGCCCACCTGTCCCTTTTCCACCACCACTACCTCAAGTCCCGCCTTCGAGAGTTCGTAAGCGATGAAGCATCCAATGACCCCACCACCAACCACAACTACATCTGCCGTTTGATTCATCTGCCTCTCCTTCCGTTACAATAATCGTTATCTACAAAGTCTAACGTTCCATTGATTATCCCACATTGCAACGGACTTTGCAATGTTGAAAATGTTGGGCGGAACTTGCTCTGTAGGCTCAAAAAAACAGACGGATATCTCTGGAAATTCTTTCCAACAAAAATTCCTTCTGGATATTTGCGCTATTTTGGCGTATAATATTTAAAGAAATAGTGTCAAATGGAATTGATGCGGATAGAAATATGCAACTACGCAAATAAAAAAAGGTTGGGGCAAGGTCGGAATTGGCACGAATTTACTCAACCGATACCGTTTGACATCCATCGGAGTGACATCTATTGATGCCCTTGTAGCTTTGTGAATTACTAAGCGCGATGGTTAAATTTAATCGGAAGACATCAGAACGCTTGAATTTCTGTTCTCGTATTTCTTCAACGAAAATCACTTGCGATGGCGTTTCTCTGTGAGACCAGCACTAGCATCTTACAGCGTTTGATAATCACGTCACTTTGTAAATGAAATGGCGTCAATAACAACTCAGAGACAACGATGTTATCCGACAGGTATTCAGTTCTCAAGTCCTACGATGTAGAGAAAAGTGATAGCACACGCGGAATGTGGTGATACTATCAAGGGGTACGCTATAAGATGGCACGGTGTCAATTCATCAATGAACTGCGAACCACGCGATTATATTATCGGTGAGGGGGAAGCCAATCTCCGGGTTTGGACAGGCGGTTCTTGGGATGATCCCTGGCGGGCGAAATACCAATCCTCCGCCGGCGGGAAAAGACCTTATTTTCCATGATTCAACTTCTTGAAATCTCATAGATGCTTTACCGGGTCATGAGGTTCACCAAAATCAATCTTGGACTAGCTTTGCTAAATCCACGTTTGCAAGTTTTGGACAATATTTTTTGAGAGAGGAAATTCAGATGAATATTTATGTCGGTAATCTGTCATTTGACGCCACGGATGATGACTTACGAGAGGCTTTTGAAAGTTTCGGAACAGTCGACACTGCTAACGTTATTCGAGATCACTACAGTGGAAGATCGAGGGGATTTGGATTTGTCGAAATGCCCGAAAGTGCCGAAGCGGAAGCGGCGATTGCAGGATTAGATGGGCAGGAGGTAGCTGGACGTTCGGTGAAAGTAAACGAGGCTCGTCCTCGTCCCCCACGCGGCGATAGGCGCGGCGGCGGCGGTGGCGGCGGCGGCGGCGGTGGCGGCGGTGGCGGCGGTGGCGGCGGTGGCGGTGGCGGCGGCCGCGACAGATGGTAAACCACATCTTCGCTTGATAGTTCCACAAAAAGCACTGGGGATACCATTCGCCCGGTGCTTTTTTTATTCGATGCGCTTCACGCGCAGACTAGCAGATAAATGGACGCGCAAATAGAGGCGTACTAGGGTAGGCTGACCGGAACTTCACGTCCCAGCCGCGAGGATTGGTAGAGTCCATCGAAAATTATATTGGTATACAGAAAGGTGTCCCCAGGGATGGGAGAGGGTTGCGCTTCTCGGATAGCTTGCACAAACTGCTTAATCTCATAAGTGATGTCTATACTTCCTTCTGGCAATTCATCCGGTGTGACATCCCGCAAATCGCTGTAGCCCCCGTGCGATAGACGCAGTTTCGATTCTGAGCCAAAGGGAAAGACCTCAACAGATCCGCGGCTGCCGGCGATACGTATTTGCCACTGCTCCGGGAAGTTAATCGCCCAGCTATGTGCGAAGAACAAGGTAATCCCTCCCTCCAACCGGACGTAGGCTGTTCCAAAATCCTCCACTGAAAAATCGTCGATATTCCAGGTCCCGTCCGGAGAATGCCCAAAAATATTGGCATCGGTGCCGGAAACCGTGAGCGGTTTGGGGTGCCCCATCATGTAGAGAATAGCGTCGAGCGTGTAGACCCCATTGTCCATGAGTCCCCCACCCCCGGCTGTCTCTTTTTTGATGAACGTTCCGCCGGGGATGCCGCGGTGCTGCCAGCCGATGGCTTCGGCGTAATAGATTTGTCCGAGGTTTCCCGCCTCAATAAATGCTTTCGCCGCTCGGATTTCTGGCATAAACCGCCATTTCAGCCCCACCATTAGGATTTTTCCGCTAGCTTTTTGGGCTTCCACCATCTGAGACGCTTCAGCGGTCGTCGCAGCCATCGGTTTTTCCACAATGACGTGCTTCCCCGCTTGAAGCGCGGCGACTGTTGGTTCGTAGTGTGCTTTGGTATACGTGCAAACACTCACAGCATCTACCTCTGCAAGTGCGAGCAGTTCCCGATAGTCCCCAAATGCGTATTTCGCGCCCCACTCCTGTGCCGCTGCTTGCGCCCGGTCCTCAAGAATATCTGCGACCCCCACAATCCGTGCTTCATCAGGGATCTGGAGGTATGCACGTGCATGTGCGCGGGAAATTCCACCTGCGCCAATGATACCAATACCAATCGCCATAATGCTCTCCCATTAGCTTATTGTAAAGCGGTGTTAGCTTCTTGAACCACCTGCGCCGCGCGTTCCTCCCAATCTGCTGAAGAAGACGTAATCCCTGCCTTAAACCAGATCAGATACTCAATGTTGCCCGCGGGACCACGAATCGGAGAGTAGGAGATCCCCATAACAGATAGCCCGAGTCCACGAACAAACTGGATGAGATCGCGAAGCACCTGAACGTGGATCCTCACATCCCTCACAACACCGCCTTTGCCGACCTGTTGCCGTCCCGCCTCAAACTGTGGCTTGACCAAAGCAAGCACATCCCCCATCGGATTAACTATTTGGATGATGACCGGTAAGACTTTTTGGAGAGAGATAAACGAGACATCAACCACGCCAATTTCGACCGGCAGCCCAAGGCGATTCACATCAATCGTGCGGATATTGGTCCCTTCAATGACACACACCCGCGGATCTTGACGGATTTTCCATGCAAGTTGCCCATGACCAACATCTACAGCATATACAAACCTTGCGCCGTGTTGTAGCAGACAATCTGTGAACCCTCCGGTTGATGCCCCAACGTCGACTGCGACGCTGTCACGCACATCAACTTGGAAAACCTGTAACGTCTTCTCTAGCTTCAGCCCGCCCCGACTGACGTACCGTGGTGGCTGTTTCACTACAATTTCCGCATCCAGTGAGATAAGTTGCCCCGGCTTGACCTGATTACTACCCGAAACAATCACTTCGCCGGCGAGAATTAACCGCTTCGCTCGTTCACGGCTTTCGGCGAGACCACGTTCGACAACAAGTGTATCGAGCCGCTGCTTGTTCTGACCGAGGTCTCCTCGACTATTGGCTAATTTGCTCATGTGCAAGCTTTAATCCCTCACGGACAATCGCCTCCGCATCTAAACCACACTGTTCATACAAGGTTTTGACATCTCCATGTTCGATGAACTGATCAGGGATACCGAGGCGTTTGACTCGCACATTCGTTAATCCGCTATCTGTGAACATCTCCAAGACCGCGCTGCCGAATCCGCCCATCAGCACGCCATCCTCAACCGTAATCACCCTTCCAATCCGTGAAGCGATCGGAAGGATTAGTTGGTCATCAAGTGGCTTGACGAATCGCGCATTCACCACTGTCGCCGATACCCCTGAATCCGTCAATATATCTGCTGCGTCGAGCGATGGTTGGACGCGATTTCCAATCGCTAGAATCAATAGGTCATCGCCGTTGCATAAGACCTCGCCTTTCCCAATTGGCAAGGATTGGGGTTGGCTCGCCATTGGGACCCCCACACCGGTCCCGCGAGGATAGCGAAGGGCAATCGGTCCCTTTTCGTACTCAACGGCGGTTTTCACCATGTGCTGGAGTTCATCTTCATCTTTTGGTGCCATCACCACCATGTTTGGCAGAGAACGCAGATACGCAAAATCGAAAACGCCGTGATGCGTTGGTCCATCTGCCCCGACAAGTCCAGCGCGGTCTAGCACGAAGGTAACAGGTAGATTCTGGATGCAGACATCGTGAACCAACTGGTCGTAGCCGCGTTGCAGGAAGGTGGAATAAATTGCCGCAACCGGCTTGACACCTTGGGTCGCTAGCCCTGCCGCGAAGGTGACAGCACACTGCTCTGCCAAGCCAACATCGAAGAAGCGATCAGGAAACACCTCCTGGAATTTATCTAATCCTGTGCCGTTTGGCATTGCGGCGGTTATAGCGATAATTTGGGGGTCTTGTTTGGCAAGTTCAATCAGTGTGCTACTGAAAACATTGGTATATGCCGGAATGAGTGACTTGGGGACAAGCGATTTACCGGTTTCGAGGTCAAACTTGCCGCTGACGCTGTAAAATGACTCTGAATCCGTCTCAGCAGGCAGATATCCTTTTCCCTTCTGGGTAACAATGTGCAGCAGAATTGGCTGATGTAGCGATCGCACGCCTTCAAGCACGGGCAACAACGCCTCCAGGTCATTACCTTCAAGGGGACCGAAATAGCGAAAGCCAAACTCCTCAAACAGTGTGCCGGGCTTGAGGGCGGCTTCAATTCGTTTGGCGACAGGTTTCACTTCCGGGGCAATTCGCTCCACAATCTCTTTCGCACTGGAACGGAGAGCGTTGTAGGTCGGATTGGTTAAGAGGCGGTTCAAATATTTTGAGAACGCACCAACCGTTTGTGAAATGGACATCTGGTTGTCATTGAGGATGACCAGCATATCTTTTTTGAAATCACCAGCCGTATTCAGTCCCTCAAATGCCATCCCACCTGTCAAACCGCCATCGCCGATGACAGCGACCACTTTATAATCTTCGTTGTTGAAGTCACGAGCGGTGGCAACTCCCAACGCCGCTGCAAGCGATGTGCTTGAATGACCGGCACCAAACACATCGTACTCGCTTTCGGATCGGCTGAGAAACCCACTGATGCCACCATACTGACGAAGCGTCGGAAACGCATCGCGGCGACCGGTGAGAAGTTTGTGTGGGTATGCTTGATGTCCGATGTCCCAGATAACTTGGTCACGCGGGGTATCGAAAACGTAATGGAGGGCGATTGCCAACTCAACTGTCCCTAAGTTGGGTGCAAAATGTCCGGGGTGTTCTGATAGCACTGAAAGAAGGTATCCACGCATCTCTGCGGCGAGTTCTTTCAGTTGGTTGGTATTTAGTGATTTGAGATCTGTGGGTGTATTAATTTTTTCTAAAAGCATTCCAAAGCTCCTTGTAACAATCAGCAAATAAAAACAAAATGTTGCAGCCTCTACGACGAGCGATTAGATTTCTCCTTCATCTGCCACTTCAAACGGTGCCATTTCAAATACATCTTCATCAACTTCAACCAGTTGTTGCACACGCAATTCCGCTGTGTCAAGCTTCTCTCGACAGAGACGGGTCAGACGGATGCCTTCCTCAAATACTTCCAACGACTCATCCAGAGTCAAAGCATCCCCCTGCTCAAGCTGGGCAACTGCCGCCTCAAGTTTGGTTAAGGCTTCCTCAAAACTCATCTCTTCAGACATCTATCTCTCCTTTCAACACACGACATGCTAACTGTCCCCGCGAAAGCCGGAGGTGAATCTCTTCGCCAACGCGGACCTGCGCGGCATCTGTAACCGTTTTTCCCCTTGAATCTTTGCAGATGCTATATCCACGAGCCAATGTCGCCAAAGGACTCAACGTATCTAACTGGGCAGTAGCGACTTGCCACGCTCGTCGTTTCCCGTTTAACTGTTGTGCCCCTGCACGTTGCCCTCGGATGTCAAGCTGATCAATCACCTGTCGAAGGCGATTAATGGCATCAATCCGATGTGTTGATGGGATACGGCTCTGTATATTTTCTAGTTTTGTCCCTACAACATCAATTCGCCCAACGATGCTTTGCACTAAATAGGACCTGATAGCAGCAAGCTGCTGGCGCAGTTCTTCCTGATCCGGGACGATGTGTTCGACCGCTGCAGAAGGGGTTGGGGCACGATGATCAGCAACCAGATCTGCGATGGTAATATCGGTCTCGTGCCCCACAGCAGATATGGTCGGGATACGCGATGCAAAAAGCGCGCGGGCAACAACCTCTTCGTTAAACGCCCACAAATCTTCCATGGACCCGCCCCCCCGACCAATGATCAAGAGATCTATCCCCGGTAAATGGTTCATACACGCAATGGCGTGGGCAATCTCTGGTGCTGCGTCATCCCCTTGCACAAGGGTCGGAAATAGAAGCACTTCCACCGCGGGGTAACGTTTTTGCAACATTCGGAGAATATCACGGATGGCTGCCCCCGTCGCAGAGGTGATGAGACCAATCGTCTGTGGAAATTTTGGCAGCGGCTTTTTATGGATTGGATCGAACAACCCTTCCTCATCGAGCTGTTCCTTGAGTCGCTCAAAGGCGATTTGTAGCTCTCCTACACCAACAGGTGCAACACGCTCGCCAATCATCTGATACTGACTCCGCGCACCGTAGATACTGAGCCGCCCATTAACAAGCACAGCGTCCCCGTTTTGCAATGGAAATCGCAGGCGGGAAGCAGCAGGACGAAAAATCGCACACTGAATCTGGCTATTGTTGTCTTTGAGCGTGAAGTAGATATGTCCAGAAGCGGGACGCGCAAAGTTCGAGATCTCACCCTCAAGCCATAAATCTTGTAGTATCGGCTCCGATTGCAAAATGCCTTGCAGAATCTGTGTAATCTCGTGGACTTTGTAAGTTTTACCTGTGGGAAACATCATAAGCAAGTATGTAGTGTGAAAATATAATGACTGAACTACCGAGCTTTGATTACGTCGCTCATAGGAAGGCGAATACGCTGAATCGAGAGTGCTTTGCCGCTCTCATCATCCAATTCCAGAATAACCCCACAGAGGATGATGTTGCTGCTCGCAACTTGCCAACGGCGAGGCAGCATTGTCCGAAAACGCTCGATCACCTCTTCCTTTTTCATGCCAATTACCGAGTCGTGGGGGCCCGTCATGCCGACATCCGTGATGTAACCGGTGCCTTGCGGGAGGATCTGCTCGTCGGCTGTCTGAACGTGGGTATGGGTGCCAACAACAGCACTTACTTTTCCGTCCGCATACCAACCCATCGCAATCTTCTCTGCCGTCGCTTCTGCGTGGAAATCGAGCAGAATAAAGCGTGTCCGCGCCTGGATCTGCGGGAGGATGGCATCGAAGGTGTGAAACGGATTCTCGTAGCTATCCATATAAAGTTGTCCTGCGATGTTTATCACACCGATCCGCGTTCCTGAAGCTGCTGTGGCGACGAGCCAGCCGCGTCCTGGCGTACCTTTCGGAAAATTTGCTGGGCGGACAAGATTTGGTTCTGTATCAATGAACCTAAAAATTTCACGATTATCCCAGACATGGTTTCCAGTCGTTATGACATCAACTTCCAAATCTAGGATTTCGTCGAGCACCGATTGGGTCAATCCTTTGCCACCGGCGGCGTTTTCCGCGTTGACGATAACTGCATCAACCCCATCTGCTTCTTCAATCAGATGCGGAAGGAGGTTCGCAAGAGCTTTCCGTCCGGGGCCCCCAAAGATGTCTCCAATGAATAGAATTTTCAATATTACCTCTCAATCAAATCCTGTAAGTCCTGAATGACCAGTTCTGGCACTGGAGTGCTCCGATCAATCTGACTTATGCCTGTGTTAATCCACACCGATGATAAATCCGCCGCTTTCGCGCCTGTTGTGCATGCGTTGCTAATCCTGTGCCCATCGCTCAAGTTCCTCTAACGTAAAAACCGACGTAAGTGAACATCCAATCTCCGCCAGATTCTCACGTCCACCACTCGCCCGATCGATGACGCAAAAAGCATGCTCAACCTTTAACCCAAGCTCCCGCATTTGGCAGACCGATGTCCGGATCTGTCCAGCGGTTGTGACCACATCTTCGATTACCAACGCCGTGTCATCCGCTTGAAATCCGCCCTCTACCAAATTGCAAGTGCCGTAGGTTTTGGCTTCTTTGCGGACATATAGACACGGTTTTCCTGTTTTGAAGGAGAGTCCGGTTGCAAGAGGAACACCACCCAACTCTAAGCCGGCGAGCTTGTCGAAAGATGTGGGTAAAAGTTTCTGCAACTCATCCACAATTGCGCACAACAAAACCGGATTGCTTTCAAAGCGGTACTTGTCCCAATAGAACGAGCTGGTTTGGCCAGACCGCAACTTAAATTCTCCGGTCAAATACGAAGCGGCTTTAATTTGTCTTGCAAGATCTCTTTTGTCCATAAAGGTTATGTATGGTTTCCCAAACAAAAAAGCAAACGAGTAAATGGGCAGACCTACAACCCATTTACTCATGACCGTATTTACCCACCTAACTCCGCCGCCACCGATTTCACATAAGCGACGCTTTTGCCATCGCCGTGGAATTGATCGCCGAGACGCATACCTTCGATGGCGAGATAACCGCTGTAGCCTGCATCCAACATTGCCGAGATTGCAAATCGGTAGTCAATATCTCCATCGGGAATTGGGGCTTGCAATAGAATCGACTTTTCAAGGTCGGGGATATGGACGCGGTATAGATTCTTGCAGTGCCAATAATTGCAACGGGCTGCGAGCGCAGCGATGGCATCTTCACAAGACTCCTCTGGGATGTCATAAGTCCAGTAGATGTTGCCGAGGTCAGGGTTGATGCCGACGTTGGGCTGATCGATGAGTTCCAGCAGGTGTAAGGCAGTCCAACTGTTATCAGCTATCGTGTTCTGGTGGATCTCGATCGAAATCTCCAACCCCTGATCGGCGGCAACCTTCGCAGCCCCAGAGAGCCCACGGGCGGTGCGTTCATAATCCTCTTCTCTTGCAGTCCGGCTAGACCCTTGGGATATCCGTTCTCCTCGATATGTACCTATTCCTCGCGGATCAGGAGCTGGGATTCCACCGATTGTTGAATTGACCACCCCGGCACCAATCTGTGCAGCAAAACCGATAATCTGCTCCCACTGCTTGCTTGCTCCCGCAGCGGCACGTGGATTTATGAAGCTGCCTCCGCCGCGTATGGCGACACACGGCATGCCGGCATCTTCAAGCTCCGCTCGAAGGGATGCGACGTCCGGTTGGTCTAGCACGCTGGCACCCAATTCAATGCCATCAAAGCCGATCTCTTTCGCTTTTTTCAAGAACGCGCTACGATGTTCCTTCGATCCGATACCCCCGTCTTGATGTGGGTACAATACTCCACGACGAAACGCATAAGCGACTTTCATTGAATCACCTCGTAAGTAAATTTGCACCGGAGCAAGCTGTTATCCATCTGCCCCTTTGCATCCTTTAACAAAAACTGATATAATATCCCCTTGAACAAAACCAATTGATGAATGTACCAATGATAGCACACATGATGGGGAAATTCAATCGCAATTTATCGGAGGGAAGGAAAAGATCATGGCAACCATCGCAATTGGAGGCATCATGCACGAGTCCAACACGTTCAGTAACGTACCAACAGACCGTGCTGCATTTGAGTCCGGGCGTCTGATTTTCGATAATGACATCCTTGATATTTGGGGAGAAGCCCATCATGAGGTCGGTGGTTTTATTGAAGGCGCATCAGCATACGGCTGGGACTTACACCCAACCCTGATGGCTGCCGCAACACCTGCGGGTAGAGTGACCGATGAAGCCTTTAACGAAATCGTTACTGAACTGATCCAGCGCATTCAATCGGTCCCAAATCTTGATGGGGTGTTACTTGCCCTGCATGGTGCGATGGTCGTTGAAAGCTATCCCGATGGCGATGGCGAGGTACTGCGCCGGATGCGCCGAGCGTTAGGAACCGATTTTCCCATCGTCTCCACGCTCGATCACCACACGAATGTCTCCGAGCAGATGGTCGCGGAATCAACCGCGTTGGTCATCTACAAAACAAATCCACACGTCGATCAGCGTCAACGAGGTCTCCAAGCCGCAGAGATTCTGATGCGTACGGTTCGTGGAGAAATCAAGCCAACACAAGCCCTCGTCAAACCACCGATGATTTTCAACATCCTGCATCAATATACTAGTGCCGAGCCGATGAATTCAATCCTTCAGGAGGCAGTGCAGTTGGAAACCAGATCCAACGTGCTCGCGGCAAGCATTGCGGCAGGGTACCCCTACGCCGATGTCCATGAGATCGGTCCTGCCGCTGTCGTTGTGACCGATAACAACTCACAACTCGCCCGAACAGAAGCCGAGCGGTTATCGAAGATGCTGTGGGATGTGCACAATCAGCTAGACATCAGGCTTCCAGATGCAGCAGCGGCGGTCGCGCAGGCAATACGGAGCGAGGCGCACCCTGTCATACTAGTCGAGATGGGAGATAACATCGGAGGCGGTTCGCCGGGGGATAGCACGTTCATTTTAAGTGAATTGCTTCGACAGAAAAGCGACGGGTTCGTCTGTATCCTCTACGCACCACAGGAGGTGGAGGCATGTATTCGGGCGGGTATTCGCGCGGAGGTTGATCTGACTGTCGGCGGGAAATCGGACGATCAACACGGTTCGCCGGTCCCAATCCGTGGGCGTGTCCGTCTCATCCACGACGGTTACTACGAAGAAACAGAGCCTCGGCACGGGGGGCAGCGATACCAAGATCAGGGCGTCACAGCAGTTGTCGAAATTGAAGGGAAGAGCCTAATCGTACTAACCAGCAAACGTCAGGTGCCATTCAGCCTGCATCAACTTTTAAGCTTAGGAATCGATCCACGGCAGATGAAGCACATCGTTGTCAAGGCTGCCATTGCCTATCGTGCAGCCTATGAGCCTATCGCAGGAAAGATTATTGAAGTTGACACCCCTGGACTAACAGCAGTGAATCCGCTGCATTTTACCTATCGGAACGTGCGGCAGCCAATCTTTCCGTTGGATTCAATTTGACCACTCCACTTGAATCCATCAAATACACATGGAAATTTATACCCACAGAATGTTATAATCAACAATGATGTGTTAATTATAACATACTAAGGAGGATAACCAAAATGCCTGAAATTCGAGTTGCCATTGTTGGTGTCGGAAACTGTGCATCTTCTTTGGTTCAAGGTATAGAATACTATCGAGGTGTCAAAGAAGATAAGTTTGTTCCCGGTCTGATGCACGTTAAGTTCGGTCCCTACCATGTGAGTGATGTTAAAGTTGTTGCAGCTTTTGATGTGGATAAGAACAAAGTCGGACTTGATGTCGCCGATGCAATTTTTGCCGAAATTAATAACACCATAAAATTCTCGGATGTACCGAAGACCGGTGTAACTGTCCAGCGTGGAGCCACGATGGATGGGTTTGCCAAATACTACCATGAGACAGTCGATGAATCACCTGCTGAGGTCGTTGATGTCGCTGAAATCCTGCGCGAAAGTCAAGTCGATATTCTCATCAACTATCTACCTGTTGGCAGCGAGGAAGCAACGAAATGGTATATGGCGCAGGCGTTGGATGCCGGTTGTGCGGTCGTGAATTGTATGCCTGTATTCATCGCAAAAAACGATGAATGGCGTGCAAAGTTTGAAGCGGCAGGCTTGCCCATCGTTGGAGACGATATTAAGGCGCAATTCGGAGCAACCATCGTTCACCGCGCGCTAGCAAAACTGATGAGCGACCGCGGCGTGAAACTTGAACGCACCTCTCAATTGAACGTTGGTGGGAATATGGACTTCAAAAATATGTTGGAGAAAGAGCGGCTAGAATCCAAACGCATCTCCAAGACGGATGCCGTTGTCTCCCAACTCAACCATGAGATCGCACCGGAAAACGTCTATATCGGTCCCAGCGATTTCGTGCCCTTCCTCGAAGATCGGAAGTGGTGCTATCTCTATATCGAAGGAACCGAGTTTGGTGATATTCCTGTCCGAGCCGAAGTCAAGTTGGAAGTCTGGGATTCACCCAATTCAGCCGGTGTAGCGATTGACGCGATTCGTTGCTGTAAAATTGCACGAGATCGCGGCGTCAGCGGTGCACTCTATGGCCCGAGTGCTTACTTCATGAAGTCGCCACCACGTCAGTATGCTGACTCGGAAGCCTTGACAATGGTAGAAGATTTTATCAGCGGTAGATAAGAAGTTGGAGCAGGTACTTGCAGTCAAACCCGTGGGGAAGCATAGCCATATTTTGCTTTCCCATTTTTATTTCTTTGGTAAAGGAGTACGAAATGTCACATTTTCGCGCCATTCACACGATTGAGCTAAAGCCGTATGTCGAACGCGAACAGTTTGAGGATTTCATGCTGCGTCAATTTCTACCCACAATTCGCGCGCTGCCTAACTGTCTTAACGTCGAGTTACTCAAGGGTTACAAGGGAAACCTCGCCGGCGTTGCGCAATCCGAACACGATTATGTCTGGATGACGCTCTGGGAAAGCGTGGAGGCGAATAACGCCGTCTGGTCAAAAGAAGGTGCCCATTACACACCGGACGACATAGTGGAAATTAATGCCAAACTCCACCATTATGCGGCGAACTATTCGCTGGTCGGCGGATTTATCGTCGAAGCGACGGTTTAAGCCACGAATCTGCATTGATATTTTGTTTGTTCCCAGATCTAATCTTGTGCCATATTGAACCCGTTTTTTATCCGCGTCAGTGGTCCCCAAACCCGCTCAATCCAACGGGCGCATTTGCGGATCATTGGTCATACTATCTGTTGGAGATCTCAAGATGAATATTCTTATCACTTCAGCTGCTTCTGATTTGGCGCAAGGATTAGCCAACGCACTGTCCGGTGAGCATCAGATCCGTTTGACAGATCTGATCGATGTCGAAACCGAGTTTGAATTTGTGCGTTGCGACCTTGGGCATGATGAGGCGACAAACAAGCTCGTTCAGGGAATCGATGCCATTGTGCATATAGCGCAAATACCACCTTCCCTTCTCGCAGAATCAAACCAACCGGAGAACTTGGAGATTGACTTCCAAACACGCTGTACCTACAACCTCCTGATGGCAGCCTCTGAAGAAAACGTTCCCCGCGCAATCTATGCAAGCACCCTTCACCTCTTCGATTCACATGATGAAGATTGGACGGTCACTGAAATATGGCGGCCCCGTCCAACAACGAACATGCCAATTTTGTCACAGTATCTCGGGGAGTTTACCTGTCGAGAGTTCGCCCGCGAAGGACGCATGAACGTCGCCTGTCTCCGACTCGGCACATTGGTCACGGCGGAGGCAGCGGCGAATCAGCCATTTGATTCGATGTGGCTTGAAATGAACGATGCGATTCATGCCTTTGAATCCGCCCTCAATACTTCCGGTGGAAGACGGTGGGAAATCTATCACATTCAGTCAGAGTTCCCAAATTCACGTTTTTTCATCCGCAAAGCGAAAGAATCGCTCAAATTTAACCCACAATTTTCGGTTTAGGAGGTGAAGCATGAAAGTATTGATTTTGGGTGGACACGGTTATCTGGGTCCGCATGTTGAAAAAGCGTTGGAACCATACTACCAACTCCGCATTACGGATATCAAGCCGATTGACACGAAACATGAGTCAATGCAAATCGATGTTTCATCCTTAGACGATGTCATGCGAGCAGCAGAGGGGATGGATGCAATCATTAACTGCTCCGTCCTTCGTCAGGACCGGCAGATTGCTTTCGATGTGAGCACACGCGGCTGCTATAACACAATGCGAGCAGCTGTCGAACACGGTATCCGAAGGGTCATCAATACAGGACCGCATTTTACAATCACGGGTCCGACCTACGAACACTACGATTATGAGATAGACCCAGATGTTCCTCCTCAACCGGGAACAGGTTTGTACCCTATTACAAAAGGGCTCGGACAGGAAATCTGTAAAATCTTTACCGAAAACTACGATATCTACGTCCTCTGCTATCTCTTTTACAATTTCCGATATGATGACGACTCAGCTGAAGGTACAGACATAACGCCATTTGCCGTGTCTTGGCGAGATGCAGGAGAGGCGTTCCGTCTCGGTTTAGAAATCGACTTCAGCGCACTCCCGTCACGGTGCGAAGTGTTCAGTATCTTCACCGACATGCCCCATCAGCGATTCACCAATGATAAGGCAAAGCGGATTCTCGGATTCGCCCCACAAGACCGATTTGAAAAGATATGGCATAAGAAACGTGAAGCGTGAAAAATGTCTAATGTTCAGGGAGATTGAACCGGTAAGTTCAAAAAGCCTTTATGAAAACCAAAGTCAAAATACTCGCTCATCGCGGCGGACTCGACCGTGCCCCCGAAAATACAATCACTTCCTTCAGACAAGCGTTTCAGGATGGCGCAGATGCCTTTGAGTGTGATGTCCGCCTGACCAAAGATCAAGAACCCATTATTATCCATACAGGTTTTAATCAGGATAGTATTGAGGAGGTAACGGGCTGCACGTCTCCGCTGAGCGAGTTGAATTGGGTTGATGTCCAAAAACTGAAGGTTCTCGATTCCCCTGAACCGGTGGCACATCTTGATGAGATGCTCTCTTTTGTCAAGGATACTGGATTGCCGTGCTTCATTGAACTGAAAGAAGACGCGAAAAATCTCAGCCCACTCTTAGTCGAGCGCATCCGGCAATTTGACCTCGTTGATAAGGTCGGTATCCTCACCTTTTATTCGCGTAAGGAATTGCTGATTCAAGTAAAGCAGATTGAGCCTGAAATTCAGACGAGCGCGATTATCATCAACCCTATCGCGAATTTCCTCAAGGCAGCGGAAGCTATCAACACCAATCGGATTGTCATCGGTTGGAGCCGAATCAATCACTTTCGGCTTTACAACACCATCGCACATTCGCTGATTCGGAAGGTTAGACGCCTCAAAGCGAAAGGCATCGCCGTCGAAGGCGGATTTGTGCGTACCCGGCGCGATGCCGAGTGGCTGTTGCGGCATGAGATTGGCGGGTTGTGGACGGATGATGTCCCGAAGATTAGGGGATTTGCAGGGGTGTAGGCGGTAGTACAACAATCTGCATCAGCAGGCGTAATATGCCTGTCCTCAAGGGCATCGACGAGAAACTTTTTCTGACGTTTCACATTTTACACTTTACAATACTATAATCTGTGTTGTCTCGCTGTGTAACAAATTATGTGCTCCACCACCAACGCGTAGCTGCCCAACCCGCAAAACTTTTTAGGTCAGAACCATGAATACACTTTCAAAACGACTCAACAGATTACCGCCCTACATGTTTGGTAAACTCAAACAGTTGACCCATGAAAGACGACAGCAAGGGATTGATGTCATTGATCTGGGGATGGGCAACCCTGACAGGCCGACCCCGCAGCACATTGTAGATAAACTGACCGAAGCCGCCCAAGAACCCCGCCACCATCGCTATTCTGCATCAAGGGGGATTTTCAATCTGCGTCGCGAGGTCAGTTGGTACTATGAACGACGCTTCGGTGTCCAGATCGATCCCAATCATGAGGCAATCTCGGTGATTGGTACCAAAGAGGGACTTTCCCATCTCGCGCTCGCATTGATAGACGAAGGCGATCTCGTACTCGTCCCAAATCCGACGTTTCCGATTCATATCTACGCCACTGTTATCGCTGGCGGTAGCGTCGTCAGCATCCCGTTACGCGAAGAAAATCAGTTTGTGCCGAGTCTCGACGAGATTTCGAGGGATATCTGGCCCAGACCCAAGGTCTTAATCTTAAGCTTCCCACACAACCCAACGGGGGCGGTGATCGAACTTGCCTTCTTTGAAGAAATTGTTGATTTTGCCAAGCGAAACGACATCATTGTTATCCATGACCTCGCGTACGCTGACATTGTTTTTGATGGCTATCAGGCACCCAGTTTTTTACAGGCGAAAGGTGCCAAAGATGTTGGGGTTGAATTTATCTCCTTATCAAAGTCCTACAATATGGCAGGTTGGCGGTGTGGGTTTGCTGTCGGCAACCGTGAACTGGTTGACGCATTGGCACGAATCAAGGGCTATTACGACTACGGCATCTTCGCGCCCATTCAGGTCGCTGCAATCATGGCACTGCGAACTGATGCCGATATGGTGGCAGCGAATGCAGAGACCTATCGAATCCGCCGTGATGTGCTGGTAGAGGGACTGAATCGGATTGGCTGGAATGTGCAAAAGCCGCACGCAACAATGTTCGTGTGGGCACCGATTCCTGAACCGTACCACCATATGAGTTCGATGGATTTCGCAATGAAGCTGCTTGATGAAGCGGAGGTTTGTGTTTCGCCCGGTGCGGGTTTTGGGCACAACGGAGAGGGGTATGTCCGGATTGCACTTGTCGAAAACGAAGACCGCATCCGTCAAGCCGTGAGACAGATCCGGCGGGCGTTGTTTAAGTAGAGCATGTTTCCAAGCTGCGTATCAATCGGACGCGAGTATTGAGGCAGTTTTATGGTTAATATAGAGAAGCTAGCACAGATTTTTTCTGGAACCGATGGCATCGTGGCAGCTTACTTTTTCGGGTCACAGGTCAGTGGAAAGACCGATGCATTCAGCGACTACGACTTTGCCGTGCTGCTACCAGCGGATTGGTCCAAAGATAAACGGTGGACTCTAGTTGGAGAGTTGCTTGATAAAGCGTTTGCAGTGGTGGGTCAGGACAAGGCGGATGTAGTGGATGTGTCGAATCAGCCGCTCTGGTTTCAACAGGTGGTCGTGCAGACAGGAAAGGTGATTTACGATACGGACAGCGTCGCACGGAGTGAGTATGAAAACACCCTCATACACAGATGCCATGAAGCAGGGCTGCCTGAATATCTAGAGAATGGACAGATGAGAAAGCAGGATGTGCAGATCCACTTCGACACAATTGAGGAAAACTTGGGCAAACTTGATAGATTAAGTCGTTTCAGCTACAATGAATTCACGACAGAGTTCTGGTATCTTGAAGCGGCAGTCCACCTGCTTCAAACCTCCATCGAGGCATTGGTAGACATCTCTCGCTACGTGATCCGTTCACTTGGATTGTCACCTGCCGATGTGTATTGGCGCGTTCCAGCCGTGCTTGCTGATGCCGGATACCTTGACGAAACGTCCGCAGCAATTTATGACAAAATGGTGAGGTTTCGGAATCTGATTGTCCACCACTATTATCGCGTTGATCCGGAAGATATCTACAACATCCTAACAGAAAATCTGTCAGATCTCCAAAACTGGCGCACTACATTATTAGAAATCATTGACGCAGACGCTTAAAGATTGAGCGATTCGGTTGAGAGGAATTCTGTATGATTAACGAAGAAAAACTGGCACAGATTTTTTCTGGAACCGATGGCATTGTGGCAGCTTACTTTTTCGGGTCACAGGTCAGCGGAAAGACCGATGCCTTCAGCGACTACGACTTTGCCGTGCTGCTACCAGCGGATTGGTCCAAAGATAAACGGTGGACTCTAGTTGGAGAGTTGCTCGATAAGGCGTTTGCAGTGGTGGGTCAGGACAGGGCGGATGTAGTGGATGTGTCGAATCAGCCGCTCTGGTTTCAACAGGTGGTCGTGCAGACTGGACGGGTGATTTACGAAACGGACAGTGCCGCACGGAGGGAGTATGAAAGAACCCTTATGCACAGATGCCTTGAGGAAGGATTACCCGAGTACGTGGGAACTGGGAACATGAACAAACAGGATGTAGAAATTAACTTTGATACGATTGAGGACAATTTGGAGAAACTTGAAATCTTGAGTTGTCTGAGCCACGATGAGTTTATGGCTGATTTTAGGAACCTAGATGCAGCGGTGCGAAGACTTCAAACCTCCATTGAGGCATTGGTAGATATCTCCCGCTATGTGATTCGCTCACTTGGACTGCCATCTGCCGATACGTATCGGCAGGTGCCAACCGTGCTTGCCGATACCGGATACCTTGACGAAGCGTCCACAGCAATTTATGACAAAATGGTGAGGTTTCGGAATCTGATTGTCCACCACTATTATCGCGTTGATCCGGAAGATATCTACAACATCCTAACAGAAAATCTGTCAGACCTCCAAAACTGGCGTACCACGTTATTAGAAATCATCGAAGCCAACGCAAACACTTGAAGATGAGCAAATCCAAAGCGAATCGATAACTATACCGTGCCTAAAACCGCAAGGAAAAATCAATGCAAAAATGGTA
The DNA here is from genome assembly GCA_047517405.1 of Candidatus Poribacteria bacterium. Classification (GTDB taxonomy): domain Bacteria; phylum Poribacteria; class WGA-4E; order WGA-4E; family PCPOR2b; genus PCPOR2b. The sequence goes on along the minus strand of JAKZSX010000311.1, from coordinate 1,951 downwards.
TACGAACAAAGTCCTTTTGAATACGCTAATCTTTATAATGGTCGGTGGATTTATGGGCTATCTGCTTCGACCATCCCTTCAAATCAAGCAATTGGGACTTATCATCTTCTTAATCACGGGAACGATGGTTATGATAAGGGGTGTTGTGAAAATCACGATGGGTATGCGAAAAACAGGACGGTAACTTCAGCGATAGATGCCGCAGCGATGATTCGGACGCAACCTACGAATTTATCTCATCTTCTTATGACCGCCGCCGCCTTCTGCGCTTGGGTGAAGGAGTCGATATTGGAACCGCCTCTTCTTCTGTTGCAACAGGACGACACGTGACCCAGTAGAGAAGACCTCCTCCAATAATGACCATCAAAATGCTTATGAGTTGGGCCCCTGTCAATCCGAAGAGGGCAGGTTGATTCAGTCGAAAAAATTCTGCGATGAACCGCTCGATTCCCGCCAAGATAAACGCTCCGCCCAACAGCCACCCGGATGTGCCTTCTTTCTGTTTGCGAATAGACCACAACAATCCAAACCCAATAAACGACAGCCCTGTCTCATACAGCGGTGTTGGATGAACGGGAACAGCCGTCGGCACTGTGCCGTTGGGAAATGCCATCGCCCACGGCAGGTCTGAGGGTGGTCCATAGTCTCCATCACCGGACAGGAAACATCCAATTCGCCCAATTCCATAGCCGAGCAAAACCACCATGCCGATCGTATCAAGTGTCGGTAGAATTGGGTTGGGGGATCGATGGATAACGAACAGAACGGCAGCAAGCGCACCGATAACGCCGCCATACCAAACCAACCCGCTATTTGAAGTCAGTTCAGCTATTTCAATCCTGCCATCTTGCAATGCTGAGTAAAGTTTTGCGCCAACGAGTCCTCCGACTGCGGCTGCAAAAATTATTGATGATGTCGGACGCGGGTCCAGCCCTTTCCTTGCCAAATCGCGCTGTGAAATCAACAAGACGGCAAGAGAAGCTAATGCTATCATAAGGCCGAAACTGTGAATTGCTATGGGCCCAAAATCAATAAGCGTCGGATACATTATTTGCTTTCTCTAGTGTCGAGGTATTCCGCCGATGGGTGCTGCTCCAATAAATCGAGATTTCGCTTCCTACAGATGATTCTTTCCTACATTTTACATCACTGTCTTCAACAGCCAACCTATTGCTGCACCGCCTAGCACCAACCACGCTGAGTTGATATTATAGCGAAACAGTGCCACTGCCGATACCAGTGCAATCAGCCCAGCTCCCCAATCAATTAGCGTGTGACGCGCTAACTCAACCGTGACCGCTGCCATCAACCCAATAGCGCTTGCGTTGACCGCATCCAGAAACGCACCGGCAACCGCTGACTGACGCAGGCGCGGAATGAGCGGATTGGTTGTTAACACAAATAGAAACGATGGACCAAAGATGCCAAGGGTCGCCACAAGTGCACCGGCGGGTCCTGCCAACACATACCCGATGAACGTTGCAGTCGTAAGGACCGGCCCCGGCGTAAACTGTCCAATCGCGACTGCGTCGAGGAGTTGCTGCTGCGTCAGCCACTGATACTGCTCAACCAGCCCACCTTGCAGGAAGGCAACAAGGACATAACCGCTGCCAAATAGAACGCAGCCGATTTTGAGGAAGAAAAGCCCAAGTGAAGACAAGGTGACCGACGACGGAGGCGCAGCCGTAGTCGCTAATACTAGATTGCTAGACGGAAGCCATGCAAAACCGACCAACATTTTCCCTGTTCGCCATCGACTTCCGAACCGCCACAGGATGCCCACTATTCCGCCGCCAAGCAGTGCGATAATTTCGTTGATGCCAAACAGGACGAGCAGCATCACCAAAAACCCAACACCAATCAGAAACGGTCCCTTCGCCGCTGTTTTACCCAATCGCCACACCGCACTGAGAATCACAGCGATGACCGCCGGCTTGATCCCATACAACAG
>JAKZSX010000310.1:0-4464 GCA_047517405.1 Candidatus Poribacteria bacterium | reverse complement strand
GCAGCGTTTCCGTTTGAGGAGGCGCGTCCACTCTACGTTGGCGCGCGGGCTTTAGGGATGGGTAATGCGTTTACTGCTGTCGCTGATGACGCTACGGCAGGATTTTGGAATCCCGCCGGGTTGATTCAGTGGCAAGGCGTTAAGCTTTTTGGCGTTAATAAGTTCCACAATCGATCGGACTACGGTTTTGATCCGAAAGGCATCGGATACTCCTATCGAGGATCCGGTCTGTTCTGGGGAAACAAAATTGCACTCGGCGTTGAGTCCGGGACGCCCGATTTCAACTACTATTCCCTCGCACACCAGATCCATCCGCATGTCGCAATTGGGGCGAGTCTGAAATTCAAACGTAAACACCCGAGCAATTATTACCAATTTTTCGGGGGGTCCCCGTCCTATGATCTTGCCCTGCTCCTCAAATTGCGTCCCGATCTCAAATTCGGACTACTCGCGGTCAATCCGCCGAGCCAACGTGGGATTCGCTGGTTAACACTCGGCACTGCATATCAGTGGGAAAGCCTACTGTTCGCGATTGACCTTGTGGTGCCGCGGGGTCCCCTTAATGAGACGGGACTCTACTACGGTATCGAGTGGAAGGCGCACCGCTTCATTCGTGTGCGAGGTGGACGATCGGATCAGTGGTGGACGTTAGGATTCGGATTCGACTGGCGGTGGATGCGAATTGACTATGCCCGTATCTATGAACGTGATTTCGCATCGGACTTTATCTCGGTGGAATTACGGTTTTGAAGGGAAACCCTTCAAAGGATTACTGACATTGTAGGTCGATTTTCCATAATCGAGGTGCTCGCGTCGAGATATGAATCTTGACCTACAAGAATCGTTTGCCTGTTTGACTCTTAAATCCTAGACGTGTAGATTTCCAGTTTTTGCCCCAAGGAGTGTATTATGAAAAAGCTAAAAGTAGCCGTCGTCGGCACGGGGGGACGAGCAAGAGCGCACCTAAGCACCCTCCCCAAGCTAGAACCGATTTATGAATTGGTTGGTGTCTGTGACATTGACGAAAGCCGTGCTACAGAGGTCGCTCAACAGATGTCAGTTTCTGGCTATACAGATATTGAGACGCTAATTGAGGCGGAGGCTGCGGACCTGATTCTAATCACCGTACCCCCTGATGGCCACCACGTCATTACGGAGGTTGCAGCGTCACACGGCGTTCATGCCATCACCGAGACGCCGATTTCGACAACCCTCCCCTGTGCAGATCGGATGATCGATGCCGCGGCGCGATATGGTGTTAAGCTAGAGGTCGCCGAAAATGTTTGGCGATGGCCCCATGAACGGCTCAAACGGAAGATTGTCGATGCAGGACTGCTTGGCGAGATTACCCACGCACATCTCTGGTATACCTCCGGATCGTATCACGGCATGAATGCTATCCGGACGCTTGTGGGCAGCCAAGCTGTACGCGTCGTCGGGCACGCCAAAGAGATTGGTGGTAGCTCATGGGAGGTTGGTATTGTCGAATTCGAGAACAATGTTTCTCTGGTCTATGAATTTCCAACGCGACGGCGCGGCAACTATTGGGAGATCGATGGAACAGAGGGGGCAATCGTTGGTAACGAATTGCTGCTCTACCGAGAGACGGGGACAGAGACCTATCCGATCCAGACCGTTACGACAGAGGTGGAGGGTGTGACGGTTGTTGATCGCGCTCGCGTTGACACCGATCCGCCGATAATCTGGGAAAATCCGCTAAAAATGTTTGGACTGGAGAATGCAGACGATGTCGCACGGGGGGCGGAATTGCATAGCATCTACCGAGCAATTGTTGAAGGAGTTGAACCGGAATATGGTGCGGTCAATGGACGCACAGACCAAGAAATTCTGATTGCGATCCGAGAATCCGCGCGGAACGGTGGCAGACCGATCGATCTGCCGTTGACCGAAATCACGGGGTGCGAAGAAAATATGCACCGGGAATATCACGAAAAATACGGTGTTCACCCGTTGGACACCATTGAACAACAGAAAAACATCCTATTCCCACAACGTGGCGTTGTGTGGGCAGCAAGGCGATAGGAGTCTGTTAAGAGTTGGTGTCTGTTCTATATAACTTAAGATGTTGCTTAGAGGGAACGTTGCAAACCGGTCGGAAAACCAATCCCCGCTCGCGGTGGATTGACAAATCCACCGCATATCCGCAGAGATGGCTTGGATATGTCGATTCAAGCCGAGCAGGCTGATAGGTATTGCACAACGCAGAACATTAAAAAAGACGCGAAGCCTCCCAATTTCCAATAGATAGCAGCTTAAGTTATTATATTCCTAAAGAATTATTGATGCCCAACGTGAAGGAGCACACTATGAGTTGGCAAGTTGTAGATCGCATGACGATATACCACGAATCGGGCATGTATGCACTAAGCCCCACTGTGACACGTACGCCCGCCGGCAGTCTGTTGGTAACATTCCAAAGAGCAACGTATCTGGGGTATTCCCATCATGAACACCCGCTATTCAACGTGCAGTCATGCCGGTCCGAGGACGAGGGACGGACTTGGACCGGACCACACCTCGTAACCGTTGACCCCCGCGGCGGGGTGATGGACCGTGGTGTCCACACCCTTCCGGACGGGAGCATCTTTCTACACTCATCCTGCACCGAGTTGGTTCCTGCGGAGGATGCGGTCGAACATGGGGGGAGCTGGATTGTACAACATGGCAAACCGTTCTGGGTCCGGTCACGCGACGATGGGCATACGTGGAGCGCTCCCAAACGCTTTCCACCTCTACCCGACGCGGTCTGGGGACACCCCGCCCAGCACTCAGGGGTCAGTCGGGGCGGCTTGCTTGTCCTCCCAGATGGACGCCTACTCATGCCGAGCAAGGCAACTGATCTTACCACCGGTGAGTTTCGTTACTTCGGCATGTTGCGTGTGTCGAGGGACATGGGGGAGACGTGGGAATACGGCGGGCGGATTGCGGAGGATCCTGTCGCCCACTTCAGCGAGCCGACCATCCATTGGACTCCGAGTGGTCGCATCTTGGTGCTCTTTCGTTGTCATCCAGGGCGGTTGGGACCCGACATCGTTCGGGATCAGGGATTTGATGGTCCCTTCACAACAGATCCGCAGTTCGTCGGTCGTCTCCTTGTGTTAGTCTATTCCGACGACGACGGCGAGACATGGTCCCCGTGGCGTCCAACCATGGTTCATGGCAGTCCGGGCCACATGCTTGGATTGAGAGATGGACGCATTTTCCTCACGGTAGGCACTCGGTGGGAGGGGCAACGCGGCTGCGTCGGTAGGGTATTAGACCCTGAAGGGAGCGATTTAGACACCGCACCTGAGTTTGTGATAGAAAACAATGGGCGGAGCGCAGACTGCGGTTATCCTTGGGCGGTGGAGCTTAACGACGGACGGGTTCTGGTCGTCTATTGGCACCATTATCCGGATAACCACCGTGGGATCGAAGGGGCAATTCTCGAAGAGGTTTAGCCAACCCAGATGGAGTCAATCACCGCTTGCAGTGGATTGACAAATCCACTGTACATGTGTAGAAACGGCTTGGATATGTCTTTCCAAGCCGAGCAGTGCTGATACATAATCCCCTCTTTGTAGGTTGGGCATCTTGCCCGACCCATAACCAGCGGGACGATATATGGATAAAAAAACACAATGCAGGGAACAACGATCGTTGTTCCCTGCGAAGCGGGACGTAGAAGTGCGTATATTTCGTAAGGAACGGAGATCTCCGTTCTATTTGTTAAATGTCAACAGAACCTAGCAACTTGCGTTATTTCCGTTTCTGCTGCTTGGTTCACCAATCAACTCGTAGTCTTGTCCACCGGACGCCGAAGGGCCCCTCCTCCTGACACCAATGCGTTGTCAGATACGTCCCATCCTGCAACCGAATCGCTGTCGGGAAACCAAACATAAAACTATACAACTCCTCCACACCCGAATCTATATCCTCCGGTCGCTGACGTGTTGTTCCTGCGTCGTACAATATATCCTCGTAGTGGAGAGTCCATGTTTCGTCCGTAAACGTCACCAGACGCATCACGATAGCCTGTTCTCCGTAACGCCGATTGTAGAGTACCAGCAGCCGGTCATCGCCGAGTGGGATGGGAGTCATCGTCTGCCCTTGGATACCTGTCGAATGCGGTGGACTCCACGTTACCCCGCCATCGCCCGAAAGCACGAAGCTATTCGGCAAATCAACGACATCGCCCAGCGTCACAGTCCAGCAGACACCCATCACAAGGTCCGGGGCAATCTCCGCAAATTTCTGTTCAAAGTAGCCATGCTTCCCATTGGGGTCTTGGAATGCCACAGTATGTCGCCAAGTCTGTCCACTATCGTCGGAGATAGCCAACAAAACCTGCTCGCCCAGCCGCTCTTGGGACGGAAGGATCGCCGCCGGTGCCAAGAGACGACCAGAAGCGAGCGGCAGCACCCCGTGTGAAATCTCCAATGGGCAATCGGCCGGCATAGGCAC
>JAKZSX010000309.1:0-16535 GCA_047517405.1 Candidatus Poribacteria bacterium | reverse complement strand
CTTCCCAGATTGCATCGCAGATTGCCTTCCACTGCTCGTCTGTGTAACGCCTCATCGCCGCTTCAATCTCACCAATCAAGCTACCAAATTCGGAGTTACGGAGGTAATCCCCTTCGCGCATCTCCATGTCTTTGAAGCCTTGGTCGCCAAACTGGCGGACGAGGTCTTCAAAGCGGTCGCCACCCTCCATGCGCTTCGTCCAAATATTCGTTACTATGCCGAGTTTTTCAAATAATGACATCTTTTCCACCTTTGTCTCATCTTTACATACTGCATAAGTACGCTGATTTTCACTGAAGGTTTTCATTTTCAGCCATTACCAGTATAAAACAAAAAAGATTACATCACAATTAATTTCTATCGCTATCCCGAAATCTCAAATTAAAGGAAAAAATATATCATTACTGGACGACAGCTTCACTTTCTTCTTCTGCACTTTCCTCTTCAGGGTCAACCTTGATTGGAAACTCCTTCATCTTTGCATCCGCGATTTTCTTTAATTGCCACTGCCCCAGAATCTTGATTCGCCGGTTACGGATGTCTATAAAACCCAGCCGCTTGAACTCATTGAGGAGCGCACTCGTCGTCTCCCGTGTCGTCCCAATCAGATTTGCTAGTTCCTGCTGCGAAAGCTTCACGTTCAGGATAATGCCTTGACTATCACGCACACCGTGCTTCTCTGCTAACGACATCAGCAGGGCGGCAAGCCGAGATGGTGCATTTCGGAACACTAAGTTCTCAAGCTGGTTTTCAATCTCCCGCCTTCGCAGCCCAATCAATTTGGTGATGTGCATCGCCAAGTCTGGCTTCTTCTTCAGCAGCATTTCAAAATTCCGACGACGTATCACACAGATATATGAATCCTCCAGTGGCTCCGCGATTGTGTTACGGGGACCCTCGTCGATCAATGCCATCTCGCCGAAGATTTCGCCAGCTTCAAGGACTGCCAACGTCAATTCCTTGCCATCGGGCGACAGCTTGTAAATCTTGACCCGCCCCTCTTTGAGCAGGTAAACTACATCCCCCGGATCCTCTTGATCGTAAATCCTTTCACGGCGGCTGTAATGTTTCATGTATGAAATGCGGTCAATGACGTCGATTTCTCTGTCGGTCAAATCTTTGAAAATATCAAAATGCTTCAGATACCAAATTTTTTCTAGTTTTTTCATTGTATCAAACCGTAACGAAGAATTGTTGTGATAATTTTATATCCGGCTAAAATCGTTCCTTTAACTGTTCCCGTAATTTTCGATTGTCCAATCCGCTTCCGGTAGCTAACCGGCACTTCACACACACGCAACCCCATCTTTGCTGCCTTTACTTGCATCTCAACTGTCCAGCCAAAAGTCTTGTCCTGCATATCCATCGCTAACAACCGTTCATAGCGGATAGCGCGAAAGGGACCCAAATCGGTGTAACGGACGTGAAATAGCAACCGAATCAGAAAAGTGGCTAGCGCATTGCCAAAGCGAGCCTGCGGGAGTAAAGCCCCTTTCTCGCGCACACCGCGAATCCGAGAACCTATTACCATCTCTGCGTCGCCAGCAAGAATAGGTTGAATAAGAAATGGCATCTCCGACGGAAAGTCGCTATAGTCGCCATCGAGGAAGACCACAATTTCTGGTGCGTTTAACACAGCGATGCCAGCGAGACACGCAGAACCATAACCTTTACGTTCTTCGCTTACCACCCGTGCCCCCGCAGCGCGAGCCACTTCAGCCGTTCGGTCGAGACAACCGTTGTCAACAACAATAATCTCCTGAACGCCTGCCTTGGGAATGTCGGCGATAACTTTGCCGATGGATGCCTCTTCATTGAACGCGGGAATAATGACAGATACACTCATTTGAGGTGCTTTCAAACCCATTTATCTGGAGGATGGGAGGGTGTAAAACCCTCCCACACAGATACGTTCCTGCCTAAGGGTTGCAGGGATTTGCTCCCGCACACGGATTGCACGGATTGCAGGGATTGACGCCCGCACACGGATTGCACGGATTACAGGGGTTTACCCCCGCACAGGGATTACACGGATTGCTGACAACCCCCTTTGTCGCTGTCGAGCCGGTCAAATCCACGCTCACCTTTATTGTCTCCGCCAATTTGAGAAAGATGAATTGAGGAACCTCAATATTGTAATTGGGAAGATTCAATGAAAGGTCACCGTTAATTATCAGGAGATCACCCGGCATCTTGCCCTTGGTGGCTTCACTCTCGTCGAAATAGGTGACCGTAATATCTTTTAGCTGGACGGTGCTCTTAACCCCGTGTAGTGACAAAGTGCCTTCGGCATCCACCGTGAGCGTCTTTCCATCCATAAGCATCTTATCAGAGGCTTTGGTCACTTTGTTGATGGCGAGCATCGCTTTGGGATACTTCGCTGTCTCCAAGAAGTTATCCCGCATATGTTCATCGCGTTTGTCAATTCCTGTCTTCAGGCTGGCGAGATCCAATTCAAAGGACGCTGTCAATCCCTTGGTGATGTCCTTCAGGTTGACCTGAATGTGACCCGTTATTTTGTTGGTTGTGCCGACGATTTTCTCTAGCGGTGCCTTGGAATCGAAGGTGAGTACATCTCTGCCCCTGGCGTCATCAATTCCAAAGTGTTTCATCCCTGAACACGGGTTGCACGGATTACAGGGATTCGTCGCCTCCCCACCGCAAGGGTTGCACGGATTCTCGGCAGCGAAAACCCCCGTTGATAAAATCATCATAGTTACTATGCCTACAACTAAGACATGACGACTGAATCTTGTCATTATTTTTCTCCTTATTTAAGGTTAAATTTAAGAAAGAGAATTGATAATTATTTCTCTTTCAGCACGTTGATTTCTTTTTCCCAACGTGTTTTCTGTTGCTTGTCCACCTGAGCGCGGACAGCTTGGTATAGCGCAGCACGTGCCAATTTCGGCTTCAAAGCCGCGCGAGAACCCTCGTAAAGTGCGTACAATGTTTCTGCTTCGTCCGGATTTGTGTCAACCAATCCTTCTAAAATAGATATTCCCTCTTGTGGACGATCCAGCTTAGTCAGTGCTCTCGCTTTATATAGCAAGCCGTAATAGTAATTTGGAGCAAAGTCTAGCGCGATTTCGGCGTAATCAAGTGCCTTTTCGGGTTCCCCCAATTCGACATAGCAGAGCGCTAAAAATGCGTGTGCGTCAATTTTGGGGGGTGCCTCTGGATTCCAGCCCCGATCCTGTCGCCAAACCTCGTCTGAGCGGATAAAAGCGGGGACCGCCTCAGCGTATTTCCGTTGCCGTGTCAATGCCCAACCCAAATTGAAATATGACTGATACATCCCCGGATCCGCTTCGATCGACTTCTGATAATAGATCGCCTCTTTGACCGGGTCAGTGGTATGTCTAGCTATCTCAAAGTAGCGATTGGTGCGCATGCCCCCATCGCCGATGCCACCGATGGCTTCGCCTTTTTCATTGTATCGTGTATTGTCATCGTCTTGATAGGTGCCCATCGTTAAATGGAGTTCAGCAATCTGATCTTTAATCTTAGCAATCCATGTGCCCCGTGTTTCGCGTTTCAGTGCTGCCTGATACGCCTCCATCGATTCTTGGAGACGTTCCGTCCGGGTATAGACTTCGGCGAGATTCTCTAGCGCATAGAGCGAAAAGGGATGCTCGTGCTGCGGATCGAGTGTTACAGCTTTGCGGTAATTTTTTATCGCCCCTTCTGCTAGGCTCTTTTTCCAATATGCACCCCCAAGCCAGTAATAAAGTTCAATCTTGTTGGACATTTCCATGCTCGCTCTTTCCATGAAAGAGATGGCAGCCGAATAATTATTGTCGCTATATGCCAGCAATCCGAGTTGATAGCTCGCACCAGCGTGATCGGGATGCAGATAAATTGTCATCAGGAAATGCTGCCGAGCGAGGGCTCTGTCCCCGTCGTCATTATATTCCTTGCCCTTTTGAAAATGGAACTCATACAATTTGGAATCTAGCTCAGGGCTTTCCGTTGGCTCCTGAGCCAACCCGATTGAAATTGTAGCGACTATTGTAATCCCAAGAATGAGGAGATATGTGATCGTTTTCATGATAGTATTATTATAATCCAAGTTGCTAGTAGTAGGCATATTGCTTTGAATCCCGATCTTATCGGGGCTCCGTATGCCGTAACCCTTGTGAAAATTACGGCACGGTGGAGCGTAAAAAAACCCGTTTCCCACCCTTTGGGGTTGGTGGCGGTCAGCTTGTGTAAGGAATGCAGATTTGCGTTCCATTTATTCCTTTCGCCCCATCGGCACGATACGAGATTTCATGGTCTCTATCCTGTAAATCCTGAGTATCCTGATTCAGACATTAATTCAACAGTTCAATGAACCGATGAACATATTTAACTATCTCACATCTAATACTATTTTGCAACTAAGATTTCCCGAAAATCTGCTGCGACTGCATTCAATTGAAAAGAACTTGATTGATTGTGGAGCGTGTGTTATCATTATTTAGAGTCGTTTCTGCCCCAATAGATTCACCCAAACCCGGTAACAGAAAGGAAATCAAATGGCTGTTTTTTTACACACCCGTGTTCGAGTGAGTGACCTCGATAAATCAATTAATTGGTATTGCGAGCATTTAGGCTTTGTCGTCAAAAGTCGAAGCGACAAATCACCGGCTGGCAATCAGATTGCGCATCTGGAGTTACCCGGTAACCTTCATACCCTCGAATTAACCTATTCACCCGATTATGAACTCAATGTCCCAGAGGACTTAATGCACTTCGCCATTGGTGTGCCAGACCTCGTCGCTTGCTGTGACACTTTGGAGAAAGCTGGCATCGAGATTTGGCCCGACGGATGGTGTGCACAGTTCACATCCGGCGGCATGAAAATGGCATTCATCGATGATCCAGACGGCTACGAAATAGAGTTGTTGGAACGTAAGGAGGCATAGACTAATCATGAAGATTGGATGTGCCGCTTATTCATTTCGTCAGTACTTGACCAGCCGTGAAATGAGTCTTGAGGGTTTTCTTCAAAAGGCAGTTGAGATGGACGTAGATGGCGTCGAATTGACCGCTTACTATTTCCCCTCAACGGACGATGACTGTTTGTACACCCTGAAACGTCAATGCTATCTGCTTGGATTACAGATTTCGGCAGCGGCGGTTGGCAATCGTTTCACAGATGCTGACGCCGGTGAGCGTGCCGCACAGGTCAAGTATGTCAAAAATTGGATTGACGTTTCCGTTAAACTCGGAGCACCCTGCCTGCGTGTATTCGCCGGAGGAACACCTGAAGGACATAGCGAGGCAGAAGCCCGACAATGGACGATCGACGGTTTGAAGGAGTGTGTGGAATACGCTGCACCTCGTGGTGTCTTGTTGGCGTTGGAAAATCACGGGGGGATAACCTCCACGGCAGATCAGGTTATCGATCTGGTCACGTCGGTTGACTCGGAGTGGGTCGGTGTGAATTTAGATACAGGTAACTTCCGTCAAGACCCCTACGGTTCGCTGGCACGTGTCGCACCTTATGCTGTAACCGCCCATGCAAAGACCGAGATTCCAAAGGAAGGTGACGGTAAGGAGGAAGCGGATTTTTCCGAAATCGTCAGAATACTCAACGCACAGGGGTACAAAGGCTATCTATCAATCGAATATGAAGCCGCCGAGGATGCAATGACCGCCGTTTCCCGCTTTGCCCAGATGTTAAACTCCCTGGTTTAGACAGTTCGGGCGAGCCCACCTCGCCCGTTACCATTTAACGATTTTCCCTGAATTGCTTTGTTCCTCAGATATTATATTGTGGGGAAAATGTGGAAAGGTTAGAAAAAAACAAGGAGGATACCGATGGCTACCAATCAAACGAGAGTCGGACTCGCCCGAACCGGCGAGCGACGCCAAAACGTCTTCACCGCTCTGGACCTCGTGCGCGACGATGTCGCGCCGAAGTTGCGCGAGCAGGTAATGTTGAAGCCGAATTTCCTGTCTAGCTCAAATCAGCTCGCCTCGACACACGTTGACGCGATCCGTGGCGCAATTGATTTCTTGTTGACTGTGCCAGAGCCACCAAAAGAGATTATCATCGCCGAGGGTGCTAACCAAGCCTTTTCGGGGGAGGCTTTCGAGAATTTCGGTTACAAGGCTTTGCTCGACGAATATGCCATTCCGATTCAGTTAGTTGACCTTCATCAAGATGAGGGTTGGGAAGAGACCCCTGTCGTTCTTGCCGATCGCAGCGAAGTAACCGTGCGGATGCCCAAAACTGTGCTCGACTGTCCATGCACAATTTCAGTTGCGGTTGCAAAAACGCATGATGTCGATGTGGTAACGCTTGCCCTCAAAAACATGATTATGGGGACAATCCATCTCTCAGATCGCATCAAGATGCACGGCTACCATAGCCATGCCGATCGGGAATTGCCGCGCGAAGCCCAAACATTGAACATCAATCTGATTCGTCTGTCTCGATACCTGTCTCCTGATATCGCTGTCATTGACGGTACCCTTGGCTTACAGGGGAACGGTCCCGGAGGCACAGATTCTATTCCGCTTGGAATTGCCGTTGCTAGTGCCGATGTGTTTGCTGCAGACGCTGTAACCGCGAAAACAATGGGGTTTGAGCCGTTGGAGATTGGTTTGTTCCACTATGCCAATGAGATGGGTTACGGGGTCGCAGATCTTGAGCGGATTGATGTCTTAGGCACACCTGTTGATGCGGTTATAAAACCTTTCAAGCCGCACGAAAAAACACCCCTGCAATTCCAATGGCAAGAAGCCGAAGCAGCGCGTTACCTGAACATAGGATAGATTATCCATCGGTTTGAATTTAGCAGACCAGTACGCTGTCAACATGAGCAGAATTATGCCCGAAACTGTATGGCGTACAGGTCTGCTGCTGCCATAACGAAACGGAGGCGAATCGGCTTGCCAGCCAGCGAGCCGACGCCGACGCTGTTTTCCCATCTAACAACCCGCTCAATTTCATCTCCATACATCTCAACGCACTGAGATAACCCATACCCATCAATCGGCTGGCCAGTCGCATCTTGGATCTCAACACGCAAGCTGCCCGCCACGGATGTTGCATAATTAACGACCAACTCGTTACCCTCAAAAATCAGAGGTTTCGTCACAAATTCACCGCCGGCATAAGGGGCGTTAACCGAAACAAACCCGTCAATTCGGAGCCTGCCGCGCCGCAGGCGAATAGACGGACGCCGGTAATGCTCCATAAAATAGACCGACATTTCCGCTGGCCCCGTTGGAACAACACCCACGCCGATGTACAGATTGCGATCTGTCCAGTTGTCGGGGTCCGAACCAAGACATAGGAACGGCTCCATAAAACGCCGATCCCAGTGCACGCCGTCACGGCTGGTCATAAACACGCTTTCGGAGAGCCCGTTGGCTTTCCAATCCTCGTGGAACTTGCGGTCAGGGACGAAACGTTTGGGGAACATCAGGTAAATATGAGGTGCGCGGAAATACTGTGTGCAAGCGTTTTTGTAGAGATGCTCCGTTGGTGAATCTCCTAGGTTGATAAACTCCGGTTCCGACCAATGACGGAAGTCATCTGAAACACTCCGTCGAATGGTTCGGATGCCCGGCGGTATCCAACCTCGCATATATGCCACGTATTGGCTTTGCGACGTATCCCAGAACGCAACGTTGTGAGAATCAAACATCGGCCACGGGTCGTCTGGTGCTATCAAGATCGGATCTCGATCTAGCGGCTGCCAACCCACTCCATCTGGAGAGGTAAAACCCCGCAATGTGGCACGTTTGTCTATTGGGGCACCTACTCCAACAGCTTTGTAGCGTTCTGAGTCCGGTGTCCGCAAATTACTGTCCTTGAAAACACACAACGCCTTCGCCTCGTTCCCTTGGAGAACGATGTTGTTATCCCGGTGCCCATTGAACTCAAAGATTCCCAGCGTCGGACGTTCCCAATGCACGCCATCTCCGCTTTCCGCGTAAGCTGTACATTGGTCTTCCCATACCGATTCGGAACCGCACCCCCGATACCACAACCGATAACGGTCACCGTCTTTCATCACTACCGGGTCATAACTTATCGGTCCCTCCCACGGTCGACTGAACTCAAGGACAACCTCTTGAGGGATGGGACGGTGCATTTGAAGACTAACGCCGCTCATCTTCTCAATGAGCCAATCATCTACGAACGGCTCCAGCCTTGAATTGATATTTCGTAGCCCCTCCATTTATCCCCTCCAGTTGGTTTGATGCTGTTTCGTAGATCTGTACCTTTTCACACACTCTAATTTCCACCATCAAGTAACTCTTCGACGCTCAAACTGTCGGCGTCCAATTCCTGAATCCAACCCATGACCTCTCTCATCTGCTGAAGCGCATTCTTTTTTTCTAACGCCAACGTCAGACGTCTGCCGGTATCTCTTAACGTGGTTCTCACTTCCTCCGCCGTCGGTGTTATCTCTACTGCTGCACGGTACTCCTCTACAGCGTCCCAAAGTTCATCGCGACCGATATAACACACGGTGAGACTATTTCGCGCTAGGGCGAGGAGGTTCTTAATGCGCGGCGAATGCCGATCGTCAACAAACTGCCGCTCAAATTGAGATTTAATTGACAGCAAATTTTGGAAAGCAATGTTATTTCTCGGCGCAAGAGCTAGCGCGGGAGCAAAAGCCGCTATCGCTGAAACTGGCTGTTTTCTTAGCAGATAGAGATAGCCGATTGTGTTGTAAATTTCCGCGCTTTTTGCCGAGGTGTCAATCTTTTCAAACTCAGCAAGTGCGGCAGCGTATTTCCTTTGATTCATGAGCGCATTTCCACGTGCAACGTGAAGATTTTTTGAGATGCTTTCTGCCTGCAAGCTCTGCGGCGCATCTTCCAAAAGTCTTGCCAACTCCGTTTCGGCACTTGAAAAGTCGCCGGCACGTTGATAAGTATTGATAAGGCTTAAGCGGAGGTTCGCCTGTTCAGGAGACAGCGCAAGCGCAAACCGTAACTGATCAATCGCTTCATTGTGCTGCTCCTTTCCGTCGAGATGTTGTGCATAATGGTGGTAGGCAGCGACGAGGTTCTTGCGAGATTGTCCATCATCAGGCTTCGCGGAAAACACCGATTGGAATGCCCCGATCGCCTGTGGATATGCCCCTTTTTTCAGATACAGTTCGCCGAGTAGACTGTGTGCATCAGCGGCATCCCCATCCACCTGAATAAGCTGGAGATACGCATCAATTGCCTTGTCAATATGGCCCGATTGGCGGTGTGTGTTGGCTCGCTTCCACAAGACATCCACCAAGTTCGCATACGCGATATTCAGCGTTGGGGTCAATTGTAGTGCTTCCTGATACGCAGCGATTGCCTCCTCCCAACGTTGGACACTCGTCAACTCTACACCGTAATTGCTCAAATATCCCGCGAGATTCTGTTTGATTTTCCAATCGGCGGGATCGAATTCAAGTGCCTTGCGGTATTGCGCGATGGCGTTTTTGAGATCGCCATCTCTAGCATAATCATCGCCCATAAGGCGGTATAAAACCGCATCACCAGGTTTGAATTGAAGTGCTTCGCGGAAATATAACGCTGCTTCCTCATACGCTTTAACGTTCAGAGCCTTGATCCCTCGCTCTCGATATATTTGATAGAGGTTATTTCGAGGTGTCGGATCGTAGGGGTGCATTTGGAGCGATTTTCGGAAGGCTGCTATGGACTGATCGATTTCTCCGTTCCGATAGTACATCACGCCGATCGTGTTGTAATCATTGGAGGAAGGCATCTGCTTGAGTGTTTCCTCAAGCAGGTCAACAGCTGGTTGAGAGAGACCAAGCTTCTGGTACACTTGTAGGAGGGTTTCCCGTGCCGAGTGAAAGTCCGGGTTGATTTCAAGACAGGTTTTGAAGCTAGCAACAGCCAGCTCGGTATCTCCCTTGTCGGCGTAGATCGTTCCCAGCAGGTAATGCGTTCGTGCATGTGTCGGATTGGTTTCGATCTGCTTTTTCAAGACGTTAATGGCAAGGCCGTGTTGAGGTGTATCTTGCAGCGTGGTATAGACTTTCAACAATGTTGCTCGATCTCGAGCGGTTGGACGTTGCGCGATTGATGCCCAAAAACTCACGTCCAGCGGGTCAGGACTATGTCCCCACAGTCCGAGGGCGTGTCCAAATTCATGCAGGCAAACCGTCCGAATCTCTTCCTGTGACAGTTTGTCCGTCATGGAGGGCTTAGGCAGTGAGAGAATAATTTCGACGGAGAAATCCCCGCCATAGTGGCGTGTGAGTTCTGCCTTTCCATAGGTCATATCCATATTCGCCACGCCGCTATATCCCCAGCGGACCCGAATATCAGCGGCCCCGCTCGTTTGTAACTCTTGAAACTGAACCTTTCCATCGGAGGCCGCTTCCCACTGCTGCATCGCATACCGTAGCGCGGGAAGGTATCCCGTTGTCTGTAACGCCGGTGTAATGTAAACCGTTATCGGCATCTCGACAAAGCGGGTAATTCTGCCATTAGAAAAGACCGTAATTTGATCGAAATAGTCGAGCGTCTGATCTGTCATCACCGGACGATGACCGATCGGACGCTCAGCTAAAACCGAAACGACGGAGATCAGGAACATCACAGAGAAAACAATGCCTTTAAGTGAATCATGAGTCTTCATGGCTGCTTCCTTGTGGAATCAAGCGTTTACGGTCCTAAATCAATTACCGTCTCATACGCAAACTGTTGGCAACGACGGTCACGCTACTAAAAGCCATGGCAAAGGCAGCCAAAACCGGGTGTAGGGCACGTAACACCATCGGTAGAAAGGTGAACGGGTGTAGCACGCCCGCTGCCACCGGGATGAGGAGGATATTATAGAAAAAAGCCCAGAACAGATTTTGCCTGATGACGCGCATCGTTGATTTGCTAAGGGCAATTGCTTGTGGTACAGATCGGAGATCGCCGCGCATCAGGGTAACATCAGCCGCTTCCATTGCCACATCAGTGCCTGTGCCAATGGCGATGCCCACATCCGCTTGGACTAACGCTGGTGCGTCGTTAATGCCGTCACCGACCATCGCCACACAGCCGATAGCTTGGGATTTCTGCGTCATTTCCAGTTGTATTGTCTTCACCTCTGCCGCTTTATCCTCCGGCAGGATTTCAGCGAGGATCCGGTCAACTCCGAGAGTGTTGCCAATACTTTCCGCCGTGGCTCGATTATCCCCGGTAAGCATCACCACCTCTAAACCCAGACGGTGCATCTGATCAATCGCTTCCTTGGAACCGGGTTTGATGGTATCCGCCACAGCAATTAGCCCTACGGCTTTGCCGTCAAGGGCGACCCAGATTACAGTCTTGGGGTGTGCCTGTAACTTTTCATCTTCGATCTCCAAGCCGTTGGGATCAACATTCCGCTCGTTCATCATTTTGAGATTGCCCAAAGCGACTTGATGCCCTTCAACATGAGCGATAACACCATGGCCAGCCAAGGCCTCAAACCGGGAAGGTTCTACCGGCGACAGTCCGTACACCTGTGCCGCTCGCACGATAGCTTCACCAATCGGGTGTTCGCTTCCCCGTTCTGCTGAGGCAGCCAGCCATAGGATTGCAGCTTCTTTCTGCTGCTTATCTTCTGCCTGTTCTTCAGTCCTTGACCGAGATTTTAAGACCGTGCTTCCATTCCCTAATGCCTCGGTAATAATGTTTGGGGTGTCACCCTCCGCAGCCACCACATCCGTCACCGATGGCTCACCCGCCGTAATCGTGCCGGTCTTATCTAGGATAACTACCTTGAGCGAATGAGCGAGTTCAAGTGCCCTGCTATCTTTGAAAAGGATGCCCTGTTCCGCCCCCTTGCTTGTACCGACCATAATGGCGGTCGGCGTGGCGAGCCCAAGTGTGCAAGGACAAGCGATAACCAATACCGCTACCATCCGGATCATCGACGGCGTAAAACCAGCGTCCACAACAAACCACCAGACCAGTAGGGTGAAAGTTGCAATCGCAATGACAGCGGGCACAAAAATGCTCGCGACCCGATCGGCGAGGTGCTGAATTGGTGCTTTGCTCCCTTGCGCTTCTTGGACAAGCCGGATAATCTGTGCGAGTGCGGTCTCTGCACCGACTTTGTGCGCTTCAAACTTGAGCCTTCCCTGTTTATTGATAGTCGCACCAATCACCGGGTCACCCTCTCCCTTATCCACCGGTACACTTTCCCCAGTGAGCATACTTTCATCAACGGTGGAATACCCCTCAATAATAACCCCGTCAACAGGAATCCTTTCTCCCGGTCGCACTATTACCACGTCATCGACGACCACCTGCTCAATGGGAATATCAATTTCTTCGCCGTTACGCACCACACGCGCTGTTTTCGCTTGCAGGCCCATCAACTTTTTGATCGCGGCACCGGTCTGATCTTTCGCACGGACCTCCAACAATTTACCTAGTTTGATAAGGGTAATGATGACCGCCGAGGTTTCAAAATAGACGTGGCTGCCTAGAGCAGTGCTACCCAATGTCAACGCAATGGTGACAGGTAAGCTGTAAAAGAAGGCAGCGGATGAACCCATCGCAACCAACACGTCCATGTTAGCGGCACCGTTGCGTATCGCTTTGAAGCCGCCCGTGTAATAGTCCCAACCGACGTAAAATTGCACCGGTGTGGCAAGAGCGAACATCAACCAATTGCCCCAAAGCGCATCAGACCAAGTCCCCAGCAGCGAAAAGTCACGAGCCATGCTGAAAAGGAAGAGCGGGAAAGAGAAAGCAACGCCAATCCAAAACTTGCGCGTCTGATCGTGAATCTCAGTTTCGCGGGCAGCCTGCTCAGCGTCCACGAGTTGGTCAGACTCCGTTTCGATAACGCCGTAACCTGCTCCTTCAATCGCGGCAATAAGACCGGTACGAGCCACCTGACCGGGGATGTACGCTATATGTGCCTTCTCCGTGGCGAAATTTACGGTCGCAGATACGACCCCCGGCTGCATCTTGTTAAGAGCCTTTTCGACGGTTGCCGCACAGTTGACACAGCTCATCCCTGTGATAGGCAATTCAATCTCGCCTATCGCTACCCCGTAACCAATATCTTTAATTTTCTCAATGATGACACCCTCATCCAGTAAAGACGGGTTGAAAGTGATCATCGCTTTCTCGGTGGCGTAGTTGACCTCTGCTGCTGCCACACCGTTCAGCTTGCTCAAGTCGCGTGCGATGGTGTCTGAACAGTTCGTACAGTGCATCCCTGTTATAGGCAGTGTGACCTGTTTTTCAGTCATAGTGCTCTCCTCCCATATTCCAACCGGAGATTGACACGGTGCCAGCTTTGACTATCTCATCAGTCTAGTTGCACTAAGCTCCTATTCGCCCTTCATACGCTGAAATTTTCTCATCAAACTGCAATGTCCAACCGATTTCATCCAGACCATTCAACAAACAGTGCTTCTCAAAGTCGCCTATCTCGAAGGGGTGCGAGGTGCCATCAGGCTGAACCACCTGCTGCGCTTCCAAATCAATCATCAACCTGTACCCTTCCTGTTCTTCAGTCTGCTTTATCAGATCCGCGGTCACATCGTCCGGCAGGGCGATGGGTAGGATACCATTTTTGTAGCAGTTGTTACGAAAGATATCCGCAAATGAAGGTGCTATAACCGCCTTGAACCCATACTGTTGCAGTGCCCACGGCGCATGTTCCCGCGAACTGCCGCAGCCAAAGTTTGCCCCGGCAACCAGAATACTTGCCTCTTGGTAACGGGGATCATTCAGGACAAAATCCGGGTTGGGGTCCCCATTGTCCAGAAAACGCCAATCGTAAAACAGGAACTCTCCAAAGCCGGTGCGCTCAATCCGTTTGAGAAACTGTTTGGGAATAATCTGATCTGTGTCTACATTCAACCGATTCAACGGTGCTGCAAGTCCAACATGTTCCTTAAATGCTTCCATTGTTTGTATCTCCTTCAAAAATATCAATTATAATTAATCTTAGTTGATAGTTGAAAATCGATTGGCTTACCTGTAGGGGCGGGGCTCCCTGCCCGTCAAGTGATTGACCTTTCCTTCCATCGAAGCGATACGGGCCCTCACGGTCTCTATCCTGTAAATCCTTGAATCCTGAGTATCCTGATTCAGACAAGTATCCATCAGTTCAATGAACCAATCGCCTGATCAACTAATGAACCAACATAACCCCAACGGGGCAACAGATATATAGTATCATAGGGCTCAATCTATTCAGCGTTCGGCGGGCCCCTATAGCCGATGCTCTCCCAACCAGCTACATCACCCCCCAATAGTCGGTAGGGATGCGGGACTATCCGCAATGAGCGATCCTTCAACGGCACAGAAGTGCGTCGATGCCCACACTGGGCAGATTGCTTTAGCGCAATCGCAACTTCCAACGCTTGACGGTAGCCGTGACCACTTTCCAGAACATCCTGCTCCGTATCAAACGCCTCCATCAGCCACTCAATGCGCCGTGTAAAGAAGTCGTCAGGTGAAGGTGTATCAAGAAACGCCGGATAGACCGGGGCAGAAGCTGCACCACTCCCTTGGATAAACACGGGGCCCGAAGCGGTCATCCATACCTGGCCATTCTCCCCCGTAACCGCGATCGGGCAGGAACCACCCCGTTCGGTCGGTGGCATAGGAATCTCACAAACAATACTGCCAGACAACCCCAGACGCCCATAAGCGGGACAATCGATCTCCGACGACGAAACTTCGACGGGCGGCATCCAGCCGGATTCAGGCGGTAACGTCCAACCTTCGACCCATTCTACCTCCATACCGGTGAGGGTTCGCAGCAGCGTCAGCTGAACGCAGCCCCCACCCGACACTTCCCGTGGCAATCCACTCGGAATAGCAGCAGCGGTGAGCTTTCCGATGTTACCGGCACCGATCCAATCAATTGTCTCTAGCAGATATGGAATTCCCGTATAGACGCTCCCACAGCCAAAAACAGTGCCACGTTCGTGGCAAATACGCACCATTGCATCTGCCTGAGACAGCTCAACAGCTATCGGTTTTTCGCATGAGACCACCTTAACGCCAGCCTCAGCGCAGGCGATTACGGCATCGGGGTTGTGCGATGTCGGAAGAATTGCCGAAACGATGTCAGGGACTTCTCTGGCTAATAGCTCATCTAGTGTATCAAAGACGGTTTCAATCCCGTATCGGTCAGCGAAGGTACGTCGGCGGTCTTTGGCACGGTCAACCAGTGCAACAATTTCACAGGCTGGATGGTTAGCGTAGGCGTGTAAATACCTGCTGCCCCAAGTTCCCGCCCCACCAACGACCGCAACTCTGTACTTTTTCGTTCCCAAAATACAACTCCTTCGACCCAAAAGAACAAGCAAAATAAAGATAGGGAGTACTCACTCTGAACGGGGCGGCTTTCTGCCGCCGCTGAACTTATCTGGCTTCTGGGTGTCAGAGGGCCAATACCCACTGGAGTCTTCCCGCCACAGATTCCCACACAGCCCGGAAAGCACCCGCCATTCCGCCGCACCGAGATCTGGATCCGGATGAAAGAGAAATCGCTTCAATCCTGCACGTTCAGAAGTTGTCAGGATATTGTGAAGGTCTCTTGCGGTCATCGCATCGCCGGCGTGCGGGCTGCGTCCAGTAGACACCCAAGCGACTACTTTATCATCGTCCCCAATAGCCTCCAGTGCCCGTCGGGTTTCACCCCACACAACCTCTGAGAAAAACGCCTCCGGGAACCCCAACTCCATATCCATCAACGAGTGAACCCCCGGTAGTTCAATCCCGAACAGCGACGTTACCACCGCAAAGCAATCTTCTTCCGTCAACGTGGGGTTCCACTCAGAAAGTTTCTGTACCCAACGTGCGATCGTTCCGTACATTCCATCGAAACCTCGATGCCAGAAATAGTGCTTGGGGAAGATGTAATCGAAAAGCGATGCCATCTGTTGATAGTTCTGTCCGGTGAGTGAAGAAAAGGTCGCCGTGCGTGGGATGCCGCCCAATTCCACCTTACGGTTCAACTGATTGAGTTGGGCGCGTACAGCGTGCATGTAACCCAACGCGGTTTCTTGGCGAGTCCGCAGCCAGTAGAGTACATCCTCGTTGATGTCAAACAATGTCAACGCTGCTAGCATCCCACCCGGTGCATGATACCTTACCAGAGACGGCGTCAGGTTGTGAAGCCGCTCCCGTAGGTGGGCGATGCCCCGCTCCAAGCGGGGGATATCCTTTCCTAAAGCCTCGAAACGATGCCGCTCATGCTCGCGAATCTCGAGCAACTCCCCGCCGTGATGGAAGGCTAATTCGTAATGTTGTTCCCCGGGACCGTCTATAATAACACCGTGTGCTTGAGGGTAGGCGTTCATCGTGTCCTGAACGCTAGCAGCAAATCCCACCGCACCATAGGGGTCTTCCGCCAACGGTCGTGCTCCACCGCCGCCGGGAACACTAAAGGTCATGATATGCCAGTCGCGTGAGGCGGCATCGTCTAACATCGCGTGTAGTTGCTTCTCTTTCTCCAAATCGCGCGGGGCTTCCGGTGGTGGGCTCACCCCGAATGATTTGTACACCTCCGGGTCAGGGGGAAAGGCGGGAATCTCTGTGCCATCATCCTGCATGAA
>JAKZSX010000308.1:0-5414 GCA_047517405.1 Candidatus Poribacteria bacterium | reverse complement strand
GCGCCCGATTTGGAGAGGTCAATATGGCAGTTGGGCAGTTCGGCCAGTTCCTGCGCTGCGGTGATGTGGTGGTCCAGCAGGATCACGTTGTCCTGCCCATGCTTACGCTGCAGTGTGCCCATCCGTTCCCGGTCAAAGGAGAAGTCCAGGATGTAAACCCTGGCGTCGTCATCCATCTGGGGGATTGGGTCGCCGTGATTCATGGGCAGGTACCGGGCGCTTTCTCCCAAGACACGGTGGGCAGCCCAGGCAGCGCCGAACCCGTCGGGGCATGACGCATGGTAAATGACCGCGGTCTTCGCTCTTTGCATGTTTGTCTCCAAACCAGTGGGCGGGCTGGTATCTCGCGTGATGGCCCCGGCCGGCTCGTGCATTGGCATCTCGCCCGGTATGTTTGTGATCCGGCTCCGATTCAGTTGTGGATGCGGAGTCCGAGGCTATGCCTGGATGGTGGGCATTCCAGGTAACTGTTCAGACTTGCGGGGATCTGCCGACTATTCGGCCTATTGTGGAGGGGCAACCGAGCACGGTATTTCCACTGCAAACCGTTTCCGTCCCCTCAAACGTGAACAGTTACCATTCCAGCAAGTGGTGGCGGGTTGCCGCACAGTGTGGATGTTTGACGTACTCATTGCCAGCCGTTCCGCCGGAGGAGATGATCATGACAGCCGTTCGCGGTGGGAATAGTATCACCGCTGATCTTCGGACCACTGTCTCTGGGACGGTGGAATACGCCCGGCGATTGTGACCTACCGGAAAACCGGCGTTGTATCGATGCCGGTTTCCTCCGGCTCAGGACATGGAGAGGCACGTTTCTCCCGCGTCCGAATTATGTGTAAATAGGGTTGAAACTGCGCGTTGACGCACGTCCGTTCGCCGCGCGATAATTGGACTTATCGCGCAGCTTTTGCCTACGACCCAAACCACCTTCAAACCGGTGCTATTCCGGCTAATGCTTTGTTAGTCGCGCGGTTTGGGGTCCCAAATACCGCTGATACGCTTGAGAGCCTTCCTGTGCATCACCACAGAATTCATGGGAGAGTATCGAAACGCACATAATAATCTTTGGTTTCTTCTGTGACCTTGAAAGCGGGCTCCAGGTCTGCCGGTACCGGCACGTAGATCCGATTACCAGTGATCAGCGTCGTGGTAGGAACCATCGAGCCACCGGTGGTCTCAAAATCTAGAGGGTCCTTCAATTCGATGTCATAATAAAGACTTACGTCGTCCGTTTCATTTCCAAATATGTAAACGATCCGATGCGATCCCCAAATCAGTTTTGTAGTGTGCGGCCAACGAAGAAATTCGCCTTCAGCGTTGAACACACGATCTGACAGTGCCAAAAACATGCGGACATTGTTGAGCATTGGATCCGCTGTACTCACAGTGAGAACCTTCATTTCGCTGACCGTTTCTGGCCTGATGATTGGAGGTCTCGCCTGAGATTCGTCTGTAGGCACCGCAGCCACTACAGATCCGATGATGTCGGGCATCTCGCTTTCCACGCTACCCACTTGTTCGCCGCTAACGCGTTGCAATTGACTTGCCATGCGCGTTGTGGCAGTCGTCAAAACCTTGGCAAGGTCTACATTGCCCGAGATATATTCGGCAAGCACATCTTCCATTTCTCCGTAATCGCTTTGTTGGAGACGGAAAAGCTCTTTATTGGCCTTTAACCGCTGATATAAAGCGTCGCGTCCCTGCTGCGTGGATGAAGGGACATAAGCCCTGATTTGCGGATATAGGTGCTCACGCACAAAATCTTTCATGAAACCGACAAAAACGTCTTTCGCAGTCTTGTAACATTCGATTACCGTCCGGACAACAGATACATTCCGCCCGATAGCGATTTCCAACAAACGCTCGTTCGCATGAGTGTAAAACTCCACACCGTGACTTATGTCGGCCAAGTACACATCTACCTCGGCCATTAAGTAATCATCCAAGAGGATGCCACGCAATTTCGCCAGGAACATGGCCTCTTCGATTGTAAGGCCTGTAGCAGGAATCCGGTCGACTGTGGTACGGTCAGGCACATTTTCAAGCTGTGTAAACTGCCGCAAGTATTGAGTTTGTAGATCTCTACGAGGATTGTTAGGGCTGACATGGAAAAGATTGGATTGGTCGGTTGCAAACCGCGTCAGGATCGTGTTATCCGTGCCGGTGTAGAAATGTTGCGTTTTGTCCGGTTCAAAATCCTGAACATCCTCTAACGCGATCATCGCTTCGACAGGGCGCACCATGATGCGGACCTTCTTGGCCTTTTCAATCAAGCGATTGGAAAGGATATGTCGTTGGAACTGCTGATTGTTGTCGGCAGCTGGATGTTCAGCTAACGCCAAGCTGCATCCCGCTTCGATGAATTGGACAAGACCTGCGACGTGTTGGATGCTTTCCCTGCTGAGAGCTTCACGCCCCGCCGTAGGATGGAGGATATCAAGATTTACGTATCCTCCGAAACTGTAATGGCCGGATACAGGTACCGGGGCCAAGCCGAAATAGTTCCTATATGCGTAGGTTGGCCCACCGTCTTGCACTAAGCACACCTCGCCAGATAGACCGTTGCCGTTCAACTTAATGTCAGTCAAACGGCTCATCACCCGGCTTTGTTGATTTATTTCAACATCGAGCACACCCCGGTAGGTGCTGTTAAATATCTCCTGGTGATAAATCTGCTGAAACCCAGCCCCGTTGGTGATCGCGAAATCCGCGTAGGATTCTTGGCTGATGAGCTGCCCATTCACCAACACTGGAACGGGAAGGAACCTCACGTATTGTTTGAGATAATCACACGCCATAGATTCACTCATGTGATTCCGGTCGTCCAACTCTGCCACTATGAGGGTCCCGGGTTCGCGTTCATCCACGACTTCCAACAAATCGATGCATTCCTCAGCAATCGCTAAGTCGTCCCTTCGCGCGGTCGTGACCAACGTTGCTGCGGATTCCACGTGGCGGGTTTCAACGCGGAGCGATGAGCAAACCCCAAAATTTGCCATGGCACCTATCCCAAATGTGCCGATTACGCCTGAACGCTGCGCAAGCCCTGTTTTTTTCCCACTGGACCCCGCTTTCCAAAAGTTCTCCGCCAGAACGTTCCGATCCATGCCAATACCGTCGTCGTGAACGGTAATCCGAGACGATTCGACCGTGATTTCTATGCACCGGTCCTCAATCCGAAGACCCTCGTATTCACAACGCATCAGAATAGCGTCGTATGCGTTTTGAACGTTTTCTCTCAGAAATGCCTTAGGCGAGTCGTAAATTTCCGACGTCAAAATTTGTAGAACTCGCGATGTATCCACGTTGAACGCCAAACGCGTTGCCCCAGTCGTGCTCATCTCTCAAGCCTCCGTAGGAATCGGTCCCTCAACTCTGCCACCGCGAGATCGTTGGTGTTCGCTATTGAGGGGGACGCCAACAGCGCGGCCAATCGTTCCCGCTCGTTTTCGATCCATAATGCATCCATTACCGCTATTTCTTCCGCACTCCCTTGAGGTGGGTTGAACGAAACGATGATACCTGCCGAGTCGCGTAACTCACGCAAACAATCAAGTAAAATCGGTCGGACTAGTTCCTCGATCTCCTTCAGAGGCAACAGGATTTCCGCTGCTTGGCGGAATTCGCCTATACTATGGAACCGTTCTGCCTCCGAAAGAACCGCGGTGATTTTGTGGGGCTCACTTCGGACTAACGGCGGTGGACAGAATTTGAAGTGCAGGGTCCCATCTTGATGCGATAAGGACGAATGCTGCCCCCATATCGGCAATTGAAGATTGTCGTTTTGCATCTCGCGGACATGCAATCTGCCACTAAGTTGTTCTAGGTCGAGTTGAATCAGGTTATAGGAACGCTTGAAACCAGACGCGGCACCGCCGCACAGCGTCCCAGCGCTAATGAGGGTGATCTTCTGATTGGAACCGTATCGGAATCGGAAATCCAAGTACTGAGGCTTGTGCTGATGTCCGTGCAGCCCAATGCTGAAATCTCTATATGCCAAATTTTGGACGATATCCGGATCCATATAGTCCACTTTTGAGGGCGGGCCTTCGATATGATGATGCCACATAGCTATCCGCAACCGACCTTGATAGTTTGGTTTGCGTAGTTCGTTGCTTGCGCCCGCAATAGAGTCCGGATGGATTGCTCCCGCCCTATTCAACAGATCATTGTGACTGCAACTGGAGAACCCTGCGATCGTGATTCCTAGATCCTGGTAATCGAAAATGTCGAATTGCTTGCTTTCATCCGTCGAGTAGGTTCGTTTCCCATCGTAAAAATCTTCGTAGAAAGATGCGAATGTTTGAAATCGTTCCGCGTACATATGTGAGTGTACTATCTTATACAAAGCGAGATCATCCCAAGACCACCTCAAATTAGATTGTCCACCGAACAACTGCCTAACGAGTTCTTTTGCCCCTTTATCTGGAATGCAGACTTGTTCCAAGCTTTCCCGAACATGATGATCGCTTACGTCATGATTCCCCGGAACCACCACCACCGCTTCCTTATTTCCTTTTACGAACCTATCTGCCAAGCCTGTTAGGAAATCCAGTGCTTCTCCATACTGTTGTCGTAGCACGGATATCGCGTCCGTGGTGCCGTGCTGCACTCCCTGCACGATGTCCCCGCTGACCATTATCAGGTCCAAGCACTGGATTCCAAGATTGTCAGGGAGGGCGTACTGTTCCCAATCCCTTTCCAATGAATCGAGAAGGGCCTGGTTACCGATCGGGCTGGTCAGATCTCTGTGGAGATCCGAGACGTGCAATATGTTCACAACCATAACGAATCTTCACCAGACGGCAAGATTGAACCGGTTAGCGAAACAAACAGCTATCGAGGGGTCAAAGCTTGTCGAAACGACAGCTGGTGTCACATTTTGACGACACAACCTCTCGGTCGTCTCGCGGCCGCATTTGATTCCCAATGCGTAATCGTGGAGGTTGCCCGCCCGACCTCGGAGTACCGCGGCTCAACGGTACCTTATATCAAACAACCAGGACTTTCAATCCATCGAGAAACCCGCAGCGGGGTGTCAGTTGGCGCAACAACCGTTCGTCTCACGCGTCAATCCGAACACTCCCCGTTCAGGTCCGTGAGCGGCCCCTCCATAAATGCCGCCTATGATCATCCCGCCTCCTGCGCTACCGTCCATCTTTCTGGAAAATGGTCTCGGAAACCCCTGTAATTGACGTCAACATTGATGTTGCGCTTAAAGTGTCTGCCGCCGGCGAAAAGGGCGTTGTGATTATTTCACGGTTTCCCGAAGATCTCGACTTTGTACAAAAGCTAGATAAATTATAAGAACCGGGTAAGCTCGACCAAATCACCACAAGAGGTCGAGTATGCCTACCCTGCCCGCAGTCATGGTAACCCTGCTGCTGCCCTTTGAGCACCTGTTTGACCCCAGG
>JAKZSX010000307.1:0-4588 GCA_047517405.1 Candidatus Poribacteria bacterium | reverse complement strand
ATTATCTTACCGATGAAACGGACGCACACCCATTTTGAAATAACTGATTTATTTCTTGATTTGTGGGTTTCACCGGATGGCAGCTATCAGGTTGAAGATGAAGATGAATTTGAGTCAGCTATAGCACACGATTGGATACAGACCGATTTGGCAGATCAAGCAAGGAGCGCACTTCAAGATTTGATTGCTGAGATTGAATCCGGTGCTTTCCCGCCGGAGATTACGGATCGCTGGTGATGGGAAATCAGCAATTTACCTTATGTTTTGGAGTTTGTTGGGTAAATCGCGTAGTGATTTATCTAGCGGACCCTTCACGCATTACGCATTAGGTTTTATGGAGGTCTTAGCTATGTCCACAATAACTAACGGGGAAGTCCGAGACAATTTTCGGCTTTTTGCCGGGCGTGCCAACCCCGAACTGGCAAAAGAGATTGCTGCGGTTTTAGGGGTTGAATTGGGGAAAATTTCAGTCAGCACGTTTCCCGGAGGTGAAACCCACGCCCAAGTTGAAGAGAGTATCCGGGGAGCTGATATCTACATTGTGCAGCCAACATCCCCACCGACAAATGATAATCTGATGGAATTGTTGATCATGATTGACGCGATGAAACGGGCATCTGCACACCAAATCACGGCTGTCATCCCCTATTTCGGCTATGCACGACAGGACCACAAATCGACAGGCCGAGAGCCGATTAGTGCGAAATTGGTAGCAAACCTGCTAACAACCGCAGGCGCGAGTCGGGTTGTCGCCGTTGATCTGCACGCCGCGCAGATTCAAGGTTTCTTCGATATCCCCACCGACCATTTGACAGCGCTGCCGACACTGGTGGATTATTTTAACGAGAAGCAGATTGAAGATGGCGTAATCGTGTCTCCCGATGCCGGTCGGGCAAAACTAGCGGAGAAGTATGTCGATATGCTCGGCATGCCGCTGGCAGTCATGCACAAACGACGAAGCGGAACGGGTGGGAGAGAGGTGAAGGTCATCACCGAAATCATCGGCGACGTTGTGGACAAAACCCCAATTATTATTGACGACCTCGTAACGAGTGGAAGCATTTATCAGCAGGCGGATGCCATTGTCGAAGCAGGTGCCAAGCCAGCGTATCTTAGCATCACGCATCCGGTGCTTGTTGGTCCCGCACTAGAACGTCTGAACCGTCCTTCGATTCAGGAAGTCGTTGTCACCAACACAATTCCTGTCCCTGCTGAGAAACGGATTGGCAACAAAATCCAGGTCATGTCTATTGCTCCACTCCTCGCTGAAGCGATTCTGAGGATTCACCAGCGACGTTCCGTCAGTCAGGTCTTCTTTGATCAGAAATTAGTTTTTCCGGTGTAGTGTATCCATCCGTGTGGAAATGTTAAACCTGTGTAGGATGTAATTTAAGGGGTTCCGCAATAAATCGCTATGTGATTGATGTGTGCTTATCCCAAATGGATTTGGAGGTCCAAAGTGAAATTCAAACGTGAGGATATTTTAAGCCGATTGCGGGCAAACGTTGAAGCAGGTAAGCCGATTATCGGTGCAGGAGCAGGAACCGGTATCTCCGCAAAGTGTGAGGAAGCTGGCGGTGTAGACCTCATCGTGATTTATAACTCAGGACGCTTCCGCATGGCAGGTCGAGGGTCGCTTGCGGGGATGATGCCCTACGGTGATGCAAATCAAATCGTCGTTGAAATGGCGAGCGAAGTATTGCCGGTTGTTCAAAATGTGCCTGTACTCGCAGGCGTTTGTGGGACGGATCCGTTTCGTTTGATGGATGTATTCTTGAAACAGATCGACGCAATCGGCTTTTCTGGGGTACAGAATTTCCCGACTGTAGGCTTAATTGATAGCACATTTCGACAAAATCTGGAAGAGACGGGGATGGGGTATGGGCCAGAGGTAGAGATGATCCGCACCGCCCATAATCTCGGCATGTTGACAACGCCCTACGCCTTCAACGAGTCGGAGGCGGAACAGATGGCGGATGCCGGCGCAGACATCCTCGTTGCTCACATGGGACTGACGACGAAGGGAAGTATTGGCGCAAAGACGGCGTTGACGCTTGAAGAATCCGCCAAACGGGTACAAGCCATCCACGATGCAGCAAAATCGGTCAACCCTGAAATCTTGGTCATTTGTCACGGCGGTCCCATCGCGGAGCCGGAAGATGCCCAATATATCCTTGACAACACGAATGGGGTTGATGGGTTCTATGGTGCGTCAAGCGCTGAACGCCTACCAACGGAGCGTGCTATTACCGCTCAAATTGAGTCGTTCAAGTCAATTAGCTTGTCGTGAATTGGAAGGAGATATTGATGCAAACGCGAAAATCCTCTCAGTCACGCACGAAATATGAGGCAGACGGATTTTACCTTTTCCCGGAGCCGACTATTGATAAAGCAGTAATTCAACGCGCCATTGAAGGCATGGATGCGGTGCGAGCTGGGCAATACGAAACGGGCACACCACCGCGTCCGTCGGCTTGGAATCCCGGAGACGATCCAAAGAAGTTATGCAAGATAGAGATGTCTCAGATTGCTAGCCGTGCGATAATGGAATTGGTCAGCCAGCCATCAATAGGAAAACTGGCAGCTGAGATTACAGGTGCCCAGATGGTACAGGTGTGGTGGGTACAACTCCTCTATAAGCCTCCCGTTGACCCGGACGGGATTGTACCCACGAACATTGGCTGGCATCAGGACCGTCACTATTGGCAAGTATGGGAGGCAGGCAGCGAGCTCTTCACGGCATGGGTTGCGCTCAGCGATGTCACCCCGGCAGCTGGTCCCATGAAATTTGTTCGTGGCTCGCACAAGTGGGGGTTACTCGGTCAGAGCGACTTTTATGGACAAGACCACGAAGCACAGCGCGAAGAGATTGATGTGCCTGACGATGAAAACTGGGGGGAGGTACCCGCTATCCTGTCGCCCGGCGGGATTAGCTTCCATGACAACCTCACCTATCATGGCAGCGGTCCAAATCTATCAGGGGAACCACGGCGGAGTTTTGCAGTCCATTTGCGCACTGAAAGGTCCAGACCGGTTGACAATCTCCGACAAGGATTAACAGCATTCATTGATACACCCACACATTGTCCGGTAATCTATAGGCAGGGATAGGAGGAGTTTTCTGATGAAAGGTGTCGTCAAATATCAGCGCGGTGACGGGTTCACCGAACTCCGTGATGTTGATGTTCGGGAGCCCAACGCCGACGAAGTTCTTATTGAAGTGCATAGTGCGGGCATTTGTGGATCTGATCTGCACATCCATCATGATCACATTAACCTCCCGATGCGTCCGCCGGTTGTCATCGGTCACGAATTTAGCGGCACGGTTATTGAGTGCGGTTCGGAAATTAGCCGCGTCAAGGTTGGAGATCGAGTGACCGTTGAGCCCACTTTTTCGATCTGTGGACAGTGCGACTATTGCCGTTCAGGATTTTATAACCTGTGTAATCATCGAGAGATTATCGGCTACTGGCATAACGGCGCGTTTGCGAAGTATTGCACAACCCCCGAACACGGCTTGCACAAACTTCCTGAAAACGTGGACTTCATCTCCGGATCATTGACAGAACCGCTCGCTTGCTGTGTTCATGGCGTGATCGAGCAGACGCAGATCTCCGCCGGTGACTTTGTCGTGATCACTGGACCAGGGACTATTGGACTGCTCAGTTTGCAACTGGCAAAGGCGGAAGGGGGCATCGTCGCTGTGTGCGGCACATCCGTTGACACCAATCGGCTCAGACGTGCGGCTGAACTCGGTGCAACATTGACGATCGATGTTGAGAAGGAAGATACGGTGGCGATCGTCAAGGCACATACCAACGGCTACGGTGCCGATGTTGTCTTGGAATGCTCGGGGGCAGCACCGGCGGCGCAGCTAGGGCTTGAACTTGCCCGGAAGCGTGGGAAGTATACACAGATGGGTTTGTTCGGCAATCCAATCAACATCGATTTTGAACGGATTGCCTTTAAGGAACTTCAGGTGACGGGCTTTTTCTCGCAGAAAAAAACCGCATGGGAGCGTGCGCTCAAGCTGATGGAATACGGCATCGTTTCTACAAAGGCGTTAGTCACCCACGAAATGCCCATTTCCGAATGGCAGGAGGCATTCGATCTCTTTGAGAAGCGGGAGGGGTTAAAGTTGATGTTGCGCCCTGAATAATGGAAAGCGTTTGATCTTATCTTCTACCTTCTCATCTTCGCGATTCCAACACAAGCAGATGCAGGTGACACTATGGAGCATTTAAGCTATACAGCAGGTTACAGAACCGTTGACGGTTTTCGAGTTTACCACCTCAGTGCCCAGAAACCGAACGCTTTGGGTTCACCGCCGACAGACATTAAAACCTTTAATGAGAATCCGAATGTCAAACCATGGGATTGGCTCGCCGCTGCTGAAATTGTGCCGGAGCTTGGAAATAATTGCTACACCTTCAAGGTCGCTGATGGTGATAGATGGATGGACGTGATAGAATCGCCGCCGGATCTCGCGACATTGAAAGAACGCCCGACCGCTTACGGCAATCCGATTCTGTTTCCGTTCCCAAACCGCATCCGTGGCGGTACGTTTACGTTTGAAGGCGAAACCTAT
>JAKZSX010000306.1:0-2517 GCA_047517405.1 Candidatus Poribacteria bacterium | reverse complement strand
GGATATACGAAGGCGGCAACAAACCGCCCAACATGCCCCACGAAGCCCCCGGCATGAACCCGAGTCGATGGGAGCGGGAGTAGTACAGCGCGCAGCCGATCAACCCCGATTTATCGGGATTTCGTTACACTCAACCTGCCATGATCAGGGAGCTCACCCACTCCTGATGCGGATTCAAAATTTTGTAGGTCGTGCCAGCGGGAATATGAATCATATCGCCTTCGGTTATCTCCTGCTCCTCGCCATTACTCTGGAGCACACCACGATTTTTTATCACGTAGTAGACCTGCTCAATATCTGTGTGACACCGTTCAATCGTCTCGTTACCGAATTGAACAGACTCGCGAGTGATGAACCGCATCCCCCTCAGACAACCATTATCACTATCGTCTTCAGGCTCTAGTTGATACCATCGTATCGCACCGGCACCGTCCCCTTGCGCCGGTGTCTGGTGCCAATTGCGAATAGTAAACTTACCACCGTTGCCCGCCACACTCATACTGATGACGTGATGCTCCAGCCATTCTTCATTCATGGTATTGAACATTTGGTGATGGAGGCCGGATGGCAGGTAAATCGCATCACCATCTTCTACGGGATAGCGCTTATCCTCAAACAGCACTTCTCCCTTTCCGCTGAGAATGTAGTAAACCTGTTCCAAACTCTCATGTTTGTGATAATCGGAAGTCTTACGTCCTTGGAGCGCGTGTCGGGCAAAGCCACTCAACCGGTCCAGACGGTTACGGTCATCGTCACTCCCTTCCTCTAGGGAGCGTAGACCGCCCCAGTGCACTGCACTTAGATGGGCGATGTTAGGTTGAACGTCGCGCCAGTTTTTTATATAAGCCATTTTTCCTCCTAGTGAGTAATTTATGGTTTGTAGTAAGGGTAATACATTACCCGTTTTTTACCGGAACTGAAAACCGTACAGCTTGGCGTGCTTGAGGTAAATCCGTAATTTCACCGCTTTCCCTTGCAGATGGCTGAGATTCGAGGCACCGTTCCACGAGACCACATGTGCCAATCCGCGGGTGGTGATCGGATCTGCGTCCTCAAGGGTGAAACCGGGGATAAGATGACCTGCGGGACCAAGAATCTCGACCCGGACATCTATCTCGTCCTCGCGTCCGGCGATGTTGAGATACAATTGTCGTCCGGAGAAGGTAAATGCGCGGGTGGTCACTTCTCCTACATATTTGCCGATATCTATTGAGACAAATTGATCTAAGGGGATGGTCGCCAAACCAATTGCTCCGAAGAGGTTCTCTTCCCCCATCTCCTGCTCGTAGAAAGGACCATTGATCAGACTTTCAATCAGGTAATCATCTATGAAGAATTGCTTGGTGGAGACAATATCAATCAGGGACATCTTTATCGTTTCTTTGCGGCTGACTATGGGCTGCACTCCTGATGGTAGAAAAAAGCGGAGGCTCATGTAAAGAAATCGTACAACTGTGATCGTAGGGGCGGGGTCTCCCCGCCCGA
The DNA here is from genome assembly GCA_047517405.1 of Candidatus Poribacteria bacterium. GTDB lineage: Bacteria > Poribacteria > WGA-4E > WGA-4E > PCPOR2b > PCPOR2b. The sequence continues at coordinate 1,032 of JAKZSX010000306.1, read as the reverse complement.
ACATTTCGGGTTTTGGACCGGCTGTAGGGGCAACCCTTGTGGTTGCCCATCTTTAGTCTTTCTTTTTATTTGCGTGGATTCGCGTTAATTCGCGGATGCTTTAATACTTTGCACCTTCTTTTTACATGAACCAAAGTGATACTAGTATTACTCCCCTGTAAACGCCCTAAATAGCCCGACATACAGCGCAAGCACCTTTTCCGGATCTGGACCCTGATACGCGCATTCATTGGAGATATAGCCGTCAAATCCAATTCGTTGGAGCCACTGAAACATCTGACGGTAGAGCTCAAAAGTCTCCGGCTCCTCGGCACGGTGAGTATGCACAGCGGTAATGTGCGATGCAACCTGCGAAAAGAGTGGTTCAATACTTCCTGCTTCACAACCGAAGAACTGTGAGTTGAATACGAAACCGACGTTGGGCAGATTGACGCCTTTAATGACCGACATCGCTGGGACAGGATCTATGAAGGATCCGTGCAGTTCAATGGATACCGTGATGCCCTTCGGCTGGGCATACTCACCAAGTTTCTTCAGTGCATCGGTGACGTGCCCGACAACGGCATCGCGGGTGTTATCGTCGAACCGGTCACCGAGAACGCGGACGTGGTCACAACCCATGAAATCTGTCATCTTGATGACGCGCTTGACGCGGCGCACACTTTCGGCACGATCCTCGGCGTCCGGTGAATGGAAATTCTGGCAGCTCGTCAATGATGAGATCACTACCCCACTGGCATCAACCTCATCTTTGAGTTGTTCCCATTGCGCTTCGGGTGTGTCCCACTCGAAACCATGCTTCTGCTTGTAATCCATCAACAACTCGACCGCATGATACCCTGTATTTTCAGCGACCTCAAGTATTTTGCCTAGTTCCCAATCTTGACAGGTTTGATATGTGTTCAACGACCATTTCATAACATCTCCTCCGAATTTGAGTTTGTCAGCAGAGTGTAGCACATACAAAATATTAGGTCAACTATAGAAACCTAAGTTGCTAGGGCGTGTTGACGTTTGACAGCACGTAGGTTG
>JAKZSX010000305.1:0-8507 GCA_047517405.1 Candidatus Poribacteria bacterium | reverse complement strand
AGAAGCCATCTTCAAGCGGTTGGAGAAGGTGCTTGATCCTGAACTTGATGAGTCCATCCTCGGACTCGGCTTCGTCAAGTCAATTGAAGTTGAAAACGGTCATCTGACAATTGAACTACACCTTCCAACCTACTGGTGCGCACCCAACTTCTCCTACATGATGGCTGAGGATACCCGCCGTGAACTTCTGACGGTGGGAGAGCTCCACGATGTCACGGTTCGTTTGAAAGATCATTTCGCTGCGGGGGCAATCGAGGCGGGTGTGAACGTTGGCAAATCCTTCTCGGAGGCTTTTCCGGATGAGGCATCTGAAAATCTGTGTCAACTCAGCGATCTTTTTCTTCGCAAAGGGTATATCAGACGTCAAGAACGCCTGTTGCAGAATTTGAAAAATGCGGGTTTATCATTTGAGGAAATTGCTACCCGATGCATTGGTGATGTCTATTTTGAGGACGAATCTTGTCAGATCCGACGTAACAACGGTCAGATTGGTAATATCGGAGCGGCTGAAGTCGCTCGTCAATACTTCCAGCGTCGAGCGGAAATGGACCTTGATTGTTCGCCCACCGCGCCTTTGATAATCGATCTGCGCGGTAGGGAGGTAACTGCCGAACAGTTAGAGAAGTATCTTATACGTGCACGCACCGTGCGCGTCTCACTGCAAGCCAACGGATTATTCTGTACCGCTGTGTTGGCAGCACGGAAAGGCAAAAACTAAGCCAACCTTTCAAAGGTTTCGTAAGTCATAGATGCCGTTAAGTATATAAGGAGCCTTACAATGTATAGAGAAAATGGGGACGAGATTTTTGTTGTTGACGGACATATGCACTTTTGGGATGCCAACCCGGAAAACTGGCGCAACGAGTATGGCGAAGGCTGGATCCGATGTTTCTATGATTTTCATACCGCCCTCAGTCCGGAGGAATATGTCTGGCCCTTTGAAAAGTATTGCAAATACGGTGAAGAGACGCTAATCAACGATCTCTTTTCGGAGGGATACGTCGACATTGCCATCCTCAACTCAACATATCTTTACGAGTTTTACAAAAATGGATTTAACACCCACCAACAGAATAACGTGATCAAAGCGAAGTACCCCGACCGCTTTATTCTCTGTGGTTCCTTCGACCCCAGAGCGGAGGAGGCAGGGCTGGATACGTTCCGGCAGATGGTGGAGGATTACCCGATTCAGGGGATCAAACTCTACACCGCCGAATGGCGAAACGGCTCGAAAGGCTGGCGGCTGAATGATCCGTGGGCTTACAAGTATTTTGAGCTCGCCGGGGAACTTGGGGTTAAAAATGTCCACGTTCACAAGGGACCCACGGTTTACCCTCTCAATCGTGATGCCTTTGACGTCGCCGATGTGGATTATGCTGCAACCGACTTTCCCAATCTCAACTTTATCGTTGAGCACATTGGGCTGCCACGGTTAGACGATTTCTGCTGGATTGCCACGCAGGAAAAGAACGTCTATGCTGGCATGTCGGTAGCGATGGCGTTCATCCATTCACGTCCGAAATATTTCGCCGAGATAGTTGCTAACCTACTGTTTTGGTTAGGCGAGGATAAGATGATTTTCGGCAGCGACTATGCGATCTGGACGCCCAAGTGGTTGATCGAGAAATTTATGGCACTTGAGTTGCCGGACGATATCAAAGAAGAATATGGGGTTGACCTTACGCTAGAAGCTAAACGCAAGGTCTTAGGTGAAAACGCTGCCCGTCTGTACGGGATTGACCTTCCAACCCATCGGGAAAAGCTGAGTCAGGATGAGATTGGTGTCAAACTTGCCCAGGGCGCATAAAACGGCGCTGGCATCGGGAATCGTGCAGCATCAACCCGACCGTTATTGCGAGGGATGCCCATGATCGCGACACATACCGACGTAGTTGGAAGTTTGCTTCGTCCACCTAAACTTCTCAAAGCAAGAGGCGAGGTAGCTGCGGGCAAGATGACGCAAGCGGCGTTTAAAGCCATCGAAGATCAAGCGGTGGACAAAGCTGTTGCACTTCAGGAGACGGTGGGCTTGCGGGTTGTTACCGATGGCGAAATGCGCCGGCTATCCTTCCAGAGCCAGATGACGGAAGCGGTCGCCGGTTTTGGCGAATATGACCTCAATGCCTTCCTTTGGGGTGATTGGCGCGGCGATGGAGCTGCGGGGAACTTGAGTCTAGAACGTCCTAAGAACTTGGGCGTTGTAAGCAAACTCATCCGCAAGCGTCACCTCTCAGTGGAGGAATTCACCTACCTACGAGCGCGGACGACTCGCATGCCGAAGATTACGTTGCCCAGTCCCAGTCTGTGGATAAATTTCTGGTCGGCAGGACACTCTCTGTCCGCGTATCCCACGCTCGATAGTTTTCTTACGGATGTCGTTGACATTCTGCGGGACGAGGTTGCCGAGTTGGTCCGATTGGGCGCAACCTACATTCAACTTGATGCCCCCCATTATCCGTTGCTGCTTGATCCCAAGACTAGAACCTTCTACGAAGAGCAAGGTTCTAGTCTCGATCAGTGGCTTGACCGAGGTATTGAGATGGACAACGCTGTGATTGGCGATTTTCCAGAGGTGACTTTTGGCTTTCATCTCTGACGCGGTAATCAGGGCAGCCGGTGGTTGGTCGAAGGGGGTTACGACCTGATTGCCAAGCCGATTTTCGAGGGCATCCGTGCCCAGCGTCTGCTGCTCGAATACGACGATGAACGCTCCGGTTCATTTGAGCCGTTGAAGGTCATTCCCGATGACAAAATTGTCGTTTTGGGGTTGGTCACGACGAAAACGCCGCGCCGGGAAACGCCGGAAACACTCACCGGGCGCATCAAGGAAGCCAGCCAATTTGTGCCGCTAGAACGGCTTGCGTTGAGCCCGCAGTGTGGCTTTTCAACTTCGGTCGTCGGTAATCGCGTAACCGCAGAAGATCAGAGGTATAAACTGTCGGTGGTTGTTGAAACCGCTAGAAGGGTATGGGGCTAAACTGGAAAAATTGTTGAAGGAGGAAAAATATGGCGCAAACCCCTAAAAATCATCAAATGCGAACCGAATCTATTGGGAAATGGACAATTCGGATTAGATCTTACCAACTTGGTGATGCGTATATCTGTACTGTAGACAACGTGAGCCCCGGTGCCGTTATTGCTCGATCTACAGCCGCGACCCGAGCTGATGCGGAATCCGAAGCGTTGGCGCAAGCAAAAGCCGCTATGGGAACTTGAATCCGCGATGATATAATCGTGTTATACGGAATTAGAGAAACCGAGTCTTTGACAAGAACTCGGTTTCTGGTGTCTTTATAGAAGGTTTGAAAGGTTGGGAGCGATAGGATGAACCTAAATAAGTTGTCACGAAAACATACTCTCACAAGTTTGGCAAAAACGTGTGGGTGAGCAGCGAAGGTCAGTCCAGTTGGACTGGGAGAACTCCTCGCTAAACTGCCGAAGAAAAACGATCCGGATCTGCTCGTTGGATTTGAAACGAGCGACGACGCCGGCATCTACCGCCTCAACGACGAGATGGCACTGGTTACGACCGCCGACTTTATCACACCGCCGGTGGATGACCCGTATCTGTTTGGTCAGATTGCTGCAGCCAATTCAATCAGCGATATTTATGCGATGGGCGGCAAACCTCTGACCTGTCTGAACTTGGTAGGTTTTCCGGCGGACAAATTGGGTCCAGAAATCCTACACGGGATTGTCGAAGGTGCGTTGAGTAAAATCACCGAAGCCGGCGCAGTCTTAGCGGGCGGGCATACGACCGATGATGAGGAACCCAAGTTTGGGCTGTCGGTCACTGGAATTGTGCACCCGCAAAAATATTGGCGGAACGTCGGTGCAAAACCGGGGGATGTGCTGATCTTGACGAAACCGATTGGCAGCGGCGTGATTTTTAACGCCAATCTGAAAAATTGGGTGTCAGAGCAGGCGTTAGAAGAGTGTATACAAACTATCACCACACTCAACAAGCAGGCAGCAGCAGTTATGGCTGATTTTGACATCCATGCGGTAACGGACATCACCGGTTTCGGATTAGGAGGTCATGCCTTGGAAATGGCAGAAGGATCAGGTGTGACTTTAGAAATTCGTACGGACGATGTGCCGATTATGCGCGAGGCATTGGAAATGTATCAAAAAGGGATGCGGACGGGTGTCAACCCCGCCAATCGAGCGTTGATTGAAGAATCCACACATTTTGAAAAATCGCTCCCCGCATGGCATGAGGAAATCTTCGTGGATCCACAGACGAGCGGTGGGCTCCTGATGTCCCTACCTGCCTCTCAAAGCGAGTCACTGTTGGAGGCTTTACGCAGCAGCGGTGTGACAAAAGCGCAGATTGTCGGGAATGTGAAGTCCTTTGTCGAACCAAACCATCTTGTTTTCGTATAAACTATGAAAATCTGCCTAATTACTCCTGCCCCAACATACTCCCGGAAGGGTAACCGTGTGACAGCTCTTCGGTGGGCTCGTATCTTACGAGAACTGGGGCACCGTGTCATTATCGCGGAGGCATATCAGGGAGAACGATGTGATCTGCTGGTCGCGCTCCACGCACGTCGTAGCCACGCTGCTATTGCGCGGTTCCATCACGAATACCCAGAACTACCCCTCATCCTTGCCCTAACCGGGACCGACCTCTATGGCGATATCCATACAGACGCATCAGCCCAGGAATCTCTGGAGATGGCGGATCGTTTCATTCTGTTGCAACCCGCAGGCATTGAGGAACTCTCCGAACATCTGCGTGACAAAGCGTGGGTGATTTATCAATCGGTGACGGCACCACCGGGTCGGTTTTCTCCAAAAAAGAACGTTTTCGAGTTGTGTGTGTTGGGGCATCTGCGTCCCGTGAAGGACCCATTTCGCACTGCGATGGCAGCCCGACAACTGCCCCCATCATCCCGGATTCAGGTGGTACATGTCGGGGGTGCACTCACCGACGATATGAAAACAGAGGCAGACGCTGAAGCATCTACTAATCCGCGTTACCGCTGGTTAGGAGAGCTTCCACGCTGGCAGGCACTCCGCGTCCTCGCTCGCAGTCGGCTGCTTGTGCTGACGTCGCAAATGGAGGGAGGGGCTAATGCCGTTTCCGAAGCGATTACCTGTTCTGTCCCTGTCATTTCATCGCGGATATCTGGCTCGATCGGTCTCTTGGGAGAGGATTATCCGGGCTACTTTCCGGTAGGAGATACACAGGCGTTGACGGATCTACTCATACGTGTTGAGACGGATGCCGCATTTTATAATACCCTCAAAGCGTGGTGCGAACGACTAAAGCCGATTGTCGATCCTGACCGTGAACGTCTGAGTTGGAAACGTCTGCTACAAGAGTTAAGGTAAACCTTCAGGGATAACCATGTTCGACCTCTTCAATTGATGGTGGCGCAAAGAAGGTGAAGATAACTATGAAAAGGGTTGGAATTGTCGGTGCCGGCGCGTGGGGAACTGCACTCGCGGTTACAGCGGCGCGTGCTGGCTGCGACGTTACCTTATGGGCACGAGAGCCGGAGGTTGTAGCATCTATCAACGGACGGGGGGTAAACGAGATGTTCCTCGCCGGAGTCAAGCTGCCTGACACTATCCATGCAGTCAACGATTTAGCCGCAATGCTAGCACAGGAGGCACTGTTGATGGTAGCACCCGCCCAATATGTACGGGGCACCTGTGAGGGTCTGGCTTCGGATGGTTTGGACAGTGCTCTCCCGATGGTTATCTGCAGCAAAGGGATAGAACAGGGCAGCTTAATGCTGATGAGCGAAGTTGTGGCGGAACATTTCTCCAATCCGGTGGCGATACTCAGCGGGCCAACCTTTGCGATCGAGGTAGCAAAGGGGCTGCCTGCATCGGTGACGCTTGCATGTGGCGATCCAGAACTTGGGCAAGAACTAGCGCGCTTGGTAGTGCATCCGAAATTTAGCGTCCATCACTCGGACGATGTGGTGGGTCCCCAGATCTGTGGCACCATGAAAAATGTCATTGCCATCGCCTGCGGTATCGTGGAAGGAAAAGGGCTAGGAGAAAGCGCGAAAGCCGCACTGATCGCTGAAGGTGTGGCAGAGATAAGCCAACTGTGTGTTGCCAAAGGTGGCAAACCTGAAACAGCGATGGGGCTATGTGGTCTTGGCGACCTAATCCTGACTTGTAACAGTCACACTTCACGCAATATGTCTTTGGGCTACGCATTGGGACAGGGAGAGAGGCTAGAGGATATTTTGCGCGAACGCAGAAGTGTCGCCGAAGGTGTCGCATCGTCCAACGCTATGGCAGGTTTGGCAGCCCAATTGGGCATTCGGCTGCGGATCTGTGGGATTGTCAACCAGATTGTGCGAGGCGATGCGGAGGTAGATCAGGCACTCTCGGCACTTGTTCAGGGTTGAAAACCGAAAATTCTGTTGTACCGCTACACTCATATTCAACTGGGATCTTGACAATATATTGACAAAATGATTGAATACACCCCACTAACCCTTGATGAAATCCCCCAAGATGAGCAGGAAGCACTACTGACAAAAGTTGCGACGGAGATTGTGAAACGTCGCCTGACTGTGCCCGCAATTTTATTCCTTGAAACTTGTAAACCGCTCAATTTTATTGGCAGTCAAATGCTTATTGCGCTTAACCCATTTGTGAGTTCAATTTTTAACACCGCTGAATACCAGAAATTTGCCTTGATAATCGAAAAGGATGCAAACGTTGAATTGCTGACTCAACTCATTGAGAAATTAGACGGAAAGGAGAAAGAATAGGATGCCGGACCAGTCACAGGAGATGCGCTCGATCCTTGCGACGGATTGTGGCAGTACCACTACGAAAGCTATTTTGATTGAGAAGCGCGGAGACGAATACCATCTGGTGGTTCGTGGGGAGGCACCGACGACGGTTGAGGCACCGGTTGAGGATGTCACTGCAGGGGCGATCAACGCGATTACGGAGGTCGAGGAGCTCGCTGGACGCCGGCTCTTGAAGGACGGGCAGATCCTCAAGCCGCAACAGGGGAATGAAGGCACAGATCTCTATATCTCGACGAGTAGTGCGGGCGGCGGTTTACAGATGATGGTTGCGGGTGTCGTCCGGAACCTGACCGCCGAAAGCGCGGAACGTGCCGCGCTAGGCGCAGGTGCGATTGTTATGGATGTAATTGCTTCTAACGACAAGCGACTCCCTCACGAGAAGATTGAGCGTATCCGACACCTTCGTCCAGATATGGTACTTCTGTCGGGCGGCATTGACGGCGGGACCACCTCCCACGTCGCGGAGTTGGCGGAGATTATTGAGGCGGCAAATCCTAGGCCTCGTTTGGGAGTGAGTTATCAATTGCCGGTGATCTATGCCGGAAACAAGGATGCACGCGCGGTCGTCGGTGAACGACTTGGCGATAAAATGGCGTTAGAGGTGGTTGATAACCTGCGTCCCGTGTTAGAGCGCGAAAATCTGATGCCGACCCGTCTAAAGATCCAAGATCAGTTTCTAGAGCATGTTATGGCGCATGCCCCCGGCTACAAAAAACTGATCTCCTGGACCGATGCACCGATTATGCCAACGCCCGGTGCTGTCGGCGCAATTATGCAAACGATTGCCGCGCAACAAAACATTGAGGTGCTTGGTGTGGACATCGGGGGTGCAACGACGGATGTGTTCTCTGTTTTCAAAAATCAGGAGGGTGAAGCGATTTTTAACCGCACGGTGAGCGCGAATCTGGGGATGAGTTACAGTATCTCCAACGTCCTCGCGGAGGCGGGGATGGAGAACGTTTTGCGTTGGGTGCCCTTTGACATTGATGTCAGTGATCTCGGAAATCGGATCAAGAACAAAATGATAAGACCTACGACGATTCCGCAGACATTGGAGGAACTGATTATTGAGGGTGCTATTGCGCGTGAAGCCTTGCGATTGGCATTTGACCAGCACAAGCAGCTTGCGGTCGAGCTGCGCGGGGTGCAGCAGCAGCGCACCATCTCCGAAGCATTCTCCCAATCTGAGACCGGTGGGACACTTGTAGATATGCTCTCGTTGGACCTGATTGTTGGAAGTGGCGGCGTACTTTCCCACGCACCACGCCGGAATCAAGCGATGTTGATGATGATTGACGCTTTCCAGCCGGAAGGGGTGACCCACCTCGCTGTCGATAGTATTTTTATGATGCCCCAACTCGGTGTGCTTGCTCAGGTCAACGAAGCCGCGGCAACACAGGTCTTTGAGCGCGATTGTCTCATCCATCTAGGTACTTGCATCGCACCGGTTGGGGTTGCCTCCTCCAGTGATTTGGGTGTTACAATCACCGGTGATTTGACGGAAACCGTGCCGTTTGGGGAATTGCGTCTCTATCCGTTGGGTGTCGGGGAGAAAGCACGGGTGACAATCCAACCGGAACGCCGTCTCGACATGGGAGCGGGGCGGGGTCAGCCGGTCGAAGCGGAAGTCGAAGGAGGTGTGGTCGGCCTGGTGGTGGACACCCGTGGTCGTCCCCTTGAAGCTTCTAATGCGTCCGCTGAGCGTGTCGCACTGCT
>JAKZSX010000304.1:0-5591 GCA_047517405.1 Candidatus Poribacteria bacterium | reverse complement strand
TGCCCTGGATTTGACGGTGCGACAGAGGCCGCATCCCCCGGACGTTGCCGGTAGACGTTCTCGCTCACCACATGGATGCCGTTGCCCTCTAGCATATACCACACCTCATCCATATCGTCGGCATGTCCGTGGGTATCGGGGGTCTGCATCGCATCGATCGTTACCATCAGGACCGAGTGCAGCTTCGCAAGTCCATCATCTACTCCGAAAATGGGGTGGACGAGATGCGTCCAATGCCCCTGACTCAAGGACTGTTCCCGGTAGTTTCGTATTAGCACATCTTCACGGGGCGTTCCTTCAGCGTCAGCAATGGTCTCCTCCAATATCAGAAATTCTAGGGGTGTGTTTGCCTCATTCGTCAGCGTATGCGTGGTGCCCGGCGGCACAATGATACCATCTCCTTCGCGGACTTCCTGCTTGAGGTCGACGCCCTCAAAGATGCCATCTCCATCAACGATGTAGAAAATCAGTTGCCGATCGTCGAAAGATGTTGGTATCGACGCGATTCGGGACTCAAGATAGCACCGGGAAAAGCTATCAATGTAGTTGAGGATCGCTCCCGGTCTGTTGGGGTCATCGGGGTCCTTCTTGGAGAAGATTTCTCGTCGGATGATGTTGCCGTGTGTGAGACTTGAAGGGGATTGTAACCAACTTCTCATTTCCATTTGTCGTTACCTCCAATTTATTGAAATCTGCGGAAGGTTAAGGGATAACCGTCAAAATTATATCACGATTTCCAAAAAAATAAGAGCCGAAAGTGGGTTGACGCCTCACAAGACATCTATGCAGGCATCACCACCACCTCGATCTCATCAATAATAACCTCGCTGTTTGTATCAGCAGTGCTATGTGTGAGTTCTACCGTTAGATAATTGTCTCCGTTGTTAAGCAACTCCTGATTTAGGTTGAACCACACGCTCGAAAACGGCGGCAGCGGTCGTCCGAATGTCTCCAATCGACCATCTGGATGAAAGACGCGCTGAATGTCTCGGATTTCAGTCCCGTTGAGTTCCACGGCGATTTCATCTTTGAGGAGCAATTCCTGCGCGGTGAAGTACAGGACTACTTGTGTACCCTGTGCGAGTCGGTCGCAGAGACGAAAACGATACGCTTTACTTGAGCCAGCCTCACGGGCAAGGGTTATCTTGTGGTCCTTCACGTCCCCGGTCGGTGCTGCGCCGCCCCACAGGGGATGGAAACGGTAGTGACGCGTCCAACCCGCGATGAGCTTTGGGTCACGCAGATCGCGCAGATAGCTTAGTGAGAGCGGATAGCCTTCGACGGGACCCGGATAGCGAGCGGTTCCACCCTTTCGCGCCCAGTGATACTGGTAGTTGAAAACCGAAACGCCGTCGGCACCCGCGCCATAGAAATTTTGTGCGAGTGCCCGGTAGTTTTCGGGTCTAAGCAGCGTTGCAGCATCCCCGCGGCATAGCATGGGACTTAGCGTGGGGTATAACAGACAATTCGAGCCGCGGGTCAACTGGCTAAATTCCTCGTAGGGTGCGTTGAAATCAGCATAGCCGAAGTCGCAGGGACAGATGTAGTCGATGAGACCTTCCCGAATCCAAGTAGGGATGTCGAACCCTAAGTTATGGCACTCCTCCAACCTTTGCGGGATCATCACCCCCAGCGTCAGGTCTTTCTGCTTTTGTGCTCCCCGCCGGTCCAACATCTCGCGTATCCGCCGCAAAAAAGCGGTCATCACCGGATGACGGTCGCGAGCAACATCGGTGGGAAAACAGTGTCCATGCCGGATATAGTTGAACAACAAGCCATCAACGTCGAACCGTTCTACCACTTCATCGGCGACGGAGAAGACGTAATCCCTTACCGGTTCAAAGCTGAAGTCCTGACCGCCGGGGAATTCCTCTAGCTGCCACGCAGGGTTGTCCAGTATAAACCGCGCACCCTGATCTCCATTGCCGTGGCGATCGTTCATGCGAAATTTTGCGATGAACTCCATGCCTCGCTTATGCGTTTGTTCGATCAGTACCTCCAAAGGTGTGATACCGGCGTCCATCATGGAGACGAAACGTTGATGTTGTGGTCTTGCGTCATACTCAAACCGATTTGAACGGAAAAAGACCGTCCACCCTTGTGCATAGATGGTTTGTGCGTAGGTATCCACGCCGTGATGCGCGAGGTCGTCAACCCATTGGGTCAGATCCTCCCGCCGGGCGGGGTCTGCCTTTGCTGTTGCTGCATCGGTCATGTGATCGACTTGTCGTCCCACCTGATAGAATGCGAGATTGGATGGGTCGCTTGTGTAGATCAGTCTTCGCTCACCACGCGGTTCAAAGATGGGTAGTGCCTGATATTCGGGTTTTGCTGTTTCGTTGGTCATGGTATTTTTGTCCGTCATAGTTCCGTTGGGAGTTTAGGGGAAGTGGATTAGTCTTTGCTACATACATATTGCCCCGCTGGGGATATTTGGTTATGAGGAGCATCACCGGGCGGTGATGTTACAGCCTTCCACAAAACGGATAATTACATTGTCTCAAAAGCCGACAGACCTGTCAACAATAAACTCCGTTAGGATAGGTCCCGCGCCAGTCCGACCGGCATCTCTAAATGTATCGAAATCTGCAATCTAAATCGGCCCGCTTGACAATTTTCGGGCGTATCCACTATAATAGCCAATGTACCGTCAATTGCACCACCTGCCGATAGTATGCTTCCAAGAATCTCCGGTGTCAAGATTTTCTCATGGAGATGCGCCCAAATCCATCTATAGCAAGCACGCCTCAGCATCAGACAGAGGGAGAAATGACATGAAAACCTTTGACATTGAACGACATGCAACCGAATTAGAACAGAACGGCTACACCGTTATCCACAATGTGATGCCGCCATCCGAACTTGAGGCGACCAAGCAGGCGATTGAAGATACATTGGACGCCGAGGAAGCTATTGGTCGCAAATACGGCTTGCAGAACGAACATCTTCGGCATGCGTTCAACGCCCAAGGCAAGCATCCGCATTTCTACGGGCTGCCGCTCCGCAACCCGGAACCGGTCGAGGTTGCCCGTCGTGTGCTCGGTGAGGACATGTTCGCACACGACGTAGCGATACGGACCCCGATGCCGACCGGTAAGAAGGACGCAACCCGATTGGGTGGCAATCTGCACGCTGACTGGGCAGACTTCACGGTGAGACCATTCATTGGCGGGGTGCACTATCCGATGGCAATTCAGTCCGTGTGGGCGATAGTTGACTTCACGGAGGAAACAGGCGGCCCAATGATTTGGCCGGGTTCGCACCTGTCCCTCGAAATCCCACCCGAAGAACCTGACACTCTGCCGCCGGGAGGCATCATCGCTGAAGCACCAGCGGGTTCCGTGTTCCTGTGGGATTCGAGTCTATGGCATACCGCGGGAATCAACTCCAGCGATAGCCCACGATACTCGCTAATTTTCTACTTCCAACGGTGGTGGATTAAGGGGTTCAACGATTCCTATCGCTATGTATCGCCGGAGGTTCGCGAAGCGATGACCGAAGCCGAGCGGCGTATCTGGGGGCTTGAGGCAGGAGTACCACCGAACACGCACTTCAGAGACATGAGCGAGGAACAGATTGCCGCGCTGACACCTGAAGAGAAGGCGGTGCTCAACATTGCACCGTTCTAGACTTGTAGCATCATCTGTCACACGCTTAGGAAATTTCTGCGATTCCTGCAGAATTTGTCATGATGTCCGAGGGTCGGCAGTACCTAACCTCAACCAAGGAAGGTTTATCTCTAATGAGCCAAATACCATCACCACAATTAATCGAAGGGCTACGACAGTTTGATAGCGCAACAGTTGCCAATGCAATTGAACACTTTGAAGTGCGCGACCCGACCATGGGCTATGCAAACAATGAGCTGATCTGCCAGATGCCTGAGATCGTCACACCGATGGTCGGCTACGCGATCACAGTGACAGCCGATACCACCACGCCCGGCGACACAAGAACCTCGCGGGTTGATGATTTGGTGGGGGCAATCAATGCCGCACCGAAGCCATCGGTACTCGTCGTCCAACACGTCGGACATGACCGCAAGCGATGCTGCTTTTTTGGCGATATGTTCTGCACGATTGCACACAAGTTGGGCTGCGTGGGGTTTGTTACTGATGCTAACGGCCGTGACCGAAGTGCTATCCGTCAACGCACGCCGGATTTCCATGTTTTTTCGACCGGGTGGGTCGTTTCACACGGTTATGGCGTGTACATCGATTTCAATATGACGGTGTCGGTCTGTGGCTTGACCATTTCACCGGGAGATCTGTTGCACGGCGATGAAAGCGGTTTGGTCTCCGTGCCAATCGACATCGCTGGGGATGTGGTGACACGGGCGGAGGCGGTTCGTGAGGAGGAAGCGGAGTATTTCGATTTCCTCGAGAGCGATCGTTTCAACATGGAAGAACTGAAGCGCCGTATCATCCCTCACGAGTAATTCTCTCCGAATGCGACTATTTTTCACACGACGTTTTTGAAATCAAGTATAATAACGCAAATTGCTAGGTAGTTTGTAGGTCGAGTTTCCATACTCGACATCTACGACTACACACATGTCGCCCCGCTGGAGCTTTGGGGGATTTGGGTTGCCGGTATTCTATACACATACCGTCCCGCTGGGGCTTAGGTTGCGGTGAATCAACATTGCGATACACATTGCGCTCCGCTGGAGTGCAGGCGTTGGACATATTGCGATTCTATAGATATATCGCTCCGCTGGAGCGAAAGATAGACCTATCCCCCGGTGTGGATTCGGTGTTTCTGTTGACAGGGGATATGAACCTCATTTGATACTATTTGAGAATCACCATCTTCCGCGTGGCGGAATAATCCCCCGTCGTCAGAGTGTAAAAATACACGCCACTTGCCACCCGCTCACCCAACCCGTTCTTCCCATCCCAATAGACCGCCTTCGACTGACTCTCGTAGGTTGCTGCACTCCGATACCCCACGTCCAACTTACGGATAACCTGACCGCTACCGTCATAGACGGTCAGCGTGACGAAAGCATCCTCCGCCAACCGAAACGGAATCCATGTCTCAGGGTTAAAGGGATTCGGATAGTTTGCTAACAGTTTCGTCTCCCCTGGGGTTAGGGATACTAGGAGTTGTTCGAGCATCGCAACTCCCCGTTTCATGATTACCTCCTTAACCTCAAGCGACCTCGCGTCAGCTACCCACTGCTGAATCTCTGTCGCCGTGAGCGTATCAGGTACTTGTGGATGCGCTGAAGGCGCGGCTGCCCCATCCCCAAACATGCCCGCAACCAAGACCAAATCCAGAATATTCACAACGCCATCTCCGCTCACATCCGCCGCCAGATTGATCCCTGCATTCCCGAATGCGGACGCCACCAAGACCAAATCCCAGATATTCACGCTCCTATCGTTGTTGACATCCGCCGCAATTGGCGGAGATTCAGTATCAGAGATGACGTGAAAAGTGACCGGTCCCTCAATTCCGGTGGCAGAAACCTCGACAGTGTTTGTGCCCAAGTTTGGTCCCAGTGTGAGTGTACTCTGTGCCCTGCCGTTGGGATCGGTAGTTGTGCTTGTGACACTGAGCGTCCCACCACCCACGGTGACAGTAAA
>JAKZSX010000303.1:0-4081 GCA_047517405.1 Candidatus Poribacteria bacterium | reverse complement strand
TGGTAATAAACTGTTAATGGCCTCCTGCCCCCGTAAACGGAGCCTCCTACCCCCCGTGGGCGGGGCATCTTGCCCCGCCGATTTCCTGCCCTATCTTAAATTTACACCATCAACATGGGTATGTGTAATCCGGTTCCTGTGAATGAGTTTCCCGTCCTGCGCTCAATGGCCTCCCATCCCCGTAGGCGGGGCATCTTGCCCCGCCAATTTGCTACTCCATCTTCAATTTACACCACCAATACGGGTAATCCTTCGCCCATTTAACCAAACCCCTCCGAACAGGATTCTCATAGCAATACCGCATAATCTCATTCAACGATTCTTCCCCTCGAACCCCACGATCATAATATTCTGCCTGCTATACAGAACCAGTTTCATTACGCAGCGTGTTAATCTCTCTTGCTGTGAAACTCTTGAGGGAATGCATGACGCTTGCCAGCGTCTGATTGCAATCCAGTTGAATGACTGCGTGAATATGGTCAGGCATTATCATAATACATATCCACCTGATGCGACCCTCATTTTCTAGCCATTGGAAGGAATCGAAAACAATTTGTGCAACTTGGGGACTTGCAAGAATGCGTCTCCGTTTGAATATGGCAGTCGTTAAAAAGTAGTATGTACCAGATACTGCGTGCCGTCCTTTTCGTAATTGATGGCTTCTTCGGTTTGGAGGAGAGTTCACGGTTTCTCCTTTGGATTATGTGTTGAGATTGGGCGGGGCAAGATACCCCGCCTACAAACGGGACCTCGCAAGGATATTAACCCCTTCCCCTACTTGAGAATCACCATCTTCCGCATGGCGGAATAATCACCCGCGGACAAGTGATAGAAAAACACACCACTTGCCACCCGTTCCCCCAACTCGTTTCTGCCATTCCAGTAGATTGCCTTCGACCGACTCTCGTAGGCAGATGCAATCCGATGTCCCACGTCCAGCGTACGGACAACCCGACCGCTCCCGTTATAGATGGTCAAGGTAACGAAAGCGTCCTCCGCCAACCGATACGGTATCCATGTCTCTGGGTTGAACGGATTCGGATAGTTCGCAAGCAGCTCCGTCTCCCTTGGTGTTAGGGATACCAAGAGTTGTTCAAGCACCACAAACCCCCGCTTCGTGATGGGATTCCTAACCTCAAGTGCTCTTGCGTCAGTCAACCACTGATGAACCTCTACCGCTGTAAGCGTCTCGGGTACTTCTGGATGTGCTGAAGGCGCGGCTGCCGCACCATCAAACATACCTGCAGCCAATATCAGATCCAGAATATTGACAACCCCATCTCCACTAACATCCGCTGCTAAATTGGCACCTGCATTCCCGAGCTCGGATGCAATCAAGATCAAATCCAAGATATTGACGCTGCCGTCGTTGTTGACATCCGGCGGTCGTGTTGCGCCGGCGTCAAACTGGACATCAACCCCCCGGCTCTGGAGCGCGGGAATGTGGATATAGAGGGAGAGATAACTCAGGGGGTTTGATCGAATATCAACCTCGTCTCCATTCCCCAATCCCATATTGACTACCAGAGGTGAGAGGTCAGAGATTTTGTTTGAAACAAGACGCATCCATTTCAGATTGGTTAAGCCTGCTAGAGGCGAGAGGTCTGATATAGAGTTATTGTTGAGAGCCAGTCGTGACAGATTGGTTAATCCTGCCAAAGGTGAGAGATCCGATATTCCGTTAGTGTCAATAAACAGATCTTGCAAGTTGGTTAAGTCTCTGAGCGGTGAGAGGTCTGATGCCGAGTTTCTCACAAGATACAGCCCCGTCAAGTTGGTTAATCCCGTAAGCGGTGAAAGGTCTTTAACCGAGTTGAGATCAACATTCAGCGATGTTAGGTTAATTGCAGATTCAAGCCCTGTCAGATCGCGAACCCCCGCCTCTGATGCTTCAAGGTGGGTCAAAGCTGCCATCTCTGACGGGGTTATCGAATCGCCCTCTGCTTTGCCAAAGGTGTTCTCAACCGCAGCGCGAAGGCTGGCGTCGAGGATGTCTATCGCCTCCTCTGCCACAGCGATAAAGGTGACTGTATGATCAGTTCCAGCGACAGACACCTCCACGGCGTGCGTTCCCAGATTTGGCCCCAGTGTAAGCGTACTCTGTACCGAACCATTTTTATCCGTCGTGGCGCGTGTGACGTTGAGCGTGCCACCACCAGCAGTGACAGCAAATATGACCGAAATTCCTTCAAGTGCCGAACCGCTCTCATCCCGTACTTCAACGACAAACGGGTTTCCCAAGACCGCGCCGGACACGCCTGTCTGGTTCTCACCTGAAACTTTTGAAAGTCCGGGCGTTATCAAAGGTGCTCCGCCAATTAGAGCGCGCCCCGTTTTTTCCACAGATTGAAACACAGCGAGGTTCTTGCCGTTGGATTCTTTGATCAACCATATATCATTGGTTTTAGAGGGTATGCCGCGAATGTATCGGGGATCCGAAGGAATCTGTGTCCAGAAGTATTCCCTGCCATTACGCCCCACCTCATACACCAAGACATCCCCTTGGGTAAGGTTCATGAAGGAGATATGCGTGGGGGTGCCTACGGTTCTTGATTCATTTAGAATTGGAAGTAGACTCAGATCATACGGCCTTAGATCCACCCACTTGTCGCCGCCATCGCTGTTTGGGTTCCTAAATTGTCGTTCCAGTTCTTCCAATTCGGGAGGATGCATAAACGTCGGAACATCGTCCGGATTAAATCCATGTAGATGCGGCAGATGGATACGCGCTGCGGGCGGCGTGTATCGCCAGTTGCCATCGCCATAGATTTCGGCGAGCAACGCTGCGAGAGGCGGGTCATAGTTTTTCAACTCTGTCCGCGTATTGACATGGCTGCGATTGTAGCTGTTGTCATCCGGTGCGTCCTCAGTGTTAAACCAAGCCTGTGTGGCTTCAGCCCAGTATTCTCGTCTATCTGAAGAAGCATAGGTGCCTTGCCACAATCCTTTCGCCATTGCTGTATTATATGCAATCTCGAGTCGGTTATCAAATGTTGGGGCTACGGTCTTCAGTCCGAATAGGTGTATTGCATGTGCTAACTCGTGAATTAGAACGGTGTATGAACCACCTCCGCCCGGATAATGAAGCAGGTTTTCCTCCGAAGAACTGACTGCTGGGTGTCCCGATAACCCTGAACCCCCAAAACCACGAGTTCGGAATACAAGGAAATCGGGACCTTGATCGCTGTAATCGGGAAGCTCCGTTGGTATCTCGGTATGCCCAATCACGACAAAACGCACTTTTCTTTGCACCAGGGCTTCTATCACCTCCGGTCGATGCCCAATCATCTGCCGAATCAGCCATGCAGCCTCCTTCAGGGCATAAGGATTCACCTTTGCCGATGCCACGACAGGAAATCCTTCCACGTCAATCCACTGTTGGTAAAATGGATCTAGGTCAAAAGCATCACGAACGGTGGCCGGGGGAGGAACGGGTTCGGGAATATTTATGATTTGTGCCGTTACGAGCGGCGGAAATGTGAGGCACATCAACAGGAAAAAAGTGAAATTAAGATTTTCTCTTTTCATGAATTTTGATTCCTTTTTAAGGCGGGATATGTGTAAGAGGTCTCATTGTCTTGCTGTGGAGACCACGACGGTCAAAATACTATAAAACTAGGTTGTAAGTCAACGCTTTTTTGTTATTTAACCGGTGACCCTTTACCGCGTGGTATGCAGGCTGTCCTGTCTGCTCATAAAACCGATGTCGACATAGGGCGGGGCAAGATGCCCCGCCTACCGGGTGTGGTAGTGCTGCGTAAATGGCTTTGACCAACGCTAGTGCCACGCGTTTCAATGTCCATCACCGGTAACTTCTTCGATAAGCGAATTATAGGCATCGAGGAGACTCGAATCGCAGATATCACAGATGTTGCAACGATAATCGCTACTAACGCTTTCCCCGAAATACTGACGCACTACCTGACCCCGACACTTATCTGTTCTCGCATAGCGAATCATCTGATCGAGCTGATGCCGTTTGTTTTGGATATACTGTTTCCCACCTATCTCGTCCTCGGAGATGTTCTCAAACAGCCTGCTCCCGTGATACAACTCAATCAGCACCGTATCCTCTACACCG
>JAKZSX010000302.1:0-46463 GCA_047517405.1 Candidatus Poribacteria bacterium | reverse complement strand
TCCGCGCTGATGCTGATGGTATCGTAGGGGAGCTGTCCCTCTGTGCGATAAGTGTAGAGATACTTAGAAAGACCGCCTCCCTTCGCGGTGAGATCAAAGACAGAGACGCCGTGAAACTGCTCCTCAACGTTTCCTCCGCGCTTGGACACGCTGACAACGGCATACCGTCCGGTCCCATCAACTTGCAAACCCTGCGGCATACTTTCCAACGTCCACTGCCACACCTTCTCTCCTGACCATGCGTAAGCAAAGAGGGTCATCCCATTTGGGTGGGCGGAGGGTGGCCGTTGCGCGCCTTG
The DNA here is from genome assembly GCA_047517405.1 of Candidatus Poribacteria bacterium. Taxonomy (GTDB): domain Bacteria; phylum Poribacteria; class WGA-4E; order WGA-4E; family PCPOR2b; genus PCPOR2b. The sequence goes on along the minus strand of JAKZSX010000302.1, from coordinate 46,164 downwards.
CTGCAAGTGATATGGGATAAAAGTGTCGCCCGTAACAAAGAGCGCGAAGTCGTTGGTGGCACCAATTGTTCCGTTGGTAGCGATAATTGGGATGCCGCTGACTTCAAGCGGTGTTGTGAGGTTTGTATTCCACAGCGGCTTAATTCCTTCTGGCTCCGGCGTCGTATTGAAAATGAATGCCCGCCCGTCATCTGTTGTGACATCGATGAACCCACCATCGGGTGCGGCACTCACGCCGCGCCAGAACGTCACTTCCTCGAAATATGGCTTGAGCGGGTCGAAGGTATATTCCCATGCTGCTTCGCCCGTCTCACCGTTGATGACGTACAACGTGCCGGATTTGAAACCCCCTGCCTCCCCACTGCCCCTTATATAAGTGAGCAGTGCGACTGTTTTCGCGTCACGGCTATAATCGAACCAGCTGATGGTCATTGGAAGGGTCTGATTGGGAGGCCATTTCCATTTGAGCGTTCCTGTTTCTCCATCGAAACGGTAGAGTTGCGCCTTTTTTAAGCCTACGCCATCCTTTGTCCACGAGTGATTTCCGACCACAAGCAGATCTCCTCCCTCCGTTGTCGAGATCCGATAGGGTCCCGGATACTGCACCCATGCGTACACATCGTCCGGATTCTGTGAGGTTGAGGTGTCAATGTCATCTGCCATGCGATATCTCCATAACAGTGTGGGTTTTGTGGCTGATAGGTCGTAGGCATAGATGAAACCGTCAGCGGATTGCTCGCCGATGTAGAAACGCTTTCCATCTGAACTGAAGGCTGCGTGTTTGGCGTAACCTTCGGAGATGTGTGTCTTCCAGATTCGATCCCCCGTGAGTGGGTTGATGATTGCGAGATGTCCGGCATTTGTTCCAATCGCGAGTTGTTCACCATCGGGGGAAAAGGTAATCGTCGTCGGTTTTGCTGGACGTTGCAGGTTCGCCAGCAGCGACAATGAGTATTCTAATTCGACGGTACGGATACGATAAGGGAGGGGTTTGAGCGGCGCAGTAGTGCTTATCTCAAATAGACTGCCATCAGTCCATGGGAACGCGATGTGGTAATGCGTTTGAGGTTTCCAATCATACGTTGCGAGGGCGCGTTGGTCATCGATCCAAGCAGGGAAAATTTCCTCCAGAGGTTTGGATGCCTCGTGTATAACTAAACTTGGTAGAGGGTGTAATCTATCCGGTTGATTGGTCCTCTTGAGACGTTCTTCCAGTTCAATGACAATACCACCCCGTGTAAAGATAACAGTCCCTTTAAGGGGCTTCGCTACTGTGTGAGTTGGAACGAAAAGGTAAATCAGTAGACCAAGAAATATGCTCCATCGTAAATTTTGTGTTTTCATGCAGGACCTCCAAAAAAGTGTTAGGACTTTCGTGCTTCAGTTCTAAAAGTAGATACGGATGCAGATTTCGCTGATTTTCGCAGATAAAAATAACCTAAGTTACTAGTAGTAGGTATACTCTGTATGCCGTAACCAGACAGACCGTAGGTTGGGTTGAACGGTACTCACAAAACATACCAAGTCGCTCCTCTTTGACTACGACGCTCCATTCAGCGTGAAATCTCACAAATACAGTGTTGTTGAAAAACTGAACCGCTATCGGCATTGATACCAATTCGGTTTGACTCGTTCAACCCAACCTACGTACTACTGCACAAGAAAAGTAAGCTTCGCAAGAAAAAATAGAAATATTAACCATACTATTAGGTAAGTCAAAAAGCCTTTTTCATGGGTTATTCTCCTCTCGATAAGGAGGTTTCGATTGAGGGAATCGAGCAAATCCCGATATCATTCTGCAACCCGCCACAACCCCGCACCTAATCGCTTTCCCAGAAGGACGCCGATAAATGTATAAGTAAAACCATCGACTAAGATTCGCGTCAGAATATACCAATCTGCGTAGAACAGACGGTAGAGCGTCATGCTCAGTTGGAATTCAACGTAGACAGTTAGCGCGTCACATAAGCCAAATATGAATGCTAAGATCAGCAGATTCGCGCCTCCAATTGCACCGGAATCCAAAGTAATTTTCCGGGCTATCTGGAAACCGACTTCGAGCAGCAGTACAGCGGTTACAACGTGAAGCAGTATAGTGGGCGTGAGCAACCCTAGCGTGACGCCTCCCAGCAGGAGCCGGACCGCGGAAACTAGGGCGATTACCCCGAATTTGGGGAGGAGGACCAGCAGCGATGTCAGCAAGGCGTAGTATAGCATCTCATTGATGAGGCCGGTGACCAGAGATGAGATGGGACCGAGTAACGCAGAGATCAGGTTGGTCAGCAGGGTTGATGGGACGTTGACGGCAATGAATATCGTTGTGCCAAACAGAGAGATAAGGATCAGCTGCTTGGTTGAAAAGCAGCTAAATAGTTGTTGGTGAAAGCAGAGTAGCAATGCAATCCCCAGTCCTGTCACAACGAGCACAATGCCCGTAACAAGCATCGCGTGGAAATTAGGTGTTACAATCAGCAGGGGTCGTGTGGCGCGTAGAACCGTGGCGTCACTTCCCCAAATTTTCACTTCGATTGCACGCTCATAACGCCCTGCCCCGGTGAAATCCCGATATAATTCGGACAGTGGGTTGAAATAGATTGGCAGGGGAACGGGGGTAGTGCTTTCTCCCGTCAAACTGACAAAGGCAAGGCTGCGATTCGTGCCGGCGTTGACCGCGTCCGGGGGAGATAAGAAAGGAACCGGCTCTCCGTCCATTGTATCGCGGTTCATTGATGCCACAATCGCGTGAATAGTCTCCTGTCTTCCATTGTGGATGTGCACTGTTTGATATGCGATAGGTTCGAACTGGTCCATTGAGGCTGCTTTTGCACCGAGCCATCTGCCGAATCCTCCCAAGAGGGAACGCGGAGAGGAAATCGCGTCCGGTTGTTGGCGCGGATCGGATACACCGCTTGGACCTGTCGGCATGGTAATGCCCTCAATCCGGAGTTGCCCTGCAATCTCATCGAGAGATGCGGAACGCAATGGGGTGGTCACACTCCGTTCCCACCGATCTCCCAACACATTTTCAAAGAAAACGTGCCCACGAATCTGTGTGTCACTGGGGAGCAGTTCATCTGGCATTTTTAAGGTCAATTGGCTGTACCAAACCTCTGATTCGACTGTGAATTTTCCTGATGAGCGGTAGGAGAGGATATCTTCTCCGATTACACCAGGATTCAGAGCAACTCCCTTCACCTTACTATCCCATACTGGGCGGTGCGGCAACACCTGAAATGATGCCGGCACCTGAAGCACAACGTCAAAGTTGACAGGTGCCTCCAAACCATTTCGGATTAGCACGGTTGCGGTCATCTCGATACCTTGTAAGACTAGTGATGCCTTCTGAGATGGCGCCGGTTGCGTACCAACACTAGCATCAGCGGTCTTCTCCACCTCGATCGTGCCGTAAGGGATGGCAATCTCAATCGTCCCTCGCGGATCGGTCTGGGGTGCCTGCACCGTTTGGGCTGCTGATTCACCGTTCTGGAACATTACTTCAAACCGATAAGCATCCCCCTTTTCCCATCGAAAGTATAGCGATTCGGTACCGCGCGAATACCCTCCGAGATCGAGTTGAGCCGCTAACCTGCCTTCCGAATCAAGTGCGGTGACTTTCTGGACATTCTCCCGAACCGCAGCGTCAAATTCAATTTTTGCACCGAGCGGAAAAAAGGTGACTCCCCATGAAATCGGGGATTGTTCACCGGTTTTCGGCGTACAAGCGAGATAAAGGAGGCAGCAGGACAAGAATAGCAGGCGTGGGACGTAACAGATATGAGGATTCAAGGTGCCTCGAAGGATAGGGATTAAAGGTTAAGTGATCCGGGAAGTAAACTTTTGTAGGGAACGTAGACCTACGTTCCCTACACGTTTTGTACATCTCCATCAGTTGACATTTTGTCCGAAATACTTCGCAATGCGAACAAGATCGAAGACGTCAATAATTCCATCCCGATTGACATCGCCCTGGAGATTTGCACCTGTTTGTCCAAAGTTGCTCGCAACGATAACCAGATCGAGGATATTGACCACCCCATCGTGGTTCACATTGGCAGCCACAACTCCTATCGATTGGACCTGTGCAACAGTAACAAGAGAGCCTCCCGGACCAATGCCGTAGGTATTAAGCAGCGTCCCATCGGAGGCAACTACATATAGCTCGTCCATTCTGCCACCTGTCCAATCCGCCCTTGTGATATAGAGGTTATCATTCTGATCGATTGCCCCCACGCCGCCCAAATCTGTGAATGGATTGTCAGCATCGTGTGTCCATTGTTCGCTGAACAGATCGTATACGAGCAATCCACCTGAACTGACAAAGACGCGCTTCATGCTGTCAATATCAGGTCCCCCCGCTCTACCTTCGAGTTCGATTGTTTTTTCGATTTCGTCGGTAACTGCGTCGATAAACACAACGGTTCCTGGGATGCCGCCGGGGACGATCCACTCGCCAACACCGGCTGACACCGCGATCACCCTAGATTCACCATCGCTTACAATACCGTTTGTGTTTATTGGCATCGGTATGGTTTTTAAGACTGTGTCGGTCTCTATATCAATGATTGTGACGTTGCTCTTATCATCATAGCTGACGTTCCAGGTGCCAGGCTCCTTAACATACGCCGAATTGGCGACATAAGCCTTTCCGTTAAGAATAGTTATTCCATCGGGCATTGGACCGCAAGGGATGCGCTTAACAACGCTTTTCTGGTTCAGATCTACCACATGGATTGCATTGCCGTATAGGCCGGTAACATATGCTTTGGAGGGAGGGATAAGGGCAATCTGCTTTGGCGTGGTATCGGCATCAATTGGGATACTTCCGACATTTGAGCGGGTCAACAGATTGATAATTTCGATAGACCCACCGCGCGGATCAAAAAATGGGTCTGGTTCTTGGTTGAGAGCGTAGAGGAGATTCCCTTGAACCTCCAAATCGCTTGGTATGACCAACCCAAGTGGAATAATCTCATTCTCGACCGCCTTTCTGAGATTAGGCTCATCAAGATTGACAATTGAGAGCGACGGGGAAATACCGGCTTCTGGTTTCCGCAAAGTGTTGGCGACGATTGCTAGATTTTGCACGTCTTCTTGGGCGTAAACACTCAGGACGGCAAAAATTAAAATTGTGAGTACAGATGTGAATGTGAACCTGCGTATCATAACTGAACCTTCCTTTCATCAATGATATAGTGGTGTCAGCTGTAGGTTTTACAACCTAAAAATAAAAAAACCCCAGCTTTCACGCTGAAAGCTGGGGTATGGTTGGCCATTCACACCTAATAATATCCTCAAGCACGATGAATCGGCAAAGAACCCCGTTTCACAGCCTTCCCGCGAAAGCTACCCTGTGAAATCAGATTCAGGTAGGTCTCCTGGCTTACGACAACACATTGTCCGCCTTCCCATCCTGATTTGGGATAGTGGCTTTTTGGACACGGTTTTGCGTCGTTTTACAGTGGCGGGGCCGTGGCGGATTTTCACCGCGCTTCCCTATTCTCCGGCAATTTTCATTGATTGCCGGCACCTGAATCAACAAATATGCAGTTTTAAAATGTTTCTTTGATTCTGTTTGAAGCGTTACTGATTATAACAGATTATTGAAAAATTGTCAAAGAGATTTATGCAGTGATAAAACAGAAGGAAGATCAAACGGTGGCGGGAAATTGAAAGGTTGTCGAGCGACCAATGAGATGCACAAGAAACGACGTAAGGAAAATCTGCTACTCTCTGTTTCCAAGCACGACTTCGCGCAGAAGGAATTGTCCATCTCGGTAAATTTTAATGGCAGCACGAGTATTGGGTGGGGAACTTGCAACCCGTTTTTTGAGTTCAAGGAATGTACGAACAGGTTTCCCTTTAAATTCAACGATAACGTCTTGGTGTTTGATGCCGGACTTATGAGCAGGGCTACCTTGTGAAACTTCTGTAACACGGACCCCAACAGCAGTGGTTCGTTCACGTTCCTGTTCAAGCCGAACTCCAAGCCAACCGCGAGGGACTTTACCGTATTGAGTCAGTTGTTCGGCGATATGTTTGACTGTGTTAATTGGAATGGCAAAGCCTATTTCGCTTCTGGTCCAGGCCGGTCCGAGAGGGATTCCGGCTCTTAACACCGCGGCTTGTCCTTGGGACAATTCTGGAAACGTTAAATCGAGCAGATGCGATATCTGTTTGAGATACGGATCTTCCAGCTTCGCTGCGATGACACCAACGATCTCCCCTGACGTATTGACAACAGCACCTCCACTATTGCCCGGATTGACAGAGGCATTGATTCGGATTGCATCGTAAAATGGTCGTGTGGGTAAAATCTCTAAGCCGCTGACCGTCCCAAAGGAGATCGTTGGAGAATGTCCATAAGAGCTAGCGACGGTGATGACCCACGCTCCCGTATCGATCTGATTAGAGTCGCCAATTCTCGTCTGGGGCAGATTATCGCTCTCAACAGAGAGGACAGCGATATCCGTTAGGGCATCAACGCCGAGGAGTGTTCCCGGTGTGCGGTCCCCATTTGCAAATACGACTTCAATTCCATCTGCATTTTCAACGACCCCTGCGGTAGTTACAATGTGTCCGGCGGAATCAATGATAATGCCGGATCCGATGTTCTGGTAGCAGAAGACTGTCTCTGAATCGTCAGCTAGCGATGCTCCCTGTCTCCCTGAAATTTTTTGGGCGGTAACTGTGCACGTTGCTACAACCTCAACGACAGATGGTTGCACAGATTTTACTATGGCCTGAAACTCACGCTCCATGGATTGTAGCACACTTTCTTCGGCAATCGTAGAGCGGAGACAAGTTAAAAACAACGCGATAGCGAGGACGAGTGACTTATGATAGAGGTGAATTGAGTAGCCGTTGACAGGCGCGTTGCATCTCTTATTTTGTATCTGAATTGTTTTGGACATTTTACAAGCCTCCACCTGTAGGGGCTTCTGTGTAGTTAACCGTCTGCAAAATATAGTTCTGTTCTAGCCGTTGTGGTTGTTGACTTCTACGCCGCGGTTGCAGATTAAATGTCGGCGATTCTGGGAAATTAACTAGGGACTGCAGCTCTCGGCTGGGTATAGCTAAAGGAAGTTGCTGCCCCTGCCATTCGACCCTACGCTCCTCAGCAAGCGGTACACGCCTTGACGGCTCTGGTGCTGCAACGATTTCAACCGACGGCGGTTTGATCAGCGTTTTTTGATAAAAATAAACACCTGCGATCATGACAAGCAGCACTGTGATCCCACTCAATGCCAAACCGGTTTGACCGTATAAGGGACGCAACACACGTTGCCAAAACGGGATTGATTCGATCGGGGTATCCGCAAGGCGGACTTGTAAGGCGATATCGAATTCCCTCGATGGTTCAATCTGTGGCAACTGATGCAGCAAATTGAGTGATTCACGGAATAGGGTAAACTCTCGACGACACGCATGACAGGTACTCAAATGGTCTTCAAATGCCCTAACCGCCTGATAATCTAATTCATCTTCTATATACGCGGAAAACTGTTCTTCAGCTTTTAAGCAGTTCATGATGACTCCACAAAACTTCTCAATTTATCTTTTAACATGAGCCGTGCGCGGTTGATGCGCGATTTCGTCGTTCCGAGCGGTAGAGCTAAGGTGTTACTGATTTCCTCATAGCTCAGCTCTCGCAGGTCCCGGAGAATCAGCGGCAATCGATATCGCTCGGGGAGTTCCGAAATCGCACTTTGCACAGCATGTTCACGTTCTTTCCGTTCAAGTTGGTTCCCGGGTTGGAGGGAGACATGCGCGGGAGCGGTCGCGATCAGATCCTCTTCAGTTGATTCGGAACCGGAGGAGGGTTCGGTGGCCACACTATCAACGAAGAACCGACCCCGCCGTCCCCGATTTCGCAGTTCATTTTTGCACAGATTGGAAGCAATATGATACATCCAGGTGCTGAACTTTGCCACTCCGGATTTGTATCGTTTGATTGCTTTGAACATACGAACAAATGTCTCCTGTGCCAAGTCCTCAGCGGCGTCCGGATCGCCTAAGAACCGGGCGATAAAATTGACTAGAGGCACTTGATTTCGGCGCACGATCAGATCAAACGCCTCTATATTCCCTTGTTGACATTGTTTCATCAATTCATGGTCCAGATCTGGCATAATCGGTCCTCCGCGGGTGCTTGCTTAGAAACACACCGATCGATCCAGTAAGTTGCAACCTTTGTCTATAAATTTGATGGATACCCTATTGATTTTGTAGAAATCTCCCACGTTCCTGCTGGGTTCACAGGTAGAAATGTCTAAAGGGAAATTTTTGTTGACGTAATACGAAAAAAGGGGTACAATGAATTTTGTTGGCCGATGTTTTGGGGAAAGAGGTAAGCTGGTGCTAGTTCCCATCTATATCGAAATAAGTCGCTGAATAGACTCGCATTAAACGATTATAGCAAGGAGGGCACAATGCGATCAACAAGAATTTTGAGATTAGTGCTGATTTTAACGATCTCTGGGCTGTTGATACTCCCCCACGTCTATGGGACTGGGAAATGGACAGTTTTGCGGAATGACGACTTTATGCGTAATGACGGTGTGGAAGGGCATCTTCAGGATGTGGATTTTATTGATGCTATGAATGGTTGGGCTGTGGGATCTCAAGGATTGATTCTCCAGACGACCGATGGCGGAAAGACATGGATGCAGAAAACCGTCGAGATGGAACGCCCGGTTGATTTCTGGAACGTTTACTTTAAAGATGAAAGTGTCGGTTTTATCACAGGGGTGAGGGGTGTCATCCTCAAGACAGCTGATGGTGGTCAAACTTGGGAAAGCAAAACAGCAATTAATGAAGGCAGCGTAGGTCGAGATGGGAATCCCGCCGTCCTTCGTCGTCGTTTGACAGATACATGGATGGTGGATGAACAGATTGGATATATAGTTGGAGAAAACGACACCTTCATTAAAACCACTGATGGTGGCGAAAGCTGGTTTGGCACAGGGGTGCGCGTGGCTGTTGGGTACTCACGCACTAATTATGAAAGGATCCATTTTGTATCGCCGACGCTCGGTTGGATAGTTGGTTCGTTCGGAACGATTATGAGGACTACCGATGGCGGTGCAACATGGGAAAATCAGGATGCTAGCGTGGACAATAATCTGAAAGGGATCGATTTTGTCGATGAAAACACGGGCTGGATTTCGGGCCAAGAAGGTGCAATCCTCCACACCCAAGATGGGGGTGCCACATGGGCAAAACAGAAGACCGATTCTTACGATAGCTTATATGATATCGCCTTCGTCGATTCACAAACCGGTTGGGCTGTCGGCGATTTTGGGACCATCTTGCACACTACCGATGGTGGACAAACATGGACACGCGAAGAAACCGGAAGCTCCTCACCGCTATACGCTATCGACGCCCTAGATAAAACACGCCGATGGGGGGTTGGCGAATGGGGGATAATCATGGGAATTGGACAGTAATCCCCTTTCAGATAGCCAACGACTCCATTTTCAGGTTGAGGCACTGAATGGTAGACCTCAAGAATATTGACGAGCATTTTGTTCAAACTGTGTGGAACGATCAGCGGTTCTTGGATTTCGATCTCAAATCCACAGACGGTCGACCGATTCAGGTGCTTAAGCCGGGCTTCTGGAATAGCGATGCAGGACCAGATTTTGTGCATGCGGAGATCTTGATTGATGGAGACCTGTATGCTGGCGATGTGGAGATTCATATCAGATCGTCAAGCTGGTATAATCACGAGCACCATCTCGATCCGAGGTATAATCGTGTCATCCTGCATGTTGTTTTCTTGAACGATGACATCAACCTTCGGACGCGACTTCAGAGTGGGAAGCGGATTCCAACGCTTGAACTCCTAGACCGACTCGATGCACCGATTGGCGATCTGTTCGACGAAAGGGAGTCAACTCAGAAATCTCCTGGGGCTTGCCGGGTAACAGGCAATAGACTCAAAATCGAGCGTGTCCAATCGGTCTTTGACAATCTGGGTCAGGAGCGGTTACTGGAAAAAGCGGGTATGATGCGAAACCTGCTAGTTCGAGTTGATTTTGAGCAGCTGCTGTACGAAGGTATCATGGAGGCGTTGGGCTATGCCAAGAACCGTAAGCCCTTCCGGGAATTGGCGCAACGGGTGCCCCTTTCGGAACTACTTAGCAAGTCCGATGAAACGATTCAAGCAATCCTGTTTGGCATGTCGGGGTTGCTTCCTTCGCAATCTCAGCAGGAGACCGAATGGGACGAAGGGGATAGGAAGTTTATTGAACAATTGGAGTCGATTTGGGAATCTGCTGAACAGTATAAAAACCCTACACGTATGATGGCAGAGCAGTGGCATTTTGCCAAGATGCGTCCAGCCAATTACCCCTCCCGCCGCATCCCTGCCATCGCCCAAATTATCAGTCTCTGCCAAAATACCCTGATGATGGATTTCCTGCCGCTAATTGAGGGGGCAGCAACGGCGAATAAGAGAGCATTGGCGCGTATTCGGCATCGATTGCAAGAGAGGTTGACCCTTGCCCCTTCCGGTTACTGGGAGGACCATTCCCATTTCGGAAAAGGCATCCCACAACGCGGTGCGGCACTCATTGGTGCTGCTCGTGCCTCCGACATTATTGTCAATATCTTGTTGCCGCTAACGTTAGTATGGGCTGAGCACTCCGAAAGTCTAAAGCTGACAGAAGCGGTACAGCGATTGTACGATAGCTATCCAAAACTGCAAGAGAACCATATCATTCAAGGGATCGAGGCACAAATTTTCAGCCAAGAGCAACCGATTAAACTCATCTCTCCTTCTGCCAAGAAACAGCAGGGCGCAATTTATCTCCACAGAAATTTCTGTAGCAGCCAACTCTGCGATCTCTGCCCTGTTATTGAGGGAGGTGGGGTCATTAAAAACTAATATACCAGTGTTTAGATGGAGGTCATTTATGAAATTGGGGTTTCTCTCAAAGATTTTTGAAGGTGCACTCAGCATTGAAAGGACCTACAACGATTGTGATAAAGCGCTAAGTAGATTGGGGACATACAATGAACGGATTGAGGAAATGCAAAAGAACGGTGAGGATGTAAGTCGTTTTCCCGCCGATGAGAAAGCAGAACTCGATGAAATCGTGAATAAGGCGATCCAAGGGGCAACGCGACTGATCAACTTAGAGTCCACGCGCAACTGGCCGGGGATTTTCAGGGAGATGCACAAAAACCTTGCAAATATCTACTATGAGCTACATGACTATGACAAAGTCCATGCGGAGTGTGACAAGCTAAAGACAGACTACGGCGAAACCGGGCGTTTGGACGCAGAGGAGGTTTTGCAGAAATTCGCGGATCAAGAGAACGGCAAAGACGATTCCTCTGCGGAGGAGGCAGCTGCGACAATGTAAACAATGCACTTCCTGAACCCTTCTGCCTTTTATCTCTTAGCATTCATTCCCGTTGTGGTGCTGCTGCATTTCCTCAAACTGCGTCGCCAACGCCATGTTGTTCCCAGCGTAACACTTTGGCTTGAGGCTATTGAGGATATGAAAGCGAATGTCCCCTTCCAACGTCTGCGAAACTCACTTTTACTCCCACTTCAGATTCTGTTTTTGTTAGTTGTGGTGGGCGGTGTAGCCCGTCCAGCACTGCGTCAGCTAGGAGGCTTGAGCGAGCAGTCGATTCTCGTTATTGATACATCGGCGAGTATGGGGGCAACCGATTTGGGAGAAACTCGCCTTGATGTAGCAAAAGCGGAAGCCCTAAAACTGATTAATCAGCTGGGAGCAAATGGGCAGATGATGATTATGGATACATCTCGCCCACCGCATAACATCCGTCAGGCGTTTACATCGGATACGGAAAACTTGCGCCAGGCTGTTGAGAATCTGTCTGTGGTGCATACCGCTCCAACGCTGAAGGCGGTGTTCGATTCTGTAGCTGTTTACGCGAGTGTACCGGGGGCACAGGCTTCGCTGAATCCTGATGCGGTTGGGGTTGTTTTTATTAGCGACAATTTTCGGATGCTCCCCGATTCCGCAAATCCAGTTCAGATTCAAAAAATCGGTTTGGGAGATCGGAGCGAGAACGTTGCAATTGTCCAGTTTAGCGTTACCCGTGCATTAGCTCCACCGAATCGCTATCAGTTACTCGTTGGCGTACAAAGTTTTGCGGACACCTCTAAAGAATTTCAGGTGCAGTTGGGAATTGAAGGGAAGTCGTTTTTTGAAGACAAAAGCGTAGCCCTGCCACCGAAAGAGAGCGCATCAATTGTATTTTCTCTTGAGGACGACGAACGATTTTATGGACAGGTCGTCACCGCTCGGCTTGATATTGATGATGACCTGTCCGTTGATAACGTCGCTGCGGCGATTTTGCACCCACCGCCCAAATGGAAGGTTTTACTTGTTAGCGATCGAAATCAGCCACCGCTGAATGCGATTCTCAAAACGGATCCGTATGTCAACTTGAATCAGATCCAAACGTCGGATTATCACGGTCTAGGGGACAACGATATCTTAATCTTTGATCAGTTTGTCCCGGATCCGCTCCCCGAAGGAAATATCGTTTTCCTGAACCCGATTGGTGGTCTTCCTTTTACCCCTACCCAAGAAAACAAGCAACCGACTCAGGTCATTGATCAGCACCCAACGCATGAGGTGATACGCGATGTGTCGTTGATTGATTTGGAGGTCAAGACCTCGCTGCAAGCCCAATTGCCACTTTGGGGGATTCCGCTTGTTGAAACAAACCGGACACCGCTAATCTGGCTCGGAGAGCAGCCCGAAGGTAGAATGGTTGTTTTTGCGTTTGATCCGTTCGATCTGGACGTTTCAATCTTTGCTGCATCCATCCCTTCAGCCCCTATTCTGATGTCTCAGTGTTTGGAGTGGTTGGGGTTAGCGACCTCCCCAATCCAACCCGACCTTGTTAAAACAGGTGGGGCTGTAAAGATTCGCCATGACCATATCGGCGAGGCTGAACGGGTGACCCTCCAAATGCCTGACGACACCATGCGAGAACTACAGATGCCGGATTCCCGAATCGTTTTTACGGATACGACGCAGGTTGGTGTTTACACTGTATTCGTTAACAACGACCCACTTGGCAGGTTTGCAGCTAATCTACTCAACCCACAGGAATCTGACCTTTCGCCGCCCCAATTAGCGGATGATCCCAGCAGAGGTATGGACACTGGACGGGTGCAGTCCGATTTGCCGGAAGTGAATAGAGAGATATGGGCATACGCGGCTTTTCTCGCGCTATTGCTGCTTACCGTGGAATGGTGGGGCTACCATCAGAATCGCCGTTTTAGACAACCGTGATGAAGGGCGGCATCAACGATGTGAGTTTGTGGGCTCTACATCGGCGTAGATATACGTGGGAGACGGGTTTCTCGAGTGAATGGTGTCATCGCTGTCGTCATCATCGGCGGAAGCGATGCCTCTTTGGACTATTCGGCCGGGTTGCGCTTCTATGGGCGATGTGAACATTGGGCCATCAGTGACGCATGTGTGAAACTCGCCGTTTTCGCCTAGCGGATCTACCCCTGCGGGAAGGTCGGCGAGGAATTTGCGATCGAACCACCTACCTGCAAATTCGGCTGGTAGCATGGTAGGATTGAGGGCAGTTACGATAGCGCGTACTCCGGAGGCGATCATCTCCTCAGCGAGTGTAGGAGTATCTTGTCCCCATATAGGGAAGAGCGGCGTAAAACCGGTTCCGCTAAGCTTATCTTCACGATAGCGGCGGATGTCCTCTAGGAATAGGTCTCCGAATGCGAAATGCGATACCGTCAGATGTTCGGGCAATGCTCGCACACGATCCAGAAACTGTCGCATGGCGGCTTCGTATTGTGCGTTGGAACAGGGGTACGGTATCGGTATCTCGTATAATGGCACGCCGAGTCTTTCGGATTGGAGTTTCAGGATCCAAGAGGGTGTGGAGTGGATGGAGACACGGTCAAAATTTTGGTCACGGTTGTGAAGATGCCACGCACATCGTAGCGGTCACCCTGTTGGCGTAGGGTATGAAAGGTCCAAGCGGAATCCTTACCTGAAGACCAAGAGACTAGAACAGGAATACGGGAGATAGGGGCAGTGTGTGTTGTTTGTTTAGTCATGATAACTAAATTGTAACTGAAATAATAATAAGCGCGCAACGTTAAAATTTTCAAGCGCAGGGATCAATGGTCATTGTCTCTTACTAAGAGTTTCCGTTCTATGAAACCAATAACTTCCAATCGCGGCATCATCGTCGGTGTCACGGGGGGCATCGCCTGTGGCAAATCGACTGTATCCAAACTGCTCTCAAAAAAGGGTGCGATTCCAATCAACTCGGATGAGATCGGGCATCAGTTGCTCAAGCGTGGAAGTCCGGTCATGGGAGCGTTACTTGAAACATTTGGGGCTGACATCCTTGACAAATCCGGTGATGTCAGCCGTCAAAAGCTCGGCGCAATTGTCTTCAATGACAAAGCTGTACGTGAGCGTTTGAACGCAATAATGCACCCGCTGATTGTCGAACAGTCTCGCTCCGAAGCGAACAGACTTGTCACCGAGGATGCAAATTGTGTTGTTCTGATTGATGCACCGTTGCTTATTGAAGCGAACTCACAAGATACGGTGGATATTATCGTCGTGGTCACGGCTTCACTCGATATTCAGTTTCAGCGTTTGTTGGAGCGAGGTATCGCACAAAATCGTCCCCTAAATCAAGCAGAGGCGCAAGCGCGGATTGATTCGCAGATGCCACTATCCGAAAAGGTGAAATACGCAGACTTCGTGATTGAAAATGATGGGACGCTTGAGGAGTTAGAACAAAAGGTGGATGGACTGTGGCATGAAATTCGCCGCCTGAGAGACAACTGATTCATATCTGCGTAACGCAAGGAGACTGTAATGTTCAGTGCATTATTAGCGAAACGTGCATCGGAAAATAACCCCATCCGTGTGGGCATCATTGGCACTGGTAAATTCGGTGCGGGGCTGGTAGCACAACTTTCTCAAATGCCGGGCGTTGAAACCTGTGCCATTGCCGATATTAACTTGGCTCACGCGAAGCACGCCTACACATCGAGTTGTGTACCAGCGGACGCCATAAAAGTTGTACACAATGTTGAGGAACTGAACGGAGCTATCCACAGCGGCAAACGGGCAGTTACCGAAGATGGTCTGCTCATCTCCCAATCTGACTTGGTAGATGTGGTGGTGGAAGCCACCGGGATTCCAGAAGTCGGTGCCCGCATGGCATATCATACATTGACCCATAACAAACATTTGGTGATGGTCAACGTGGAAGCCGATGTAACCGTAGGACCCTATCTAAGCCGTCTAGCGGATACCGCTGGCGTAGTCTACACCCTTGTAGACGGCGATCAGCCCGGCGTGACCATGAACATCGTGGATTGGGCGCAGACGCTTGGATTTGAAATTGTCGCCGCCGGTCGTGGCACAGTTTTCTACGGCGATGATAGAGAGGGAACGCCGGATACGGTGCCAGAACGTTTTGGGTTCAGCGAAGAGGTAATCGAGCGCCGGACGATTAACTTAAAAATGTTCAATTCGTTCCGGGATGGCACCAAGGCACAGGTTGAGATGACTGCGTTATCGAATATGACCGGGCTACCGCCGGATGTGCGGGGTATGCACGAACCTTCACTCAATCTCTCTCAGATTCCTCAAGCTTTCAGTCTACGGGAAGAGGGAGGACTTCTGAGTCGGCATGGGGTGGTAGAGTTAGCCAATAGCGTGGCGGAGGATGGGGTTACCCCCTTGGATTCACCGCTTCGGATGGGGGTTTTTGTGGTCATCCGAACCGACCATCCCTTCACTCAGGAGGATTTGACCGGGTACCATCTCTATCCGGGCGGTAACGGCAAGAACTTTCTACTCTATCGTCCCTATCACCTCGTAGCAGTTGCAGCACCTATCTCTATTGTCAAGGCAGCACTCTACGGGCAGCCCACCGGTGCGCCCTTGACCACACCGACCGCAGAAGTAATTACCGTCGCAAAGCGAGATCTGAAGCAGGGAGAGATTTTAGATGGTGGCGGTGGATATACAGTCAATGGGCTGATTGAAAAAGCGGAGATTGCCCGCACGGAAAATCTGCTTCCTTTGGGCTTGGCACCGGGAGCTAAATTGAAGACGGATTTAGCGAAAGGAACAGCGATTACCTACGATATGGTAACCCTCGACGAGGACTCCTTTATACTTAAGCTCCGTCGGCTGCAGGATGCGGTCCTCGGTGCTGAAGCGCGAAACGTAAAACGTGGAGAACCTTGTCCTCCACGCCTATAGGAATTCCGTACGCACAAGAAATAGCGAGATTGGGTGTCGTCGAAAGTAAATTTGACATTACAGTGCTTGTGCAATATAATATAGACTAGTGTTTTCGAATCACCATGAAGTTTGGAGCCGGATATGCATACTCCACAGGTTATCGAGCATTATGAGAATCCGCGGAATGTTGGTACAATTAGAGATGCGGATGGAGTAGGTATTGTTGGCACACCCGCTAGTGGTGAGATGATGAAACTTACAATTAAGGTTTCTCAAGAGCGGGTTGTTGATGCAAAGTTTAAGACCTTTGGATGTCCAACTGCAATCGCAGCCAGTTCCCTCATCACAGAACTAATCAGGGAACGCACAATTCAAGAAGCACTGAACATTACGAATCGGCAAGTCGATGAGGCACTTGGGGGATTACCGTCGGATAAAATCCGCTATGCTGTACTTGCTGAAAAGGTATTAAAAGCCGCAATCCATAATTATATTTCACATCTGAATGAAGAAGGGGAATCAACATGATTACAGTCACTGAAGCTGCAGCAAAAAAAGCACAACTGTTAATACAGGGCGCGACGGGAGAAGAGAGTGTGGATGCTAGCGCGGAGCAGGGTCTGCGTATGCAGGTTGTCGGTGGAGGGTGCTCCGGTTTTCAGTACAATCTTGGGTTTGATGAACAGCAGAGCGGAGATAAAGTCTTTGAACAGCATGGGTTGAAAGTCTTCATCGATTCACGTAGTACACTCTATCTCGCCGGCTCAACATTGGACTATAAAGATGGTTTGATGGAGTCAGGCTTCAAGATTACCAACCCCAATGCGAGATCCGAATGTGGTTGTGGTGAATCTTTCAGTGTATAAATCGGATTTGTGTTTCATAGGCATAGGCAGGAGATTCAGGTTGGGTTTCCTGCCTTTTTTGTGCTCACTCTCGTTACTCCTCACTTTCTCTCCTTCGCAAGTGCATCAAGCTGCTGTCGGGCGTAGGCGACAATCACACTCTCAGGATAATCTTGAATGAGCGCGGAATAGGTCTCCCGTGCTTTGTCGGGCTCATTGAGTTGCCAACGGTAGATGTCTGCGATTTTCGCTGCTGCCTCCGCTGCGATTGGGCTCCCCTCCAAGACGGCAACTTGCTGATATGCCGTGATAGCGTCGAGGTATCGCGTCCCACGCTGATGAATTTTACCGACCAGCATCCAGAGATCATCAACGATGAGTGCTGTCGGATATTCCTGCATCGTTTCTTGGCAAAGCTTTAATGCTACATCGGTCTCTCCGCTCAAATCGCTTCGGAGTGCTTCGAGGTAACGTTTGAGGGGTTCGTTGCTGTAGTCCGAGTTGGACTGGACTAGGACGATTCTGTCTAGGGAGTCATTGCTCAACGGATTGGACATCGCAATATCAAGCACACGCTTGTATGCCGTAACCGCCGCTTCAATATCTCCCCGAAGCAGATGTGCATCTCCGATTAGTTTTTGGGCTTCCGCCTTGAAATTGCTATTCCCATCAGCGATCGGACGAAGCGCACTTTCTGCCGCGTCAGATTTTCCCTGCAAGATGTAACACGTCGCCATACCGAGTTGAACCTGTGTTGCTTGATCGGTCGGCAGTGGTTGGTTGGCTAAGTTTTGATATATTTGTAGTGCAGCCTCCGCATCGCGTATGCCACGTAACCACACATGCCCCAAGAGCAGTTGTGCAGCGGGTTGGTAGCTCCGCTGTGTCATATTGGTCAAAACCTTCAACGCATCGTTCCATCGCCCCGACCGTTCATAGAATCGTACCAATTTCATCTGTGCAGTCCAAGCCAGATGCATATTTGGAAAGAGCTCAGCAATTGCCTGATAAAAATCTGCCGCTTTAGGATTTTTGTTCCGCTCCAGAATTTGTGCATACTTTTCGAGGATGCGTCCACGGTCGGCGGAGTAAAGCTGGTGCAGCCGCTTAAAATTTTTGAGAGCCAGATCTAAATTCCCACCGTAGAAATAGACCTCTGCCAAAGATAGAACGAGACTCGAATTTCGAGAATCCGTTTTCAGCATCGCTTGGAGCTTTTCAATTACCCCCTCAAACAGACGTTCCAGTTGAGCTCCTTCATAGATCTCCGCCATACTTTGGACAAGCGTATCGCGTCCACTGTAGCCAATATCCACCACACTCAATGCTCGCAGATAAGTATTAACCGCCATACCAATCTGTCCTTGAATTTTGTAGACATCTGCAAGCAGGTTATAGAGCTGAGCAGATTTGGGACTGAGACCGATGGCTGTTTCATAGGCTTCGACAGCCCTTTCATACATCTGGTGAGATGTGTATATTGACCCCAGTTGTTGGTATCGATAGGCTTGATCCGGATCATCTTGGACAATCTTCGCCCACTGCTCTGCTGCAAGATCTTGCTGACCACGCTCCGCGTATAGCTCTCCAAGTTTCTTCAGAATATCTGTATTTTTCGGATTTTGGTCAAGGGCAGTATGGTATAGGGATAACGCCTCATCGTATTTCCCTTGCGCTTTATAGAGGTCCGCCAACTGTTCCATCAGGTTGATATCATCCGGTTTTCGGCGAATTTCATCCCGGATTAAATTCTCGGCGTCAGTATATTTATGGCGAATTCGGTATAGCCGAACAAGGCTATTGATCGCACTAGTACGGTATGGAGAGGTCGAAAAATCATTTAGGAAGCTGCGATAATTTTCAATTGCCTCATCATATCTCCCTTCTGCGAAAGTATATTGGGCAATGAGATAACGTGCGATTGCTGCGGTTTGCGTTTTCGGATATTTGTTAGCGAGCTGTCGGCATCGGTTAATTGCCTCTTTGTACTGATACCGCTCGCGAAAAAGTGTTCCAATTCGATGCACTGCTTGGCTCGCATAGGAACCGTTGGGATCATCATCGATTACAGCGTGGAAATTTTGGAGTGCCAAAGCATCATCTCCAAGTTTGGCGTAGGACTGCCCTAAATTCATACGGATTGCATCTTTCGAGTGTTGGTGTAGCGGCGTTTTTAAGAGAGCCTGATACGCTTCAACCGCCTCTGAATATTCTTGGGAATAGTAGAAATCGTGGGCACTTTGAATAGCGGTTCGGTCTTCTTTAATGGGCGGCGTTTGGGCGAAAGTTGCTAGGGGAGTGAGAATACAGATCTGTATCAAGAAAAGCAGGCATAGAAGTATCCTCATGTTTTGTTGATTGTTACTGTGATGCTGTCTTCTCATTATATTTCTCCGTCTCCCTGAACAATATGAATGAACAAATCAGGCGTGCGCCGTCATCGGTTTGCGCAGGGTTCTATCTCACTACTCCAATCCCAGCAGGGAGAGAGAATCACGATGGATGAGGGCCTCAATGTCGTCCGCTGGAACTCGTGGCATACCGGTGCCTTCGGCGAACCGGTTGGCGGTGCGGAGCGCGCCAATAGTTTCCTCGACGGTGGCGATTGGGAAATCGCTACCAAAAAGAAGTTTATCCGTCACACGATTCTCATGACAGAATGCCAATGCCTGATACCCCCACCAAGGTCGCAGGGGAACACCGCCGGAGACATCGGCAAACACATTTGGATGCTTACGGATCATCACCATTGCATCGGTGTACCAGGGCAGTCCGATGTGGGCAAGGATAATCTTCAAGTTTGGGAATTCACGAGCCACGGGGTCATAGAGCAGCGGGTTTGCCCACTCCATCGGCGTATTAGCGATGACATGGTACGCCGCATGTGTGAGGATGGGGAGTCCCAGTTCTTCCGCACGGCGATGCACCCGTCGTGCCCTAGCTCCGTTTGGATCATAGTGCTGGTATACCGGACTCATCTTGATACCTTTGAGCCCGAGATCGTTGACACATCGATCAATCTCCTCCAATGCGCCGGGATTGTTCGGGTCAACCGACATGAAACCGATGATTTTCTCCGGGTGCGCCTTAGCGTACGCGGCAATGGCATCATTCGGTGTGTGCATACCTAGCGCAATAGAATTGATGCCGAAGACAATCGTCCGCGAAACCGCCGCCACTGCCTCCCAATGTATTTCGGGCGTAACTTCCAAGTCAATCCCGGTGTAACTAGTGTATCCCCGGTCGAACGCTTCGACAAAGACCTTGCCCCACTGCTCGCGGGTAGAAAGATGTGTGTGTACGTCAATAATCATGATTAACCTCCGACTCGAGCAACCTTTTCAGTCCACTCTGAATCAAGTTTTGAGTAATGGGGTCTAATGCGAGTTTTGCTCTAAGCCTATTGTCTCCAAAAGTTGACACGATTTCAGGCGGAAAACTGTAGTAGTTACATGGTAATTTACCCAATCCGAAAAAGTTCAAGAAAGCCAAATATCATCAACCGACAGTTGGTGGTAGCCTCGATCCGTAAAAAACTCATCAAATTCGGTAGTTGAAGGAAATTCAACCTTGATTTCGTTCTCTAGTCTTTGCAACACTTTATCTCCGATTAGTTCCGCTGATTGTCCTCTCAAGGCTTTTTCATACCATGTTTCAAGTTCATTTTCTGTGATCACACTTTGAATCCTACCTGAACTACCGAATTGCTGTAACACCGAAACGAGAACGTCTTTCTCGCATTCCTTGCAAACAATGATAATTCTGTCTGCTGTTATATCGCTGGCAATATACTCCGCCATTGTGGGAGTCAAGGACAAATGCTTTATCTGAATAGCAACGCCAAAGTTTGCCCACATGTCAAGCCCTCTATCAGCCGCGTTCGTTACGCCAGCCCTATAGACCTTCGCTGTGTGATAAGCCTCTGGTGTTTCTTCATTCAAACCAAGGACTTTTTCCGTGAAGTCCGAAAACTCTCGAAAAATTGTATTTTCAATATTCCCAACCCTAATACCGATTTTTATGTCAAGGGCTTCCAAAAGCGTTGAAAATAAAGCATAAACCACAATCTCAAATATTTTATCAACGCTTCGCTTCAACCCAGGGTCACGGCTGAAGACTGCAATAAAATTCTTCAAAACAAAATTGGTTTTGTCCGACCGGCTTACCAAAGCCAGTCCACTCAACATTTGAGCGTGTCGCTGCCTAAAAGCCTCATAAATGTAGGCTTCTACCGCACCCTTATGTCTATGATTTATCTCTCCTAATGTCCTCAGGATGGGCGGGGGTGTCGCGTTTGCCTCAAAAAGATTGTCTTGGAATCGTGCGCTTGAAGTCGAGGTTCTTCCCAGAAACTTTCTACAAACTTTGTCTCGCCATTGTCTTGAGAATGTTCGATAAGTCTCCAAATCATCAAGGTCTATGTCACCTACTGTTCTATCTCTGTAGAGTATTTCTGCAATCTGTATAGGTTTATAAAGGTGAATGCGGGCTTTTTTGATAACAGTGTCCAAGTGTTTTTTAGCGGTTCGGCTATCCATTAAGCATAAGTCCTTGATTTTTTTTCAAAAAGGGTAAGTTGCTCGATCGCCTGCCACACCGGTTCTTGTTCCTTGAGTGCTGCCAACATTTTTCTTGCTATTGCGGTAACAACAGGAATAGCAACGCTGTTCCCTGTCTGTTTCCGAAGCTGCGCAGTGTTTACAACAATCTTAAAATCTTCTGGAAAACCCTGTAAACGCAATAGCTCTTGCCCTGATGGTCGCCTAGTGCCGTTTACCAAAAGATAGTTATAAGATGCTCCTGCCCGTAAAGCGCATGAAAAAGGCAACACCGATATATTCCCTCCTTTATTCTCATGCCAGATAGAGGGATAAAACGGATTCACCTTGCATTTTTCAAGACGAGATTTTCGAATTTTCTCCGACGCAAATAAGCTAGGGTCTACCCTGTCATCTGGTTCAAGAATCCCTGAGAGAGACTTATACTCCCCGTTTCCTCTAGGAAAAGCGAAAGCTATTGGTTCGCGAAATCCAACGATAAATACCCGTTCTCTCTTTTGGGGCAAGCCGAAATCAAGAGCATTTAGAATTTCGTGGTAAATGGTGTACCCAAGATTGAGAAGGCGAGATTGAATCACGGCGAAGGTTCTTCCTCTGTCGTGGGAGGTAAGTTGCTTCACATTTTCAAGAAGAAACGCACCCGGTTTTTTTTCTGCAAGAATCCGTTCTATGTCAAAAAACAACGTTCCTCGCGTGTCTGCAAAACCTTGTTTCTCACCTATGATGCTAAACGGTTGACAAGGAAAACCCGCAAGCAAGACATCGTGGTCTGGAATATCCCGTTCATCAATTTTGGTGATGTCTCCTTTTGGCATTTCCCCGAAGTTGTGATAATAGGTACGCTGGGCATGTTCGTCCCATTCCGAACTGAAAACGCACTCTCCACCCAACCTTTCAAACGGAATACGCATACCACCAATTCCAGCAAATAAATCGATAACCCTAAAATTGCTCATGTTGTTCATTCCTCTTCGAGGTGGGCGTATGGTATAAGCGGTTCACTAGGCAAGCAAATCTCAATGTTGTCGTTTTCTTGAAACATTGCAGTATCGAGTATTCACGGTTTGGTGAGATCTCAAAGAAATCACCAAGCCGGAACTTACATGCGCTCACCTCAAAGGGTTTCGAGCCCTCCCATATCACCGAGCGACCTCCAATCCTACCATCCTGATTAAAGTTTAGCAGATTAAGACCCCACCCGTCAACATGGAAATATCCAAATGGGCAAAGGGGGCAGTAACTAACACTTTTCGATTGACATGCAGGGAGGAATGGATATAATAGCGTAGCCGGAGACAAGTGGATTCTGGGGTTTGGCTCTCGCTGGATTTCGGACTGTTCACGGGATTGAGGAAAGCATGGCGCATCCGACGAAAAATGATAGCAAAGGCGACGTTACCTTACGAGCGGTGCTCATCGGCTTAGCACTTGTACCAATCAACGTCTACATCGTCGTGCAGTGGGAAACAGTCTGGAATACTCAGTACCCGACCACAATGACGATCTTTTATAACGCGGTTTTCACCTTCCTGTCCTTGATCCTGGTAAACATGCTGCTGAAACGATGGTTGCCGCGGATTGCATTGAGCCAGCAGGAGCTGCTGACCGTTTATACAATGCTTCTCTTGGCGGTCTGTGTCAGCGGTCACGATTTTAGCCAATCCATATTTTGCACGCTAGGCACCGCTCGTTGGTCTGCGACGCCGGAGAACGATTGGAGCAACCTCTTTTGGAAGTATCTATCGCAACGACTTACCGTAAATGACGATCATGTACTTTATGGATTTTACAAAGGAGAATCGACATTTTACACCGCAGCTCACATCAAAGGTTGGCTTGAACCGATGGTGTGGTGGACGCTTTTTCTCTCGGTGGTTGCGTTTACGATGTTCTGCCTGAGCATCATCATCAGGAGACAGTGGATTGAGAAGGAGAAATTGACCTATCCACTCGTTCACCTGCCTTATGAGATGAGCCGTGAGAGCAACGGACATCACCCGTTTTTCAGAAACAAGCTGCTCTGGCTGGGTTTTGGGTTAGCCGCTGGTATCAACCTGATTAATGGGACAACTTTCCTGTACCCCGTGCTTCCCCAGATTCCCCTTGGATACAATCTGAACGTGTATTTTACAGAGCGTCCCCTCAACGCGATGGGCAACTTCCCTGTCCAGTTTAATCCCTTCGCTATTGGTCTTGCTTTCGCCATTCCGCTCGATCTCCTCTTTTCGTGCTGGTTCTTTTTTCTGCTTTGGAAAGCACAGCGAGTCGTAGGCAGTATGGCAGGGATTAACATGCCCGGATATCCATTTGTTGCGCAGCAGGTCCTTGGTGGATATCTGGGAATCGCTATCGTCTCCTTCTGGCTGGGACGGAAACCGATTTGGCAGGTAATAAAAAGAGCTGTCGGGGCAAGATCGGAGGTGGACGATTCTGGGGAACCGATGAAGTACAGAACGGCGGTGCTTGGGATAATCGCGGGAATCAGCTTCCTAGTGTTCTTCTCATATCAAGCAGGAACGACGGTTCAGTTTGGATTGGCGTTCTTCAGTGTTTACTTTGTCATTGCGTTTGCACACACACGAACACGAGCGGAGCTTGGTCCCCCGATTCACGGGATTTTCCACTACGGTCCGCTCCAACTCTTTATAGCGATGGTAGGCAGCCGTAAACTCGAAAGTCAGACATTGACGGCAGCAGCCCCGTTTTGGACGTTCACGAAACAGTTCAGAAATCATCCGATGCCGTATATGCTTGAAAGTTTCAAACTGGCAGACCGGTCGGGTATGGATACCCGCAAACTTGGGAAAGTCATTATGCTCTCCGTTATCGTGGGTATCATCATAACCTTCTGGACGTTTTTGCAATTCAGCTACAAATGGGGCGGTATCAGTGAAGGACGCGGTATTGGTGCCTATACGGTGATTGAGCGGTGGCTTGTACGTCCACTAGAACCGGATCCGCAATCGCTTAGTGCTGTCGGCATTGGCGCTTCGGTTGTGTTTATCAACACGGTAATGCGGCTACGGTTCTTATGGTGGCCCCTGCATCCGCTAGCTTATCCGATAACGGGGTATATACCCTTTGAACACCTGTGGTTCCCGTTTCTTATCAGTTGGGTAGTAAAGGGAGCAATTCTCAGGCACGGCGGGATACAGATGTATCGTCGGTCGTTCCCATTCTTTCTGGGGCTAGTCTTGGGCGCGTTTACGATAGGTAGCCTCTGGGGGATCGTCGGATTGGTGACTGGTATACCTACCTACGCATTTAAGCGGTGGTGAAAATATAGAATGCGACGTGGCAGCGGTGGGGACCATTTACGTTCCCCGCTTATTAGCTAGCAGGTCAGCAGCGGATGGGTTGATAACTGGTATTAGGAGAGAAAAAAAATGTACAAACGTCATCGGCTTGCCTTGGCGGGCTGCGGCGGCATGGGTCGCCGACACCTGCGCGGATATCGTACCCTAGAGAATTTCGAGTCCGGACGAATTGAAGTTGTCGCCGTGATTGATCCGGAATTGGAACGCGCCGAATTCGTCGCTGGCGAGGTAGAGGAGTTCTTTGGTGATCGACCGCAGGCGTACCGATCGCTTGAGGACGCCATTGCAGGTTCAAGCGAACTGGAGGTATTGGACATCGTTGCTGCGGCATCCGCACACCACTCGATTGCCAAAGTTGCAGCAGAAAATGGTTTGCACGTCCTGTGCGAGAAACCGATGGCACCAACTGTGGCAGCCTGCCGGTCGATGCAAGCTAATGCTCAACAATACGGCACCGTGCTCTCCATAGCGGAGAACTACCGGCGCGACCCGATAAGCCGTCTAGCGAAGGCGTTACTTGAAGTAGGTGTTATCGGCGACATCCGCACGGTCCTAGATTTCTCAGCTGGTGGTGGACGGAGTGCTACCGCTGGCGGATGGCAGTATCTCCGCAAACAGGGCGGGGCGATTCTGGAGTCTGGCGTCCACAACGCGGATATGCAGATATATTTGGCTGGTCCTGTCAGGCAGGTGACAGGCAAGGTTCGGCTTCAGGAACACGAACGGATTTTCAAAGGAACGCGCGTAAAGGGATTTCACGATCACTACGCTCATACCTATCCCGATGTTCAGGCAGCGGATGCCCCTGACCTTATGATGGCAACCCTTGAATTTGAAAGCGAGGCGTTGGGGCAGTGGCTATATGACCAAGCAGCGCATGGTCCCAGATTTCGTCGGTTCACAATCTTTGGCAGTGACGGTCAGATAGACCTACCGTCGGTGCGTACCGGTCAGCCGTTACGCTTTTATCGGGATGATCGCGATGGTGTGCTTGATGACAACGATGTGCTGGCCCTTATCCCAGACTTCGCGCTTGATGACCGTGCCGCTCGGTTTTTCGGCGGTGAACGGTTCACGCGTTACGATCAATCTGAATCAGGTGTGGGTGGTGGCGGCGACTTAAACATCCTCGCCATGGAGCTTGCGGAACTTTTGGACGCTATTGACAATGGAACGCCGGTAGAAGTTGGGGCAGAGGAAGGGTTGACCGCTGTCGCTCTCGTAATGGCATGCCATGAATCCTCTGAGGCGGGTCGAGCTGTCCGCATGGATGAGGTGGTGGGTGGAAGACTCAACACTTATCAGGACGTTGCGAACCGAGAGTTGGGGATTGAGACCTGAAGCATTGAACGTTCTACCAAAATGCCCGTAAGTGCGCGGAACCGTGTCGGGTGTTAAGGAGGGACTGTTCTTGGGAACTTTGGTAATTCTATAAGTTGTGGAGAGCGTCTTACAAAAGTTTTTTAACCTAACCAAGCGTCTGGCTAAGATCTAACATCTCGCTCTGAGGGAGCACCTGACGCCCACACTTAAATGGAGGTATTAGCATGAGCTCATCTAATGAACAAATCATCTTTGAAGATAACTTCGACGGTCAGCTTGATGCAGGCTGGTCATGGCTGCGGGAGGATCCGGACGATTGGCGTCTCCGGGACGGCGGACTGGAGATTCGCGTCCAGCCCGGCGTGGCGGATACGGTTAGGAATGCGTTGTTGAGAACCGCGCCAGACCGCAGTAATGGCACTCATGCCATTGAGGTAACTATCACTAACCATACCCTTCCCATCCAACAGTACGAGCAGGCGGGGATTACGTGGTATAACAACGGTAAGCCGGTGTTTAAGGAGGTCAAGGAACTGATTGACGGCGATCTTTACATTATCCCTGGCAGAGCAGCAATGTCAGCGAAGAGTGTCCGTTTGCGTTTGTTGGTTACCGCTGATTCATGGGAAGCGCAGTATTGCCCTTCAGGCGACACAGAGTTCCAAACGGCGGCGACAGGAGAACTGCCTCCACCGGGCGATGATCAAGTGAGCATCCAGTGTTACAACGGACCACCGAGTGCGGAGCATTGGATTCGCTTCGAGAGCTTCTGCATTAAACTTTTGAATTCCGATTCGTCAGGCTGATTCTCGTAGGTGTCAGAGCACTTTTTCGGTTGAAGCCGTTGATGATTGTGATATAATTTGTTGCAACCTATAGAAATGCGATAACATGCAATCAGGTTTTTCACTTGAGCAGAAAGGAATCAAAAATGGTAAAGATTGCTCTAGCCCTTGGGCCAGAACCGACCCCCGTCTGGACATTAGCCAAGCAAGCGGGTGTTGAATATGCAGTTGGCAGCATGAGCTTGAATCCGATACCGAATGCCAGTGCCGAGCAGCAGCCTTGGAGTTACGTGTCACTGGCGCGTGTGAAGGCTGCATACGAAGACGGAGGATTTAACCTACAGGTGATTGAGAGCCGTCCCCCGATGGAACAAATTAAACTCGGTTTACCGGGACGGGATGAAGAAATTGATGTCATCTGTGAATTTATCCGCAACATGGGTGCATTGGGGATTCCGGTGTGGTGCCCTGCGTGGATGCCGATTCTTTTTGTACTCCGAACATCTTTCACAATTCCTTCACGTGGCGGCTCCCAAGTCAGTGGCTATGACCATGATTACATGAAAAACGCACCTCTGACCGATCATGGGATCGTCACCGAGGAGCAGCAATGGGCTAACCTGAAATATTTTCTGGAGCGTGTGGTTCCGGTTGCGGAAAAAGCTAACGTCAAATTGGCGATGCATCCGGATGATCCACCGCTATCCCCCATCCGAGGCGTCGCGCGGATCATGAGCAGCGTAGAAAATTATCAGAAGCTCATCGATCTGGTGCCAAGTCCTGTCAACGGGATTGGCCTCTGTCAGGGCAACTTCTCCCTGATGACCGACAACCTACCGGAGGTGATTCGGCATTTCGGAAAACAGGAGAAGATTTTCTTCGTTCATTTCCGAGATGTACAAGGAACACCTGAGAAGTTCGTGGAAGTGTTCCATGACGATGGGCAGGCTGATATGGCGGAATGCGTACGTGCCTACCGTGACGTTGGTTATGCGGGTGTCGCACGCCCAGACCATTTCCCGAAAATGGGTGATGCTAGCATCGCGGATGAACATAGTATGGAGCGGCTCTTTGCCATCGGTTATATGAAAGGGTTAATCGAGGCGGTCTATACTGAGTAGGTTTGGCAGTGCCTAATATATTATCTGTTTGATAGACACGAATGGTATGAGGACAGTAAAAAAGAAATAGATGAGGGAGGCATATATGGACACTGCATGTTTGGATTACTGTCTGACTGAAGATGAGCGCCTTAAATTCGAGCGCAACGGTTTCCTAGTCATCCCTGACGCGCTAACACCACAGCTGACATCTGACATTGAGGCAGTGGTGGACCGGATTGACGCCCAACATCGCGCGGAGGCGAAGATGGATGCCCACGAATGGCTGCACAAGATAGATTTCGTGGGACAGGATGAAGTCTTTCTGGAATTGCTCGATTGGCACAAGATATTCCCCAAAGTGTGGGGGATACTTGGTTGGAACATTCAGCTCTACCTCACCCACATGGATGTCACACCGCCGCCGCTACCTGATGCAGAACAGGAGAAGAAACGGTTGGGATGGCATCAGGACAGTGGACGTTTGAACGCCGAGTTGGAAACTGATCCTCGACCAAGAATTTCGGTCAAGGTCGGCTACTTCCTTACCGATACGACGGAAACAGGTCGAGGGAATTTCTACGTCATTCCGGGAAGTCATACCCAGAACAAGCTGGAATTTCCTCCCGATGACGTTTCAGATCCGGAAGGGGTAACCCCGGTTTGTGTCCCACCCGGCACAGCTGTCATTTTCGATCGGCGTATCTGGCATTCCAGAAGCCCAAATGAATCGGATATTACGCGCAAGGTACTGTTCTATGGCTATAGCTACCGGTGGCTACGCCCAAGGGACGACATGACCGTTGGGAGTTTTATAGACCACTGCGGTCCGATTCAACGGCAATTACTAGGAGCGAGCACCAGTTGGCACGGCTATACGTCCCCGACTGACGAAGATGTGCCGCTGAAGTTGTGGCTGGCAGAGCACCTAGGAGAGGAGGCAGTCACGTCTTGACTTCCACCTCATGTTAATAGGTTAAATTCATGAGGGCACGCGAATATGGGGCAAATCAGATCTCACTCACCCGTTAAACTGATTGTTGGGATTATTGCAGCGGTCCCAGATTTACTTGCCGTTGTACATCAGCGACTCGGAGGGCGGTTTGGACGAGTTGATTTTGCCAGCGATTTGTTACCTTTTGATTACACCACTTACTATGAGACGGAGATGGGAAAGGATCTGAAACGTCAGTTCGTGAGTTTTGAGAAACTGATCTCCGCCGAGGAACTCGCGTCCACTAAGTGCTTTTCTAACGCAGTTGAGTGCGAGTTTGCAAAGGGTGATACAGCTCCGCGTCCAGTCAATCTCGATCCGGGCTATATTTCGGCGGCAAAGTTGGTTCTCGCTTCGACGAAAGACCATGCACACCGTATCTATCTCCAAGATGGCATTTATGCCGAGATTACGCTCAAATTTTACCGTAAGACTTTCCAGCCCTGGGAATGGACTTACCCCGATTACCGTACATCCACCTATATTGACATCTTCAACCATATCCGTCATATCTACATGGAGCAATTGAGGGCAGCCGGTTTAAGTCCTCACCCGTTTTAATGATGAAAACAAAAATCTGGGCAACCTCTATTTGGTCGTTTGTCTTTGTGATTCTAGTCACTTGTTACGTGCCTCAAGCCTTTCCTTGGGGAAGTAATGCGCACGAGCGCATAACCGACGCTGCTTGCGATTCTCTACCTGCAGAAATTTCCTCTTTTTTTGTTAAACATCGCCGGGAACTCGCCTATCACTCGAACGATCCGGATCGGTGGAGACGGGAGCTGCTGTTTCGGATTGGGTTGAAGCATGAAAAAGATCTGAACAGTGGACAGGTTACGGAGGAGTTACGTCAGGTGTTTGAGACGTATGGGATTGACTTTCCGCAAAACGCACCGGTCTCGCTTCGCGGCAAAGATGGTAGATGGTTCATAACAGTAGGTGAACAAGAGTACCCGATTCGCAAGGAGGCAGATAAGCTATATTTATTGGGAAATAAAACAGACATCTTTGAAAATCGAAGTGCGGAGCCGGTGCTGCTTGGGTCTGAGAAAGGCACCCGTTTTGCTCTTGATACAAAGGAGAAGCTACTATCCTTGACCAGCCTAAATGTCTACAAATCAGGCGATCCCGCTGAAGGTCCCCGGCATTTTCTTGATATTGATCTCTACGGTTCCTATCCGTTTGTAGAACTTCCCCACAACTATGATGACGCTGTTGCGAAATTTGGTGTGGAAACTGTTACAAAACGTGGTTTGGCGACGTGGCGTATTGCTGACTACACACGGCTGCTATCTGAGGCAATGAAATCAGGAGATACCCAAAAAATTGTGCAGACCGCTGGTGCACTCGCCCACTACGTTGAAGATATCCACATGCCGCTGCATGTCGTCAAAAACTACAATGGGCAATTGACCAACCAGCATGGTGTGCATCAACGCTTTGAAGACGATATGGTGGATGCTTATGCAGAACGGATCCGCCTCACGCCGAAGATGGCGTCGCAGATTGAAGCCCCGCTGGAAGCTGCCTTTGACATTGTACTGGACAGCTATGTATACGCCGATAACCTCCTCCATGCCGATCACAGGGCAAAGTTAGGCGAAGACACGTACGGCACGTCGTATCTGGAGAAGTTCTTCCGATTCAGTAGTTGGATAGCGGTGCAGCGAATGAGTGGCGCGGCATCAGCAACCGCAAGCTACTGGTATACTGCGTGGCTTCGCGCCGGAAAGCCAGAGTTAAAATGAGGCTTAATAGCGAGGAAAGAAAAAATGCGGAAAGAAAAAATAAGATTATGGTTCTGCTTGTGCTTGTGTTTGATATGGGGTTGGACACCTGCCAACTCCGACCAGAGTAATGGCGTTCCCGAAGGCAGGGCACGGGCACGAGATCTCGGTATCAAAATCGGCATTTACGAGCCCGGCGAACACAATGCAATCACGGATGTCGCAGGGGTGAAGGTAGGGCATGTCACGCTGAAAAACGGTGACAGTGTTCGGACAGGCGTTACTGCTGTCATCCCACGCGATGATATTTGGACAAATAAGCTGTTTGGTGCGGGTTATGCGATCAACGGTAACGGTGAGGTGACAGGACTGGCATGGGCAAACGAAGCGGGGTGGATCGAGTCCCCAATTATGCTGACGAATACGCTCAGCGTTGGACCTGTTCACGATGGCGTTGTGCGATACATGATTAAACGTTACCCGGATAACCACATCATTCTGCCAATCGTTGCGGAATGCTATGACGGTGGGTTGAATGACATCAGCGGGCTGCATGTTACCGCAGAACACGCCGTTCAGGCGATAGAAAATGCCACGGACGGTCCCGTTGCCGAGGGATGTGTTGGTGCAGGCACGGGAATGCGGTGCTACAGTTTTAAGGCAGGCATCGGAACATCATCAAGGGTGTTGCCCGCAAATCGGGGGGGATACACGGTCGGTGTGCTGGTAAATTCCAACGGTGGTCGGCGCCATCAACTGCAAATCAACGGTGTTCCTGTTGGCAGAGAAATTACGGAACTCACCCCGGAGCGGGGACGAGATGGTTCGTTCATCATCGTCGTCGCAACGGATGCCCCGTTGGTACATCGTCAACTGACGCAACTTGCCAAGCGGGTAACACACGGACTTGCTCGCACCGGGACGCCAAGTACCGTTAGCAGCGGTGAATTTGTAATTGCTTTTTCGACGGCTAACACAATTCCACGTCGGACGGACGATGGAACTTTTCCCATTACGATGCTTGCTAATCATCGGATGGATGCGCTGTATCAAGCTGTCATTGAAGCGACGGAGGAGGCAATCCTCAACTCCATGACCACAGCAGTGACGACCATCGGCAGAAATGGGAACACGATCCACGCTATTCCTTTGAATCGACTGCAAGCTGTGATGAAGCAATATGGACAGCTAGCCCCTGAAGGCGATTGAAGCATCAAGGCATATCGCCCGTCAGTTTGTCTAGGTTTTGTAGCTGCTCATTATCTGCGATAACGATCAATGCGTCCCCAGCCTCCAGCCTCAACCTACCGGAAGGGTTATATATAAAATCACCTTCTCGCTTGTGCACTGCAACAACCATCAGGTTCGTTCGATCTGGAATGCCCGCCTCGCCCAGAGTGAGTCCCACCAGTGGTGTCCCTGGCTGTATAACGGATTCAGCAAAGCGCGTTGTCACTTGGCTCCTGAGCATAATGTCCAGAAAGTTAACGACAATGGGACGTGTAACTGTCGAAGCCAACCGCATGCCGCCGATATAGTCTGACAAGACCACTTCATCTGCTCCCGCCTGCTTCAGCTTGGATAGCGAATTGGCTTCAACAGCTTTAGAGACAATCTTCAACTTCGGATTCAATTGTTTTGCAGAGAGAACAACAAAGAGGTTATCTTGGTCACGTGACAGTGAGGTGATCAGTCCACGTGCGCGTTCAATGCCCGCACGAATCAAAATCTCGTCTTCCGTTGCATCGCCCTGAACAAACAGAAAATCTTTCGTTTCCAATAAATGATCGATCCGTTCCTGCTCGTACTCAACAACAACAAAATCAATGTTCATTTGGAGCATTTCTTCGAGTGCATGAACACCCGTATCCCCTATGCCGCAGACGATATAATGGTTTGAAAGTTTATTGGTTGATTTTTTCATCTTTCTTCGTCGAAACACCTCGCGGAACTGTCCTTCAACAATAAAGGCAGTCGCAACACTGACACTATATACAAAGATGCCCAATCCACCGAGTAAGAGAAAAACAGTGAAAGCTCTGCCCATCCTGGACATATTATCATCGCTGTACCCCACCGTTGTCAATGTAATAACGGTCATGAAAACGGCGTCGAATATTGTCCACTTCTGATGTGGATTATCGCCTTCAATAACCCAATATCCGACCACCCCGGTGGCAAAAAGGACGATCAGCGAAATCATCGCGATGATGAAGTTTCGTTGATACCTCACGAGATATTCCCCTCAATTGAGAACAGTTCCATGCAGTGAGACAGATGGGTTTCGCCCATGTGCCCCTACTCCTTAGAATTGTACGGTTGATGTAAAACGATTTATAATCCGTTATTGTAAATTGGACGCATTAAGAGATTTCACGGATTAAACGAAACGCAAAAATCGGCGAAATGGTTAGATCGCGATTGGATTTTGGAGTAAACTTTGCTATACTGCGAAGCGTCAATCAGTAGCAGTAGCTAATTGTGTCCGACTAGCGACTATGTTACCAAAATGATACGGAGTAGAATGTGAAGTGCTAATTTGCGATGGCTGACCAATTGAGCTTTCGCAAGTCATCTTGAGGGAGTACTTCTTCGTTTTTATTTATGGCACAGAATTTGCTAGAATATCGCTGTGATTTTCGGGTGCCAATCAAGGAATCGTGCAGATCCACACTGGATTCTTTAGATTGTTTTTAAATATCTTGACGAAAAAATTGTCAGGACCAAGCGATATCAATTAAAGGAGTGGCCAAAAAATGTTACCCCGCAAGTTCCATCTCAGCCTCCTCATCGTTTTCATGTTTCTCTTTGCTAGCTTCACCAGTCCAAGTTATTCGGAAGTAGAAAATATTCAAATCCACCTTTTCGGTTTCGTTAATGATGATGACGCTCGACAGATTAGACGTTTATTGAAACCTTGGGTGGATCCGGAAAATGTGAGTTTTCACTCACCTGTCGATAAAAACGGGCGCGAACGCCTTTTTACAACTATCGTTGAAGTCACCCCGCGACGGGGTAAGAATCCGTACAACGAGGCTCGTACTTTTGACATTTATGACATCACCCGTCAACTGAACGATCAACGCTTTCGGGGCAGCCAAATCGGTGGTCGTGCTTGGGTTGCCAAATCCGAAGTGACAATCACGGGCAATCTCTACGCGCATCCGGGGTTCTCACGGAGCTACATACGCAACGTTCCTTTTTGGCGACGCTGGCGCGCTGACACATCAGAAATCAATCACGCAATGGTTGTTAGTTCGGACCAGAAGGTCGTTTTTAGCGGCGGTGATAAATTTGATGAGTTAATCCAAGAAGCGAGCCAAAGTGCTCAAGGGGTCGAGGTCAAAGGACAGATTGCAGGTTTTGATGGCGTCTATCCGGTTATATCGGTCCGAGACTTTCGGGTTGAATATCTAGTTGAACCGAGTATGAAAGAGGAAGCGGAGGAGACCCCAAAGCGAGAGCCCGAATATCTAAAAAGATCTGAAGGCACCGACAAATAGACATAGCATATAGCGACGAGTATGGGGGTTGGGAGTTATACAGCGAATACAGATTCGCGTTTCCCAGCCCTTCAGTTTATTAATCAAGTTTATATGTACAATTTAACCTTGAAAAGGTTGAGTTGTTCACTGATTAGTTAATTGAGGAGAATGATATGCACATTTCTGAATTGGATACACCCGCACTTACTGTAGACCTCGATGTTCTTGAACGCAATATCTATAATATGGCAGCCCTCTGCCGAGAGATTGAAATCGATTTGCGTGTTCACACAAAAACCCACAAAGTCCCCGAGATTGCCACCATGCAGGTTGCTGCCGGTTCAAAGGGGATTACCTCCCAAAAGCTCGGCGAAGCGGAGGCTATGGTTGATGGCGGGCTTGATGACATTCTGATTCCTTACAACATCGTCGGCAAGCCGAAACTGCAGCGGCTAACACAGCTCGTCAAACGGGCGAAGATTACCGTCGCTCTAGATTCGGAGATAACCGCCGAAGGCATCTCTGGACAGGCAGCGGCAGATGGTTGCACTGTGCGCGTGCTCCTTGAGCAGGACACAGGGGGACGCCGGGTCGGCGTGCAATCTCCCCAAGCCACACTTGAACTTGCCCAAAAGGTGACGCAGATGTCCGGACTTGATTTTCAGGGCATTATGACCTATTCGAGCAACATTCGCGCAAAGCCCTTTATTGAGGAAACGGTCAATCTTCTGGAGGGAGCAGGTATCCCTATCAATATCATCAGCGGAGGCGGGACAGGTGCCGAACAGGCATCAAAAGATATGGGTTGCACAGAAACACGCAGCGGTTCGTATGTCTACGAAGGCATGACGCGCATTTCTGGTACGGCGACACTCAATCCGGATCGATGTGCCTTGCGGATGATTGTGACGGTTGTGAGCACCCCAACCGCTGACCGACTCATCATTGATGGCGGTGCCAAGACGTTCACCAGCTATCCCCCTACACCTTATGGTCACATCATCGGACATCCGGATGTAAAGATATACGGAATGTCGGTCGAACACGGACATCTTGATGTGAGTGAGTCGCAGCATAAATTCCGTGTCGGCGACCAATTGGCTGTCATTCCGCTGCATCAAGGCATGACAAGCAATCTGCACGATGAGTTGGTTACAGTGAGAAATGAACAGGTAGAAACGGTTTGGAAAATCGCCGGGCGTGGCAAAGTCAAATAGCCACGGCAAGCCAACCCAAGGTTCAGAGACCGTAAATCGCCTTCAGATTTCCACCAAGGATGCTTGCGGCTTCCTCGTCGGTAAATCCGATATTCCGGATACCGTTTACACCATTCACAGCGTCTCCACTAGGCGAGTTAGATCCAAAAACGATTCGATCCGCACCAATCCGCCCACCACGCGCAATGCCCTTGACGGTGATTGGCTCAACAGCGGCGATGAGGGTTGTGCCGAGATAAATATTGGGATTCTCAACTGCGGCTTGAACAGCAAGTCCCGTCCATTCACGATACCCCATATGATCCATAATGATTGTTACATCTGGGTGACGTTTCGCGAGTGTTCCAATGAACTCGGGTGAGCATCCGCTCATTGGTGAGCCGGAGTGGATGGTAGCGGGAATACCAACCGACTTGGCGAGTTCCATGACTGGATCAACGCAGGGCGCGTCGAGGCGATAGCGATGTGCCGCCGCCATCAGTTTGACTGTCCGGGCACCCGCATCAACGCATCGCTTTAGGTCATCGCAAGCATCGGAGCCCATTGTGGGATTAATAAGACACCCCGGCACGATGCGCGATTCGCCCTTGGTTTCTTCTAGCAAATGGGCATTGATTTCTGCAGGATTGGGTGGTAATCCGCCGGGAAATACAACACAGACATCAATTCCTGCCTTATCAGCAACGGCTATCAGACCAGCCTTACCGTAAGGCTGGTCGTTAAATTCAGCGGGCATGTAGGCTTCAAAATCCGCAACAAATTGTGTAGCCATAAAGTTCTCCTTAGCGTCTATCTGGAGCTTCACCCTCGCCGACAAGGAGAGAGTTGCCTCCCTTTGTCCTGTGAAGGGGTGGAAGGTTAGGTTTTCGGATAGGTGTTTAATTTAAAAAAAATAGATAGAAGAGAAAAGTTGATAGAGTGGAGAAACGCTTCCTATATCTACAGTATCATCGCTGTACAAGTTCAATGAGAATACCGTCGGGGTCCCTCGCGCAGACCACACCTCCAGCATCCGGTGCTCCGACCGGATCGGACAAAAATTCCACGCCTTTCTGCTTCAATTCTTCGACGGTTCCCCACACGTCCTCAACAAAAAAGGTGAGCCAGCGTACACCGGCGGAGAAATCGTAGGTAGGCGTTGGTGGCGGTGATTCGATGCTCATCAGCTTAATGAGTGTTTGCCCAGCTTGCAGGCGAACTTGGCGAAATCCTCGCGGTGCCAGCCGTGCCCCTTTCGCTACGTCTTCGGGAATTTCGATGTCCAGAACAATCTCCAAGCCCAAGCATTCGTGGTAGAAATGCAGTGACTCCTCGAAATTACTGCACGTAATAGCGATGTCAACGATGGGATGCGTTAATTGTAACATAGCAATCAATTTCTCCTTTCGATGCCAAACTTTGCCAGAAAATAGATTTAGTAGGATTTTATCGGCACTGTAAAACTTCCACCACGCTTCGAAGGCTTTGGGTGAATTAAAAATAATTATCGTTTATCGATTTGGTTGACATTTTCTTCCCCTCTGAGCGATAAGGAGATTATATCACGATGGATAGATACCGTCGAGAGAAAAGCAAGTCATTGGCGAGTCCCAAGCAAAAAAAGTCCGTTCACGGGAACGCCTTATACGAAGTTACCCAATCAATCTTAGCACGCTCGATAAACATTACCGCTTGACGATGTTTCTCACGCAGTGTTATTATTTTTGAAACAGGAACTTAAGGGAGGCTTTTGATTTATGGGTCATCAATCTTATAGTGGATTACAGGACAACATCCGCGAAATGGAAACGCCGAACATCGAAACTTGGAAAAATGAGTATAGCAATAACGACTACACTATTGAAATAACAAACCCAGAATTTACAGCGGTTTGTCCTAAAACCGGGTTGCCAGACTTTGGAACGATTCAGATTACCTATATCCCTGACGAGCAATGTGTCGAACTCAAATCGCTGAAAGAGTATTTTTTATTTTTCCGGGATGTCGGAATTTTTCATGAGCACGTTGTTAATAAAATTCTGGCGGATTTTGTTACGGCGTGCAACCCGCGGAGGGTTGAGATTGTTGGGGATTTTCACATCCGTGGGGGCATGAAAACCGTCGTCCGTGCTAACTATGAGCGCGAAGATATATAATAAAAAATCCAGTTGCAGCAGATATTCAAGGCAGCCGTCTGTTTAGTCCAAACCTATCGCAACCCCACAAACCGTTATGCACCTACACTTCCCACCTTTATGCCCATCACGAGCTTATTTCAAAACTATGTAATCCGTGCCGGAATACAACAACGTTGCCTCCATGAGCTAGAAGCATCTTCATCTCATACTGACTGAACCAACTAATAACCCCTGTGATTATCTCCCCGCCTCTAAGGGTTAAACGCACTGGAATTTTTTCCTTGCGGCAACGTGCAAGCACACGGTCGTCAACTTCGAATCGCTCAGATTTGTGAGCAATGGAGACCAAGTTTTGTGCTTTTAAATC
Organism: Candidatus Poribacteria bacterium; assembly: GCA_047517405.1. Classification (GTDB taxonomy): domain Bacteria; phylum Poribacteria; class WGA-4E; order WGA-4E; family PCPOR2b; genus PCPOR2b. Next base: position 8,081 of record JAKZSX010000302.1, on the reverse strand, counting down.
TGCATCCACCTCAATATCCGGAACAATTAGAGACGCTTCGTCTTGTTTGTACATATACTTGATGTTGAGTTTTTCAAGATGGTGCAGCTGTCCATCGACTAGGACGACAAGGATATAGGTTAAGCGGCGACTGATGATACCTTCAATATGTTCCCCGTGAAGATCAAAAACCATCGGCGTTTTCCTTCGAATCTGCTTTTGAACGTAAGCGCGCCCATGGCTTTCGGCGCGAATTTGGGTTAGCAGCTTTGGAGATAGCTGACGACGGACTAGTTTGTTATAGTGTGGAGATTGCCGGTGTTGATCTGGACGTTTGGATTGCCGGTAATTTTTTCGTGGTTGTGATCTACTGGAAATTGGGGTATTTTGCATCTTTTTTCGTGTTTTGCTCTAATCTAAAAGGAATTCCTTGCTTAATTTATACTTGCTGAGAGATATTTCTAAAATAAAAAAAGGCGTCTGGGAAGGATATCCCAAACGCCTCTGTTGAAATGGAGTTGATGAATCCAAAACATACACGGTGCGTTATTCGCCACCACCACCGCCGCCGGTACGACGTGGAAGGTTCTGTGCTCTCATATACTCCGTGATTTCGGTAATCTTACCTTGCGAGTATGTCAACGCTTTGTTGACCTGTGTATCGCTAGGCGGGACGGTCGCGTATTTACCCCACAACGCATCATAGGAGTCAAGCGCGTCGTTATAATACTCATCATTTTCAACCGCTAGTATCATATACGCATCACCAATTTGCACCAAAGAAAGGTCGGCGTATTTGGTAGTCGGATACGCTTTGATGATGTCTTGGAACCCAGCGATAGCGTTTTCAACGGCTTCTCTCTGTTGATCTTCAGGCGCCACTCTTGCTCGATCGAAATTGGCAGTTGCCTGAATATACACATCTGCCGAGAGGGCTCCTTTCGTCTCACGCAGGAACAGATCGGCATTCTCTTTCGATTCTGCATTGATATTGGGAACCGCCAATGCCTTCTCATACTGTTCGATAGCCATTGTATAGAGGCGGATACGGTCTTCTTCTGTCGTATCGTCGAAAACCCCTTGGTTATAGTAGGTGTTGCCGATGTTGAGAAACGCTTCGGCTGCAAAGGGACTGGTTGGATAGTTCTTTGCGAGAACCTCGTTGATCTCAAAGACCTGTGCTAACCATTTCTCCTTCTCCGCTTCGTCCTCGGTATTTTTCTCGAGCAACGCATAGCACGTCGAAATCGCGGCGAGGGATTCAGCCGCCTGCGCATGTAGCGGATTAATGTTGCGAACCTTCACATATTCTTCAATGGCTTTCAGGTGCTGTTGACCCGCAAAGTACGCCTCACCTGCCTGATACTGCCAGAACGGTGCCTCTGCCGCATTAGGGAATCGTCGAGCGAGGTCCATGAACACGGTTGCAGACTGATCAAAGAAGCTAACGGTTTTTTCAGAAAACCCTTCGTCGAAACCGAGCTGCATCCGTCCCAACTCATAATAGGTGGGTGCGAGATAGCCCAATACGGTCTGGACGTTTTTCGACACATCCGCTTGGGACGAAACGGCGAAAAGCCCCTTGTCCGCATATTCGACGAACTGCATCAGCACCGGAACTGCGCTATTGAGATCGTCAGGTAGCTTGATCCCTGTACCGAGCGAATAGTAAATTTGCCCGGCTGAGAAGAGCGCGTTCTGAACAAATGGACTTACGGTATCATCGATCTTATCGGCGGCTGCTGTATTAGCCGATTCAACATAAGCGGTTGCGGCTTGCCGGCTCGCATCAATATACGGTTGTAAGTCGGTACCAGGTTTATCAGAGAAGAGTTTCCGCGCTTGGTCGAAATAGAGATAACCGAGATTATATTGTGCAGAAACTTTCTGTGCAGTCGTTTGCGCTGCATCACGCGCAGCGATTGCTTGAGCGATTGCATCATCCATACGACCTAACTTTACGTAGAGGTCAGACCGCCGAATACCACCGTCCGCCGCCATGGATTGGATGCTGGTATTAGATTCACCACCGAATTGAGTAATCAGGGTCTCGAATACTTTCAGTGCATTCTCAGGGTCATTCAGTCTTTCTTGGTAAATCAAACCCATTCGATAGTATGCTTGTGCTCGGATGAGTGGATCTTTAGAAAGCTGAATCGCATTTTGATAGTTGAGAAGCGAATCATCATACTGTTTGAGATGTTCGTCCTGAGCATACGCTATAGAGAAGTAGGAACGTCCCTTCTGATCATCATCATCAGTATACTGAATCACATACTGATACTCTCGCACGGCTGACTCATGGTCACCGACAGCAGTATTCAAATCTGCGAGACGGGTATGTGCTTGACGAATTAGATCTTGTCGGGGTTTGTCCTCCGTTTGCCCCTCATACGAGGTGGTCTGGCGAAACGCGGCAATCGCTCCATTACTATCATTTAGCGCGTACTTTGCCAGCCCTATTGTGTAATAGGAACTGATAGCCGCATCGACATCGGGATTGCTTTCAGTAACTTGCGTCGCAGTACTTACAGCATTCTGGAATGCAAGCTGCTTGGCTCCTTCATCGGTGTTGTTTTGACCGATCTGATAGTAGCAAACGGATGCCTGATATAACGCATTCGTCACGAGCTCATTATTAGGGAACATCTGAACGAATCCTTGATATTCAGCGAGCGCTTTTCCATGCTTACCGTCACCATAATACAGGTGTCCGATTTTCAACTGTGCGCGTGAGCGAGCATCTTCTGGGGCCCCGGTATTCTGGACAATTCGCCTCAGACTCGCAATGAGTTCAGCCTTCTCTTCTTCAGATTCGAGTCCCTGCTTTTCAATGGCGGTTGCCTTGACCAAGTCTATATGGCCCAACGTCTTTTGGACTGTGGTGTTATCGGTACCGCCATGTTTGTCGTAAGCAGTATCAGCAACTTCTAGCACCTTTGGCCACACACTTTCATTTCCAGCTAGTGCCATGTCGCGATAAGCGAGTGCTAGTCCATAATACGACTCAACCGCATTCGGGCTGTCCGGATAATCCGCAATTGCTTTCTCGAAGGCGGCAACAGATTTATCCAAGTGAGCTGCATCATCGGGGGCGGCTTTAGCGGCTTTATAGTAACAAAGTCCGACAAGATACTGTGCGTCGTCGGCGTATTCACCAGTCGGGTTACCTGCAACGACGTTTTCATACTCAACTGCTGCTTCGGCAAATCGCTCTTCAGAACGCAGGAGGTCTGCCAGCTTAATTTCTGCAAGCGAGCGATTATCGGTATCCAAAATGTCCATTATAGACTGATAATGCGCCACAGCTCCGGTATTGTTGCCTTCTTTGACAAGACTTTGTGCAATCAGCAACTGTGCACGTTGATAATTATCGCTGCCTGGGAGAATCGCTGTGTAAAGGTCACGCGCTTTGCCCCACGCATTCAATTTTTCGTGGGATAGCGCTTGGTTCATGACACAGGCTTCGACTTGCATTGGACGTTGGGGGAAATCGTCATAGCGTCCCTGCTCGATACCGCCGAGGAAGGTACCACTTTCTCCGCCCATAATCTCTGGTCCCTTGAACTTATCTACGGCTTCTTGGTAAGCATTTACAGCATTTTGGAGCAGTACTTCGTTAAAGACTGCGTCTGGATCGCCTTCACGGTAACCCGCCGGTTTGGAGGCTTCATAGTATGAGCGCGCTTCCTGAAATTTTCCAATCAATTTAATTAAGTGAAATTTCGGGAAATCACGATACTCCCAAAGTTTGGCGTATTCCGCGGCTGCATCCTCATACTGCTTAAAGTCATTAAATTTCAGGTCCGCGAACTTCAACTGCACTTCAGCAGCGAGCAGGTCAAGTTCACTATCCATGCGGTTTTTATCAATAAATTCCCTTGCGACGGTTTCCAGTTCATCCTTTCGTTCGAGCGCATTCAACGCCCAGATAGCACCATAGAGCGCATGAGACGCGACTGGGTCCGCCGGAAATTCATCGACAGCTTTCTGATACCACATAAGCGCTTCTTCATAGGACGCGTTTGCGACATCCATTTGACCATCATCTTTCAAGTCAGAAGCTAGCTTATAGTTCGATTCCCCCATTTGGTAAGTAACATAAGGGATAAAATCGGTCTCTTCGGGATGTTCGTTCAGAACCCGCTGGTACGCAGCAGCAGCTTCGACCCAAACATCTGACTTGAAGTAACTATCGGCAATACCCAGCTTCGCTTCACTAATAAAATCGCATTCCGGATACTCCTCAAGCAGTGTGTTGTATGATTCTACAGCGTTGGGGAAGTCTTGCTGCTCATAGTAGGTACGCCCAATGGTAACCTGAATTTCTGCTTGCAGGTCCCGGTCGTCTGTATTCTGCAAAGCGAGTTCATAGTTGACTCGCGCATTGTCATAGTCCTTCTGCTTTGAATAGATTGAACCTGTGTCAAAATAAGCAGCGGTTACATAACCACTTGTCGGGTATTCCGTGATAAATTGGGTGTATCGACCAATCGCCTCTTCATCACGGGCAAGTTGATTCAAACAGAAAGCGGCTTTGTAACTCGCCTCCGCCTGCAAATCTGCGAAAGTCTTAAATTCTTCGGTGCTAAGCTTATCAAATTCTGGGTAAGCCTGCTCGTAATTCTTTTCATTGAGGAAGGATTGTGCAATTAGGTGTTGTGCATCATCTTTGAACTCTGAATTTGGAAATCCGTCTAGGACTTCTTTGTATGCCCGGCGCGCTGCATCATATTTTTGCAGTTTATAATTGAGCTGCCCAATTGCGTACCAAGCATTTTCGACGAACAGGCTATTGGGGAAGTTTTCAATCACGGTATGAAACTTCGGTTCAGCAAGTTCAAATTTCTCTTGTTTGTAAAGGACGTGTCCCCATAGGTAGGTTAATCCTTCCTGATGCTTCGGTACAGTGGCATTCGGTGCAACCTTTTCAATCTGCTCGATTGCATTATCATAGTAGGTAATATCACCGCTCTGCTCAGCCCATTTTGAGTAGCTGACGGCGATTTTGTAATTTGCAAGTGTAGTGAAGTCTTTATCAATGACCTCAGTCTTTACGCCCCATTTGACGGATTCTTCAAGGCCTTCATCGTACTTTGCAATTGCCCCTTCGTAATCATTTTGACTGTAGAGCTGTTCTGCCTCGTTATAGAGTCGTTCGACCTTTTTAGAGCTGCCTGCGGGCCAAAACAGCACGACAGCTAAAGCGACTCCGGCGAGGATGCCTAAAAGTCTCGGATTCATTAGATCTCCTTTCAGATAATGGTTAGAGGAGGCTGTTAAATTGACATACTCCCCTTACCCCAGTAGGGTTTCAAGTTAGGGAACGCAGATGTGCGTTCTGCACAGACATCGTAGCATATTTTCGTAGGAAACACAAGTTTTTTGTTGAGATACAGACAGAAGTTGGTTTTCTATTTTGTTTTTGTTTAATTAGCATCGCTAAAGTTTGACAGAATCATAAACTTCCGTAATTGAGAAGCTGGGTAACGGTACATTCATCAACATCTCAACAACACCATTCAGTGAGCGATTACCTCCCCAACCGATTTCCGCTGAAGTCGGAATAGCCACAACGCCCAAGGGCCGCGAAAAATCCTCTTTCGCGGCAATCGACTCAGGACTTGATAACTGTGCAACTGTCATCAGGTCGGGGGGAGCATCATGGACTGCCATTGCTTTGAACGCATCACTATCATTAATGGAACTGCTGTCACTAACAGGATTTGGCTGGTAACCCTCCCACCTTGACAGTTCTGCAAGCGATTCAGCAACCTCAATTTCTTTGTCTGAATTTTGCTTCCCTTGAACAACATGTTCAGGCAGCGTCTGTGTGATTTCAACAAACCATTCTCGGTTGCTGACTAGTTCTCTATTCCCGCCCTGCTTCAGGGGAGAGGTCGGCTGGACTTTCAGGACCTGCGACAAGTTTGCAGGGTCAAGGCGATCCTGTTCTTGAGGTTGGAAGAATTGATCCGTAGACAGACTAACAAGCACGGCAAGCAAACTGACAAGCACAGCGAGTAGCCTCCACGCATAGGCGGGAGGCTGTTTAGCCCAACTTATAGGAAAACCAATTAGCTTGCTGAAAGCGCAAACAGACTGATGTAGAAGCTCTTGGAATCTCCACGTGACTGATTGCGCAAGCACGGTCGCACCCCACCATATAGGACGAGGACGCTCTTCGATTATCCGCTGCAGCTGCCCCCCAAATCGATCATAATAACCTTCTGGGGGTTGTGAAGGGACATGAAAATGAAGCAGTACCTTTATTCGCCTCAAAGATTCCAATTCGAGTTGGCAATCCTGACAAAATCGCAGATGTTGAGCTACGATCATGGTTTGCCGACCTGAAAGTGTATAATCTATATAATCAGACAAGCACCGTTGAATTGAACGACATTGAGGTTTCATGTTTTCCCCATTATGTTTTTATCATTGCTAGGATAAACCACACGACAACCTAGATATACTTGTTGTACGGTTTCAGTTACTTTTTGTGCTAGGGGAAGTCTGTTGCGTCCATATAGGGTTTTAACAGATCTTTCAGTTTTTGTTTTGCGTAATGTAACCGGGAACGCACCGTTCCCTCGGAGCAGTTGAGGATCGAAGCGATTTCTGAGTGTGTCAAGCCTTCAAACTCGTGAAGAATAACAACAGTTCTTTGCTTGAGGGGCAAACTATTTACCGCTTGGGTAACCCATCTTTGCTGCTCTTTTCTTTCAGCGTTCAATTGAGGATTATTTGCCAGATCTACGGTCCGCCTCAGATCTGGATGAATCTCCATTTCACTGGTGGCTGAAAGCGGGGATTCGCGACGACGCTCTCGGTGCTTGACGAGATTCGTAGCATGGTTAACAACAATACGATAGAGCCATGTTTCAAAGGCAGCATCCTTACGAAAACTGTGAATAGATTCATACACTTTCAGAAACGTATCTTGCATGACATCATTTGCGTCTTCATGGTTTTTTGTAATCTGAACTGCAACCCGATAAACGAGCCGTTTGTACTTTTCAACCAGAATCGCTAATGCTGCCATATCTCCTTCACGGAGTTCATCAATAAGCAACGTTTCGATTCGTTCCACAGCACTTTCTCCCTGATTTTGCTGCCCTCAACTCTTTTAGACAACTCAGCCTCAAGAATCGTTCAAAAATTTTGACAGATTTCGATCTTTTATTAAAAAAACCGGATTGAATGGGTGCTATTTTATCAGATTTTGTGCGTCTTGTAAAGCCTTTTGATGGTGATTTTTGCTAACACACTTATATAGTTCATTGGAAATTTCCAAGCCAAAAAAAAGGGCAACATGCCTATGACACGTTGCCCTTTTTCAAACATTGCAGCTATAACCAAAACAGTTTGTTTACTCTTTCGGTTTGGTAACGAAGGTAATCGTTGCTGTAGTTGCATTGCCAGCGCCATCTTGAACATCAATTTCAACCTTATAGGTTGTCTCGTTGGCGATTTCCTGTCCTGCAACCGCAGTCAACGTTGCTGTCTGACCACCGACGTTTGCAATCCAATTGAGGTCAGCACCCGCTTCATCGGTCAGCTTAATGCTTCCCGTAACGGCTTCGTCGAAGTCAAACCGAAAACCACCCGCATTGACCGGCGCGGGGTCAACATCTGCGTCCCCATCAGCCACCGTACCACTGGCGATCATCGGTGCGTCCACATCTGGGTCATCAATGGTATAAGGACCGACCGCTTGAGAACCGGTGGAGCCGTCTCGGTTTGTCCATCCGACGTTCAGTGTTGCGGACCCTTGCACTAAGGCAGGAGATGCCGACCAGTTGAGACCTGATCCGGTCGCTGCGGCGCCATTGACCGTCGCTGCGGTGACACCCTGATCAAACACCAGTGAGAACTGTTGATTTGACGGAACTGTGGCACCGGCGGCTGGGTCTACCGTGACCATTGTCGCAGAAGGTGGACCTTCTTCTTCGGCAGCTGCGTCATCATCATCATTTGCTGCTGCTGCATCATCATCATTATTGCCATCACCACCACAACCAGTGACCATGAAGGCAACAAACATGATAGATATTATGAGGGCTAATACGCCCCAGAATTTGTGCTGCGTGAGTTGATACATT
>JAKZSX010000301.1:0-10972 GCA_047517405.1 Candidatus Poribacteria bacterium | reverse complement strand
CCGAAAGAGTTGAGAATCCTCTGTTTGGTGGTAGCGTTGCCAATACGCCACCAGAGCGTATCGTTGTTGTCTTCCGTGATGACTCGCCCGAGGATAACAACTATGGCGGACTATCGCATGACCTCGAAAGGCCTAGCCAAGCAGCAAGACTTCAGGGTGGTGTCGGCGTCGCTGTTAAAGGAATAAAAACATACGTTACCGTAGAAGGACGCAGCAGTCCTTACACAATCCAAGCCTTTATTGATGACATCGTTGCTGTAGAGGGTAGTGCTGAACCGATTGAATCCGCTGACGGACAATGGAAAATTGCCGAAGGATTCGATAAGATGCAGTATGTCCTCGACTTTACCTCTGAGGAGCTTGCCACGGGTCCCATTGATCCGCGCGCAATTAAGTCCGTTGAATTTGATATGACGGTCGCTGGAGACTATAATATCGTCGTTATCGGATTTAGTGAAGCAAACAGATCGGACGACCCACTCGCGTCAGAATGGATTAAGACCGAAGATGGTCATATTGAAACGCCGTATCGGGATGTGATCCAAGCACCCGGTAACTATGGTCGATCAGATCATTATACGCAAAACAGGGCAAGCTTGCTACATAACCCAAGCAAATGGGCGGAAGAAGGCGGTCAGCGTCAGATTCGGTATCGCTACGGTGCTGCACGCGCTGGTGTGCTATACGGTGTGGATTTAGAAGGTACCCTATTTAATACCTTTATCCGAGCACACTATTCAATTAACGGTAAATTTAAGCAGTATCCGACGATTCCGAAAGACCAGATCGGTTTTAGCCGACTAAATCCTGAAATCGAAGGTGCTAATATCACCACAGATGAGCAAGAGACGTTGCCCGATGGGTTGCCTAACCCGAACTTCGGAGTCCCCCTTGATGTCAACGGCATCCCCACATACGCTGAAACGGAAGGGGAAAGATTTGAAGCTAAATTGAATGGCAATGCGAATGATGATGGCGAAATGGGTCGTGAAACTGCTTGGTTTGTTAACCTAAGGCAGCGTTACGGCAGACTCCTCCTAGAGGGTACGCTTTATCATATCGATCCGGGTTATACCACAACTTACTATAACTGGGGTGCGAACGATGCAAGAGATGCAACCTACTCTCTTGAACGAACCCCTGAATCCGGCGCAGAAATCGCGCCCTTTGATGAGATTAACTATGCGCTCATTGAAGATGATGATGACGACGACGACTGGCCAGATAGCATCGATTTTGACGGCGTTCTGCCGCAAGCCGATGACCGTGATCAGAACGGTATCCTCGATTACCAAGAAGACTTCCTCATCTTTGAGGCAGATCCTCCGGTCTTTGAAGATCTCGTTGACCTCAATAACAATGGCGTTGTTGATTCGTTGGAAGATGATTTTGAGCCGCAGTATGAATACGGTATTAACCGCGAAGGATACCATGTCGAAGCCAGCTACGACTTGCTCGATAATATGACCCTCAAATTGGGTTGGTTAAACGAGGGCGAGGTTTCTAGCGTGCGGAAGAACGACTCAAAATACGCGCATCTCACCTTCCAGCGTGACGTTCCTGATTTCGGAACAGTGTTGTTCCAGAACCGCTTTGTCCGTGTTGACGATGATATTCCAGATTACTCGATTACCTTGCGTCCGGGCGAACTGGATGCCACGCAGGAATCTGATTTTCTTGACTTCTTCAAGACACGGGTCAACGTGACAAGTCTTCAGTTCCTTTACAGCGCAATTCCTAACCTAACGCTCGAGACCAAATTCCTTCTTGATTGGCGTAAACAGCTGGGACTCGATGAAGAAAATGCTGTCGCGCTGGATTTCGCGCAAGATGATCCGGCGCTAGAAAAGGACGATCGCGTTGATTTCATGGTGCCAGATGAACAGGTCCGTGCCGATGGAGATCGGAAGTCATATCCGTTCTATCCGGATCATGGACTTTACGCGCTGGATCCAGAGGACGTTGGCTTAATCTACGACCAAGAAAACTGGATACCACGCCGTTTTCAAGAGAAAACCGTTCGAAATCAGATCACCATTATCAGAGCCAAATATGAAATCCCATTGGGCGATTTGCCCGGCGTCGACAGAATTGGTGAAGATTTAACGCTGACACCGATGGCAAAATATATTTGGACGCGAAGCTTTGATCATACGGCCGATGATATTCAAAGTCAGAGGTATATCGATCCGCTGGATCCGACGAAATTTGTTCCGGACGATCCGGAGGTCATCGAGTACCTTCGATTTAACAAACGTAGCCGTGAAGATGTTCTCGGTATTCGTTTGGATTATCAGTTCACCCAAAGAATGAATGTCCTCGGTGGTTTCCAGTATCGCAAATACACCAACCGTGATCAAAATATCAAACACTATCTATCGACGCCAGCGTTTGCGGAGGCTGATATTCCAATCCTCTTCCGTCCAGACTTGCGTACGCGTATCTTTGAAGTTCAATCAATCAGTCGCGGTGAGTGGCAAGGTTTTAATATCGTCATTCTCGCAGGTTTCAGAAGAACCACCATCTTGCTTGAGAACACGACAAGTAATACTACCTTCGTCCGAGCAATGATGGGCTTCTAACAATCACCTAAAGTGCCAAGCATTTTCATGCTTGGCACTTTTTTAACTTTACCGAAACTTTCAAAAAGCGAAAGTGTTTATAAAGCCAAGACTTTGTATATAACGATTTAGTCGTCCGATATAGAATGCTTGAGGCGGCTTGAATTGAGGGTAATATGTTTGTATCGCTGCACACCCTCTAATTTTAACTCTACCTTCAAACTCCAATAGGGGGAATATATGAAACACCTGAGTTTAACCTTAATGCTAGCTAGCATGTTGATTATGTGCGGTGCGGTTGCGTTCGCCCAAGATGCGACAACCGGCACAGTGCGTGGTACCGTTGTGGATACCACAACAGCACAAACGCCGATTGGTGCCGTGAGAGTTGTTGTTGTCAGTACAGATGGTACAGAGCATGAAACCGCAACCGATGATATCGGTGAATATACCAAATCAGGCCTACCGCCAGGCCGTTATCTCCTCAGTATTTACAAAGATGGATATGGCGACCGAACCGGTAAACCGGTTACCATCGTCACTGGAGGCGATCACTATGTGCCGCTGAAAATGACCAAAAAAGACACAATCGTCACTTTCTTCGCTAAGTTCGGAGTCGTCTTCTGGCCACTTCTCCTCTGTTCGGTGGCTGCATTGACGTTTATTATTGAACGCCTCTTTACTTTCCTAAGAAGTCGTTCCAGGATCGGTACAGAGCAATTTATGGTAAACATCACCGATTCTTTGCGTAACGATAACATTATGGAAGCGGTCTCAGCCTGCGAAGAAGCAGGTGGCCCGCTTGCAAACGTTCTGAAAGCAGGTCTGTTAAGATACAGTCAAGCCCAGATTGAAGAGCAGGCGATTACAAAAGAAGAGATACAGGAATCCATTCAAGAAGCAGGACTCCTTGAAATTCCAGAACTTGAGCGAAACATTCCTATTATTGGTACGGTTGCGGTTATCTCACCGCTGTTTGGTCTCCTCGGTACCGTTATGGGTATGATTAACGCGTTTACCACAATTGCACTGGAAGGTACTGGTGACCCGCAGGCACTTGCTGGTGGTATTTCCCAAGCGTTGTTGACTACCGCTGGTGGGCTAACCATCGCTATTCCTTGCCTCATTTTCTCCCAGGTCTTTGAGAGCTGGGTCAACAAATTTGTGCTTGAGATTGAGCAGGTTTCAACTGAAATCGTCAACCAGCTGGTCCTTGGTCAAGCAGGTAACGCGTAAATTTCAACGTTCTCCTGTCACCCTATGGGATACCCCTTTAGGGTGGCAGGAAGACTTACCTTTGAGAACAGGAGGGAGTCGAAGATGGCAACGCAAGCACCTAGTGGTATGACCCGTATGGCGGCTAGAGGACGAAAAGCACCTAAGCTCGATATGGCTCCGATGATTGACTGTGTGTTCCTGCTTCTGATTTTCTTTATGGTTTCGACTAGTTTCGCACCGATGCCCGGTATTCGTGTTCAATTACCGCCTCCCGGTAAACCGAATCCGCATAAACCCAAGGGACTCATCGTGAGGATTGCAAACCCTGAAGGTGCTCAGAAGTATGGCACAATGATTTTGAATGACGAGATTGTTAACATCAATCAGATGTTTACCGAGTTTATTCATGCTCCCGAAGAAATCAAGAATATGCTGATCGTTCAGTCAGAACGGGATGTCATACATGAGCAGATTATTAACGTGATGGATATTGCCAAGCAAGCGGGTATAGACAAAATCGGCTTTGCAGTGGTAGCAAGAGAATAACCAAGGAGGATACTATGGCTGTGAGAATGCAGCAGGGAAAGGAAAAGGAACGTGGTCAGGCCTTAATGATGGAACCAATGATTGATTGCGTGTTCCTATTGTTAATCTTCTTTATGGTTTCAGCGATTATGCGTGTTCCTCCGCCCTTTACTGTAACGCTGCCAGAGTCAGCGACAAGGCATGACTTTCCGCGTAAGAAATTCAATCTCTTTGTGAGTGCAGATGGCAGAATTTCATTTGATGATCTGGAGATGATTACCCTAGATCATATGGAGATGTACCTTTCAGCAAAAGAGTCTCAAATTACTACACTCATCATCAAAGCAGACAGACTTGCCAAACATGGCAGAGTTATTGATGTCATGGAGCGTGCGAAACGTCGATTTAGTAAGACGGAAGGGCAGGAAATCGCTTTGATGGTCTCAGAGGAAACTTTCAGGCGATAACTGCGCTATACCTAAAGGCAGCTGTTGTACCGCCTTTTTCACAACTAATTTTTGAAGTTTCGATATTTGCTTAAAAGGCAGCCAATGTGCTGCCTTTTTTTTTAACAATCAAATCGTAGGGCATCTCCGATTAAAATCCTACTATCCCAGCACGGTACGGCATTCAAATGAACGAACAAGAGAAAATCCTTATCGTCGATGATGAACCCGATACTATCCTGATCTTGCAAGATCGGCTTGAGATGGAGGGCTACGAAGTTGTAACTGCCACCGATGGGGCTGAAGCCCTTGAGTTGATCAATCAGGATCTGCCGGACCTAGTGCTTCTGGATATCCAGATGCCTCACTTGGATGGAATCGAAACCCTCACACACATCCACGAAAAATATCCCGGTCTACTTGTGCTTATGTTGACAGCACACGGCACAATCCAGCGTGCGGTCGAAGCGACGAAACGTGGGGCATACGATTTCTTGGAAAAGCCCTTCCAACCCGAGCATATCACGCAAAAGGTGGATCAAGCACTAGAGCATCAACGCACCGTCGAGCACAGTACAAGGGATGAACTCCTCCACAACTACGAAGAGATTGTAGGCGAAAGTCCTCCCATCGTCGAAGTCTTAAAGATCATCGAAAAGGTTGCAGATACAGACTCTACAGTCTTGGTCCAAGGGGAGAGCGGTACGGGGAAGGAGCTGGTTGCTCGCGCACTTCACCAAAATAGTTCGCGCAGAAAAAAAGAGATGGTAGTTGTAAATTGCGCCGCCATTCCAGATCATCTGCTAGAGAGCGAGCTATTTGGATATGAGCGCGGTGCGTTTACTGGGGCAACCTACCAAAAGATTGGGAAATTTGAACGCGGGCACGGCAGCACACTGTTTTTGGATGAAATTGGCGATATGTCAATTGAACTGCAAGCCAAACTGTTGCGCACCTTACAAGAAGGGGAAATCGAACGTCTGGGTGGAACAAAGGTGATCTACGTTGATGCACGAATCATCGCAGCGACCAATCAAGATTTGCGCCAGGGGATTAAAGCCGGGACATTTCGTCAGGAGCTCTACTACCGTTTGAATATGATTCCAATCTACCTGCCACCGTTGCGAGCACGCCAAAAGGACATCTCGGTATTGGCGGAGTATTTTCTGAAAAAACACAGTAAGGCTCACAATCAACCCGTGCGATGGATCAGCCAAAAGGCAAGAGAACTTTTCATGCAATACGACTGGCCTGGCAACGTGCGAGAGCTAGAATATACCATTCTGCGAGCGGTACTCTTTGCGGAAGGCGATGTAATTCTCCCCAAACACCTCCCCGAAGAAATCCAATCCGCTGGTCGACAGCAGATCGAAACTGTACCTGTAGGCGTGACGATGAAAGAGATGGAGAAAGAATTAATCCTCAAAACCCTTGAAAGAATGGACGGCAATCGTACCCGAACAGCGGAGATTTTGGGAATTAGCCTGCGTTCCTTACAGTACAAATTGAAACGTTACGCAAAAACAGTTGAACCCAATCCGTGAAACGTCCTCTTCTCCACAGCCTTCTGCTTTAAAGCAGAACTTATCAAACCTATCCAAATCCTTCCCCTACCAAGCACTATCTTCCCTGAGAACCTCGCTGAAAGAGATTGAAGACCGCATCAAGTTTTGCCCGATTCGTGGGATCCGCTGAGAATAGGCGAGACATCCGTTCATAAAATTTCAAGAACGTCGGGTTGAAGTTTTGCGACGCTTGAATGGACTTCTCAGCTTGAACTAGCTCCGTAATGCCTTTCCAACCGCTTTCTTGAGCCTTCAATTCCTCCTCATTGTTTATCGGGCTTGCGATCACTTGCTCAAATGCGCGAAGCGCTTTACGATATTGCCCATCCCGCAAATATGCCCAACCAAGGGTATCTAAAAAGTTCTTCTCTTTCGGAGCTTGTTTCACCGCGTTCAAGGCAAGTTCGACTGTCTTTTGGGAGTTGATCTGCTGCTCGACGTAGAACCACGCTAAGTTATTACTCCATGTTCCATTTTCAGGGTCTTGATTGACAGCGCCCTGATAAAAGACCTCCAGCTTGCGATCCCAAAATCTGCTCTCTTGCGGGATAAGTCCCTTAGCACGCGTATAAAAATATTCTAAGTTTAGATAGAGGGACCGATGATAGCCCCGTTTGTTTGCCACCGCTTCGCACAGTTTGATATAGTCTATAAGTTCCGATTTCTCATCTGGACGCTCAAAAGCTGTTGTCTGATAAACCCAAAACAGATTATTATTCCAAGCGGGGTTGTCCGGATCCGCTTGCAGCGCCTTCTCGTAGAACTGTTTAAGCTTACGTTTCCACAAAGCATCATTCGGAAAAGCCTTTAATGCCTCAATATAGAGGTTTTCAAGAACCGCGTAGGCGTTGGGGGCATAAGGACGTCTTAGGACTTCCTTCTCATAATTTGCGATATAATCGGGGAGATCAGCGGGGGACACCGGACCAACCTGAGCTTCGACCGTTTTCCCTGAGTCAGTAAGCCCGTGTAAGACCGGCATAACACCGCTTGCGATTGTCAATCCCACAAGTGCTGCTGTCAAACCTACCACGATCTTTTTTTCACGCGCACGATAACTATAAATTTCTGGTGCAAGGACCATCCCGATAGCAAACCCGGTGAACAATCCGCCGAGGTGGGCAGCGTTATTGACGTTATAATTGAAATGCGGAAGGACGAATAAACCAAGAAAAAGGTCTATTCCGACAAATGGGAGCAGCCGTAAACCAAGAATCCGTCCCAACCTTCGAGGCAGGCGGTCTTTGTAGCGAATGCCCAGAGCGATAGCAACGCCGATTAACCCGAATATGGCACCCGATGCCCCGACCCCAAAGGCATCTCGGACAAAAGCCAGACTCGCAACGCTGCTGATAATTGCTGAAGTCAAATAGACAAGCAGAAATCGACTCCTGCCGTATAGACCTTCCAACAAACGGCCAAGGAAGAATAGTATGAACATATTCAGGTGAAGGTGCAAGGTGTGAGCGTGCAGAAAGGTGCTTGTTAGCAGACGCCAATATTCCCCTTCCCCTACAATTAAATGATAAGAATACGCCCCAAATTGAACCAGGGGTCCCAAATCTTGCGAGGAAGCAATCAGCCGAATTTCAAGTGGATGGAAAATGGCAACATTCACTGCAATCAAGGCGAGCGTCACGACGGGGAATCTTTTTTTGTACTTGAGAAACCCTTGTTCTACGTTTAACTCATTTTGGGTGCCCTCTGATTTGCTAACATCTGTGCTCTCTGAGTCGTTGTCAAGTTCCCACAATTTCCGAACCGACGGAAGCTCGCTAACAGGCTGCCATTGACCATCGGTGAGCGTTTCAGACCAGACAGAGGCATCCCGCGGTACGCGCCCCAGCTTTATCCAATCGTATAGGGTTTTCTCATCGATGTCAAAAATTTGATCTGCAATTTGAATCTTCATTGTCTGAAAGCCTATCGTAATAGACGAGGATCATTCGTTACCTCTCACTCGTCCGGGCATCATCTCTTTCACTGCCGCCAGTGAATAGGTATTGAGAACATCACTTTTCTCCAGCCAGCCGCGCCGAGCAACGTTAATCCCGAATAGAACACGCTCTAGGTCAGGGACTGTATGTGCATCGGTGTTGACCGACAATAGGACGCCGCGGGCACGTGCCAGGCGCACGGCACTCGGTTCGAGATCCAATCGGCTGGGAGCAGCATTAATCTCTAACGCCACACAGTGCGCTGCCGCTGCATCAATCACCGCTTCAAGATTGATTGCATACCCCGGACGCCGCCCCAACAGACGTCCTGTCGGGTGCCCGATGATGGTGACATACGGATTTTCGACTGCGCGAATCACACGGTCGGTCATCTCCGCTTCGGTCATGGAAAAACCCGCGTGAACACTTGCCACAACGATGTCAAGCTGCGCCAAAAGTTCATCGGGAAAGTCAAGGCTGCCGTCCTTAAGGATATCAACCTCCGAACCCGCAAGTACCTCCATCCCATCGATTTCTGTGTTGATTTCCCGGACCTGTTGAATCTGCGCCAACAGCCGATCAGGCGTTAAGCCGTTGGCAACCCGTGAGGATTCGGAGTGATCGGTAATGGCAATGTATTCATGCCCAAGTGACGCTGCAGTCTCTACCATCTGCCGAATGGAGCCGCGTCCATCGCTCCAATCGGTGTGCATGTGCAGATCACACTGTAGATCTCCCGCCTCGATCAGGGTTGGCAGATTATCCGCTAACCCTGCCTCGATCGAATCGGCGTCGCCTCGTAATTCAGGAACGATGAAAGGTAATCCGAGTTGACCGTAAATATCAGATTCCGTCTTATCTTTTGACCAATCCGGCAACTGTTCTCCTATCCCCTCAATATCTTGAGATGCCGCGACTTGATTCAGTTCCGTTAAGTGTGTATTGGTGCCTGTTGTTACGATTAAGGTCGCTTCATATTCTGCCGCACCGGTGCAATAAATCCGTAACGGAAATCCCCTATCCACAGAAGCGACGACATGGGGGTCATCTTGTATCGCCAGGGATGCCACACCTTCCACCCCGGACAATGCTTCAATAACACCTTGTGCACCGCCACATTCAACAACTAGCTCAAGGCTTTGTAACACCTCTTCGTGTCTGCGAAAGTCTCCGGTGAAATTCAGCCGTTTGACATCTGAGCAGTTTTTGAGTGTATCAAAGATAGCATTTGCAATCGGTAAAATCTGCCGAACCAGGCGCATCTTTCTTTGTGCTTCAAGAAACCGTAAACCCTCATCGATTGATGCAATTGTCTTGGCACCCATCCGTTTCATCTGCTTGAGCCGATCTGTATCAATTGCTGCGCGGAGGTCGCTAAGACTTTTTACACCCAATTCCTGATAAAACCGTCCCGCTGTTTTCACTCCAACCCCCCGAATTGCAAGTAGATCTATCACGTCGGGTCCCATCTCCTCAATCAGATTATCGTAGAAGCGGCACTGTTCTGTCTCCAGCATTTCGATGATTTTCTGTTCAATTGCTTTGCCGATACCCGGAATCGATCGAAGCTTTCCCTCCTCCGCCAGTGTATACAGATCTGCCGAGAGCTCTTCAATCGTCTCCGCCGCTCGATCGTAAATTCTGGCACGGAAGGAGTCGTCGCCTTTGATTTGGAGCAGATTGCCGATGTTCCTGAACACTTCACTGATTTCGTCGTTTGTCATTTTGCGAGTTTTTCTTTGTGGTGTATTGTATGATGTGTGGGAATATTCTATCACATGGGGGGCGAAGAGGCAAAAGGTTTGATTCCTCTAGTACCAGCAGGTTCTGAGGGGCGGCTGTCGGATACAGATTGCTGATTAGAGCGTGTTGACATTTTGCTAGCACCAATTCGGCGAACGCTGTAATCATCCGACAATCTGCTGTCAGCAGAACTTGTAGGTCGAGATTCATATCTCGACATCAAAACTGTTAGGAGATTCCTAACAGTCATTTACTTTCGGGTATAAGGGTTATAGTTATAGTTCCAGCCACCGAGTCGTTCTAACTCTTCGTCGGAGGTTTCATTTAAGTCAATGACAACGAGCTGGGCATCGCGCCCGGAGTGTGAAACCCTTGAGGTTCGCTCGTATATCTCCGTCACTCCATCCGGGTCAACGTTGCCAACGGATCTATAGTGGAATTCATACATATATCCATCCCCTGCCCGAAATTCTCGTTCATCGGGAAGGGTGTAAAGATTCCAATCTGGATCATAGTTTCCCTTATCTACCATGAACATATTAAACCACCTGTCGGAATCTTCTTCCGACAGCCGAAGAATCTCAGGAAAGTTATAATACTGTTCGTACTAAAGATCGATTTTGCCGCCGGCTATACTCCATCCGGATTTATTGTCTTGTATCGCTTGTGCCTGATACTCCCTTTCCAGCTCAATAAACCGCGGCCAAAGTTCAGCGAGTGGGCGGTTGAGATTGTGATTGGCGATCACTTCGTCTGTCATTTTCTTCCAGTGTGCCGCAAGTTCAGCAGGTTCTTGATCGCCCAAATCATAGAGGTAAACACCGGCCCACTTTTCGGGACAAAGTAGATGCTCCGGCACCGGTGTCCCGTCTGGGAAATAGTACACCGGGGTATATTCCAAATCATCTAAATCGTCCATCCCATCGGCAGCTTGACCCGCCCCCTCACTACTGGAGGATACGCTCCCTGTTGCCGAG
>JAKZSX010000300.1:0-14389 GCA_047517405.1 Candidatus Poribacteria bacterium | reverse complement strand
ATGAAAATCACAGAAATATCCGTGACACCAGTTCCTTCGTATTATCCAAAGGAGCTAGGCAAAAATGCATTCTCAGATAACATTGGTAAGCAACGGTTGGAATGGATCGTGCGTGCCCGGACGGATGGCGGTGTAGAAGGCGTGACCAGTGCCAACCGAGCGATGGGACGGGGACGGGTAGAAGACCTGCTTAATCTGTTGAAAACGTCGCTGTTGGGCAGAGAGGTGGACTCGCTGCTGCAGGTGCAGAACGGGGTCGTCACCGGACCCGGCGCAGACATAGCGCGCACCTTCCGCAGCAATCGCTGGATGGATGCGCTCGCCTTCGATCTCTACGGCAAAGTCCACAACGTCTCAGCTATCAGCCTACTCGGGGGAAAAGTGCGTGACACAGTGCCAGCCTATGACACTACGCTCTACTTCCAAGATTTCCTTGTCCCTGAGAAAGGCGCGAAGCAGGTCGCCGAAGAGGCTGCCGAGGCGAAATCTGCCGGGTATCGGGCACTCAAGATAAAAACCGGACGCGGTGGCCGCTGGATGATGCCGGAAGCTGGTATGCGGCGGGACGTCGATGTAGTTTTGGGCGTGCGGGAAGCTGTCGGAGAAGATTCCCAGATCTACGTTGACGCCAACTTTGGCTATGATGACCGGCTTGACCTACTCGAGGATTTCATTCGGGAGACGATCTCCGCAAACATCTACTGGCTGGAGGAGATGATAACGCACGACGTGGCCGGCTACCGCGCCATGCGCGAGATGCAGGCAAAACACGGCTCCCAAGCCCTGCTTGTGTGCGGCGAAACAGACCGCTACCCGATCAGCGAGACCTTCCAGCATCTCATTGAGGACGGCTTGATTGACGGCTACCAGCCGGACATCGTGGGCGCCGGTTTCCTCCGTTGGATGGAGATTGAGCAGGCGTTGTGCGAAACAGAAGTGCGTTCAATTCCGCACAACTTCGGCAATGGCACTTTCGGCACCTTTGCGACAGCTGCGTTCGGTGCGGCATCTAAGACCTTTGTGTCGCTGGAGGACGAACGCAACCTCCCCCATATCTTTGGTCCCTTCCCTCCTTTCAAGGACGGAGCATATCAGGTGCAGGAACGTCCTGGACTTGGCATTTCTGTTGACGAAGACCTTTTCCAGGCAAAGTATGCTTTACACGAATGGCAGGTGGAGTGAGGTTTTTCACTGCCTAACTCGAAGGAAACCATGTCAGAAAAACACATCATCAAAGACATTCGGATAACACCGGTCGAAACGTACTTCGGCACTCCTGGTATCGGCCGAATCGTTGGTCGTAACTCGAAGAGTCAAAACTATGGCTACAATCAGCGTGAATGGTTGGTCCAAGTAACCACCGACAGTGGCCTCACCGGTGTAACAAACGCCAGGCCCGCGATGAACCGGGGCAAGTTGACGACGCTCTACGCCACGCTCCAGTTGCTGCTGGATCGAGACGTGTTCGAGTTTTATTGCGTGAGCGGGGACCGCGTTACAGGTGTGAACCCTCGCTGGGAGGAATTACTACGAGAGAACGGGTTCATCGATTTCGTTATCTTCGACCTGATGGGTCGGGCGCTGGATGTTCCTGCGTATCATCTGCTGGGCGATCGGGTTCGTAGTTGGGTTGAGGGCTACGACTCCAGCCTTTACTTCCAGGACCTAGTGCACCCCGAAGCGGGTGCCGGTGCGGTGGCTCGTGAAGCGAAGGACGCCGTCGCCAAGGGCTGGCGAGCAATGAAGTTGAAACTCGGTCGACCGGGTCGCTGGTTCGAGCCGAATGCTGGCGTAGCACGTGACATTGAAGTCGTGCACGCGGTGCGGGAGGCGGTGGGTCCAGAAATCAAAATCCTTGTTGACGCAAACAACGGTTACGATGGCAAATTGCCGCTCTTGGAAACCTTTGTGCGTGAAACGAGCCCAGATAAGACTTTCTGGATGGAAGAGATGGTCACTGAAAACGTGGCAGACTACCGAAAACTCAAGGAGTGGCGGGACCGGTGGTCGCCAGAGACGATGCTCGTCGACGGCGAGGGCCATCGTGGTCGCAACACCATTTACTGGGAGTTGATGGAAGAAGGTCTGCTGGACGGCATACAGCCTGACATGCTGGACATGGGTTTCTGGCCGTTCCACACGCTCGCTCGCGACATCGAAGATTCTGGTTATGCGACGATGATCTGTCCGCACAACTACAATGCTGCAGCGATTGGTCTACGCGGTGATATCCAGTTCGGTGCGGTGACGGAGCGGTTCGTCATTGCCGAAGATTCGACTCTGCATTTTGATCTCTACATCATGCAGGGATACGAGTTTGAAAACGGCTGTTATCGGGTGCCCTCCGCACCGGGATTAGGGATAGAAATTGATCAGGAGCTCTATGCTCGGGCTTATCGCCAGCACGAAACCGTTGTGAGGTAGACAGCCTTTGTGTCGAGATGTGAATCTCGACCTACAGGTAAGGACCTCAAGA
Organism: Candidatus Poribacteria bacterium; assembly: GCA_047517405.1. Taxonomy (GTDB): domain Bacteria; phylum Poribacteria; class WGA-4E; order WGA-4E; family PCPOR2b; genus PCPOR2b. The sequence continues at coordinate 11,913 of JAKZSX010000300.1, read as the reverse complement.
TTTCCGTCTGGCGGTAATCAAAAGTTAAATCACTGATTAAGGAAGACCTTGCGTTTCGACATAGACGGCGTAAATGGATTGGCTGCCGGTCATAAACAGCCGGTTCCGCTTGACGCCACCGAAGCATACGTTGGAGCAGACCTCTGGAAGATGAATCTTGCCGATAAGGTCGCCATCAGGGGCAAAGATATGCACGCCATCGAATCCCTCGCCAACCCAACCGGCACTTGACCAGAGGTTACCATCGATATCGCAGCGGATCCCGTCCGCGAATCCTGATCTCATGTCGCAAAACGGTTTGCCGTTTGCCAAGCGGGTGTTATCCACGACATCATAAACATAGACGTGACTGGGATGGTCGGGTGCGTGTGATATGCCAGTGTCAGAGATGTAGAGTTTGGAATGATCGGGCGAGAAACACAAACCGTTCGGTTTGTCGAGTTCGTCCGTAACGACTGTCGCCTCGCCGGTATCCGGGTTGAGTCGATAGACATTGGTAGGCAACTCAAACTCGGCTCGGTGTCCTTCGTAATTCATGAGGATGCCGTATCCGGGGTCGGTGAACCAGATATGTCCATCCGGGTGGACGACCACATCGTTGGGAGCGTTCAACCGCCGTCCTTCAAAGCTGTCGATCAGTACCGTAATGGTTCCATCATACTCGGTGCGAGTCACCCGGCGTGTGCCGTGCTCGCAGGTGATGAGTCTGCCCTGTTTGTCGCGGGTGTTGCCGTTACTGTTGTTGGTGGGGCTGCGGAAAACGCTGACTCCACCGGTTTCTTCGCTCCAGCGCATCATCCGGTTGTTCGGGATGTCACTGAAAAGCAGATAGCGACCATCCCCGAACCAAGCCGGTCCCTCCGTCCATCGCGCTCCTGTCCACAGCCGTTCCACCGCTGAGTTACCGATTTTATATTTGGAGAAACGTGGGTCAATTACCTCAATGGATGGGTCTGGATACCTGACAATATCTTGATTCCAATCTCTCATAAGTCTTGTTTCCCTCTGTTAAACTTGATCTTTGTTAGTTGGCCACGGTTTCACACACCAATAATTCCTCAAAATACAATTCTAAACCAACTTACATATAAAATCAAGGATTTCTACTCAGAGTAAACAGACTTATTGCTCAGCGGCGAGAATCAATGACTCGGCGACCTTGATGAGTTCATCTCGGTGGAGTTCTCCGATTACTGTAAAATTCACATCGGAAATAGACCAATGTAGAATATGCGTCGGTCCACGCTGTTCATGCTGAGCTGCTGTCCCTTGGATCTGGACATGTTCCACGTCTCTTCTGTTACCGGGCCGGGTGCGTTCCTGTTTGCCTTTCGATTCAAATACTGTGAACGTCAGCATACCGTCCGTATATCGCAGATAGACCGTGTCTGAACGTTGTTTGATATATCGTGCCTCTATAAACTGAAAACCGGGTGGAAGATAGCTCGGTTCGACGAGTCTGTCTCCCAAGACTGTTTTTGCCTCAACAAGCGTGATTGGTTGGCTTCGACGACGTATTTTTTCAACGGGGATTCTTCCGTTACGGCGCCACTCGGCTAATCTCTGCTGGATTGTCTCCTCCTCGAAGCTAATGTATGTGTAGACAGACATAAACCGGAGGTTCCCCTCCGTGTCAAGGTCTTCGATTCGCAAGATAATCCCCGTGTCGCTTGCAAGGTAGAGGCGTTTTGTTGGTCGCGCCTCAAATCGCGGAGAAACCGTCACCAGATCGGTTTTCTGTCCAGCTATCGGATCTGCGGGGGTCGAATCAAAGATATAGTTCTGCGCGAGCAGTTCTATCTCCTTCTGAGAGAGTGCTGCCATCGGTTTTCGATCCAGCGGAAACCTTCTTCGATTTCCACGCCTTTCATCCCGTCTACCATTCCGCCTATTTCCCTCACTATCTTTACGGGGTTCTCTATCGTTGAGTTTTAATGAGCGACCGTCTTCCAAGATTGACAATACTGTGACGGCATGAATCTCTGGGGGCTGATGGAGGACAGCTTCCTCACGGACGATAGTCCCGTGCGACGTATTAGCAACAGTCATACGTGTGCCGGCATAGGCAACTTCCTTCTCTGCGTTCATTACGCGTTTGAGAATTTCCAATGATTCAGGCGACGTCTCTGCGATAGCACTCGCTGCCAAAATCAACAGCATAAAAATGATTGGTAATAACCAACTTGCGCCTCTTGGCTTCAAAATCATAACTATCAATCTCCTAAGTGAACCTCCAGAAGAAAGTCGGTGTTATCTTGGACAGTGGTTTCCGGTGTATTAATGTCTCCGCCGAATGAACCCGCAATGGCATAGGAGTAGAGTGGATTGTACGCAGCATCCTCAGTGTGAACTGTCAGGTAAAAATCGAGTGGATCGGCGGTGTATATGTCTTCAGATGCCGGCATCATCAGATTGAAATAGATAAATGCCAAAACCAAGCCAACTGTCGCCAACGCTCCAACGCCGCCGATAGCTGGACGGCATACCCAATCCCAGAGTTCGTTAAAGCTGGGAAGAAACTTCCGTCGAACGGGACCTCGGTCTGCCAACTGTGGGAGCACCAGATCCGCGATTGGGGGTGCTTCGTGCGTTAACGCGCCAATCCACTGACGATTTCGTTGAAAATCAGCGATAATCTCGGTACATTCATGGCATTCGCTCAGATGCGCCTCGATGCTTATGCGTTGTTCTGAACTTAACTCATCGTCCAAATATGCAGAGAGCTGTTTTTGAATGCGATCATGATTCTTCATCATGGTAATATCCTTGTCGGGAGGTTTGTTTTGGTGTCTCAGTTCCGATGGTCTTCGAGTTTAATGATTTCCCCATTCTCTTGGACAATGTACATGAACCCCATCTTGTCAATCACAATACCTTCTTGGTCATGTCCCGGTATCAGGTACTGACGGCGAACGTTCCCATCCAGTGTTATTTCCTGCAGCAGGTTCGTTGTATCGCTCATTACAAGCAGACACTGACGCTCTTGGTCGTAGGCAAGCCCGGAGATGTCAATAATTGAAAGTGAAAAAAAGCGAGAAATCTGTCCTTCAATTTTATCGACATCCGAGGAAGCCGTCGATGAAAGGAGTGGAACAATGACTTCACAGATGACTGATGGCTCTTTCCCCTGCTTTAGGCTGAAAGATTGATTTCCGACCCAGAATGTCCCACCTTCGGGATGGAAAGCGTTCGGAATAAAGGCAATTGCTTCCAATCCCATACCTCCCTTTTTCAGTAGTTCGCGCCCCTCAAAATTTCGGTTGACTCTAAACTTCCGAGTGACACGGAAGGTTTGAGGAGCAATCTCAAGGATTACTTCGTCACCTTCGACTACGGCGTATAGGAGTCCTGTCTCCGGATGGACGGTAATTCCTTCGATGTCGGTCTGTTCCAACAGTCCTTTTCGTATCAATCCTCCATCGGTCCGGATTTCGTAGATATCTCCCTCATCGCCGACAGCAAACACGGTTTGACGTTGTGGGTGATAGGTTGTGCCGGATAGCTCGCGCATTGGGATTGGGGCAATATTACCGATCGACTTGTGTGGCAGTTGAATCGGTGCCAATCCGGTTAATGAGTTCTGTTTATGTGCAAACCGCTGAGTTTGGCGCAGAAGGAATATCAGCAGTACACTGACGAGGACAACCAGAATTAGTATAAGGATCTGCTTTCTCATCTCTGATGTGCCTTTATCAATTGTCGCCAAACGATTTACTGTTTTTCCAACTTCACACCGGTGATGTTTTCTAGTGCAGAAAGCACTTGGACAAAACCGGTCCAGTGTGTCGGGTCTTTCAATTTTACATGAAATTTCAGCTCGGCGGTCCCCAATTTTGTCGTTCTCTGACCGATGAGTTGGTTTGTTGCCAGCTGCTCACTGAAAATTGGTTTGTAACTCTGTTGATGCTCGGCCTCAAGCGGCTCTTGGAAAGTCAGGAGAAATTCTCCATCATTTGATGCAGCCGTATGCCAGTGGTGGAGTCCAATAATGACAACGCTTATCAGGAATGTTCCAATGACCGCCACCGGTGGATTGCCGGCACCGATTGCCATACCGGTGGCTAAGGAGAAAAAGACAAAGGCGATGTCCCGCGCATCCTGAACCACGGTGCGAAAACGGATAATTGACAGGGCACCCACGAGACTGAAGGCACGCGCCACACTATCGCCAATCACCACCATCACAACGGCGATGAGCATACAGAGAATGATTAGTGCATCGATCATTGCGTTTTCTGCCATATCGGCGGTCCACCGGTAAACAGTGGAAATGACCAGTCCCAGTGCAAATGCGAGTACTAGATTGAGAACAATGGTTCCTAGGATTGCAAGGGAGTATGGAGCAAAAATCTCTCGGATTATGTCCATCGGTTGGCTCATCTTCTAACGAATTTTCCTAGGATTCGTTTTTTACTATTGAAGCACCCCCATCGCACGCAACAGAGCGGTCTGAACAATTTTGTAGTCGTAGAACGCTCGAACTTGATTTGTCACGGCTTGTGCGAACGCGGTTTGGGCATTGAGGAGTTCCAACAGAATCGCTAATTCCTGCTCAAATCGTCCCTGAATGACATCAAGACTCAACTGGGCATTTCGGACTTGGGTGTCAGAGATTTCTACTGCTCGTTCCGCTCGTTTCAAGTTGAGGTAGGCTTGACGGACTTCCAGTGCAACTGACCGTTCAAGGTCGCTGGCATCCTCACGGGTCTGTTCAAGCTGTAACTCGATCCCTGTGACGCGCCTACCAGTTGTGCCTCCATCGAAGATAGTAAAGTCCAACGTTGTGGCGGCATTCCACTGACGGAATTGGTCGAAATCCTCGCGTTCCCGTAGGTAGTCGTCGAGGTTAACGCTATAATCGAACTCGGCATTTAGACGCGGCAAACGGTCAAGTTTTGCGAGTGTCAGATCCCACTCCTGTTGTTTGACTCGGGCTTGAATCTCCTGAAATTCGGGGCGACTTTCAAATGCCTGTTGAATCGCGTCCTCGACTGTCATCTCGGCGGTCTCAATTTGCCCTGTCTCACGGTATCGCCGGTAGTCGATATCGTCAGCGACCGTAATCAACGTCCCCGGATCTAATCCCATCAAGCGGGGGAGCGTTGCCATTGCGATTTCGAGGCCGTTCCGATTGTTCAACAGGCTGAGTTCGTCATTTCCCTCTCTCACTTGAGCTGTGGCGATATCGGCTTCAATCTGAATACCCGCCTCTACGAAAGCCCTTACTCGGTCTGTGTTCTCGTAGGATCGGGCTAATAGTTCTTCGCTAACTTTGACCAGTTCTTGGGTCTGCAAGACATCATAATACGCCTGCGTGACTTGAAAAATCAAGTTCTGTTTAATCTGTTCGTTACGGGAGACTGTGGTGGAACGACTTTCTTTTGCTTGAGCAAAATTGGCTTCTCGTTGTCCGTTATCCCACAAGGTATACCGTCCGGTAATACCCGCATCGTAGTTCTCGCGTTCAAACCCAAAATCGACCTGATCTGAGAAATCGTACCGACCGTTGAGGAAGAGATCTGGATAATAAGAGGCGCGTGCATCTTTGACGCGCAGCTCTTGAACTGCCAAATCAATGCGTGCATTTCGCATATCGGTCGAGTTTTCGACAGCGATTTGAATGCACTGCTGTAGGGCAAGTGGTTGGGATAAATCGATTTCACCTTGATTTTGAGCCAACCCTGTGAGCGGGCCAAGGCTGGATATGCAGAGACAAGCCAGCCATATTTTCCATCTGAGCATTTTGTGTCCTTTAGATAGTTGTTTGAGCATATTCGAATTCGATTTATTAGGCAGATAGACTGCGCCTTAGTTCGAAAAAAAAATAGGCTAAGGCGAAAAAATCTCAATCTGTTTCTATAGCTGTGCCGATATTGCACGGAACTAACGCATTGACACCTTTGTGTCGCCAATCTTCCGGCGTAGGACAACACCCCATTGCCCAACAACCCAGAGCGTATCCCCTGCCTTCGCGCGGCCAATCCGGTACAGATCGTTTCCGATATCGGTATGCTCTTGCTCCCATGTGTCGCCACCATCGGCTGAGTGGAGAATTGTGCCTTTGCTACCGACAGCATAGATTTCATTCTCCGACAAGGTGATAACGCTGTAGAGATCTATTGTAGTCCCGCTGGACAGGGGTTCCCACTTAAAACCGCCGCCGATGGTTCGGAGAATTATGCCGTAGCGTCCGACCGCCCAACCCTTACGCTTGGTGATGAATGAGACATCAAACAGATCATAGCCTGTAGCTGTTTCATGAAATTTCCAGTAACCGCCGCCGTTGATGGTCCGTTGAACGATACCGTCGTGTCCCACCGCCCATCCAAGCGGTGCGTAGTTCATATCGATGCCGACAAGGTCTGTTCCGGTTGATGTCCGTTGCGGCGTCCAGATGGGACCGCCATCCTGATTGTGGATTATCTGCCCTTCTGTGCCAGCTGCCCACCCTTCGGAGAATTGTTTAAACTCGACGTCGTTGATTGTGAAGGATCGGGGCGGATCATCTTCGAGGAAGCCGGGGCGCATTGGTGTTTGTCCAGCCGACCAGTTTGCACCGTCGGTCGTGTACCGAACTGTGCCGTCGCGCTGCATCGCCCACCCCCATTTTGGATCGAGGCTAGGGAAGTGGACACCAATCAATCGCTGCCGCGATCTGCTTTTCAAAGTAGTCCATGTGGTTCCACCATCCTGCGTCTCCAGCAAGAGACCATTATCCCCAGCGATCCATCCCTGCTGGTCGTTGAGAAACAGTACATCTCGGAAATCATCCAGCTGTTCACCGAGTTGCCGTTCCCATGTCTCTCCGGCGTCTGTGGTGTGGAAGATATGTCCGGCCTCGCCGACCGCCCACGCGATCTGGTCGTTAACGAAATGGATGTTGCTAATTAAACGGTTCCCACGTCTTCTAGCGCGTCGCGGTCGTGGTCGCTCTTGTTGGGCAGCCCGCTGTTGTGTTTGCGCTTCATTGGAGGATTGCACATTTTCCCCACCAAGATCGCCTTCTGGCGTGAAGCGTCCGGTGCGTTGACGTCTATCGCTCATGTCTGTTTGGAACCGTTCTGCGAAATCCTCATCCCATTCCGGAGTATCGGTGTCACTGGATTGATCGTCGGCACGATTGTCTGATTCACCTTCCTCACCGACCCAGAGCGCGAGCCAATCGATATCCTCTTCGGCTGCAATCCCGGAGTTGGTAGAGCTTTCATACTGTGGAACGTTCGCGCCCTCCCACGTTTGACCACCGTTGTGTGTGATGAAAAGGGTGCCATCTCTCCCAAGAGCCCACGCTGTTTGATGGTTTTTGAAGGTTATCCGACCGATTCGCTGGGGAGGCCATCCGCTATCTGAATCGGACAGGACGCGCTTCCAAGTTGTGCCTCCATCATGGGTTACGATTGATACGCCGTTAGTCAGGACGACCCACCCTGACTTTGAGTCCACGAAATGGATAGCGATAGCGGGTTGGTTGGTGTTGTCAAGGACCTGCCAGTAGTTGCCTCCATCAGTGGTATGCAAAATGACTCCGCCTTCCCTCGATCCACCATCGAGACGTTCCCGCAGGACCGCCCATCCTTCGAGTCCATTAATGAAATGGAGGTCAACAATGGGTTGCTCGTTCAGCCCGGTCCGCTGTCGTTTCCACGTTAGCCCTCCATCGGTCGTGTGGAGCATCTCTGCGGCACCGACGCCTAGCCAGCCTTCTTTAGGATTAATAAACTGCATTGTGTTGACACGCCGGAAGTTTTGTAGAACACCCTTCACTACCTGCCATGTGTTCCCGCCATCTTCGGTGCGGAGCAGCATACGGCTGCCCGTAATCCATCCATGCGATTTATCTACAAACATAACTTGATGGAGGTCCGCTTCGACACTGCTATGTTGCGGTAGCCATGTTTTTCCGCCATCGGTTGTGTACGCGATAACACCGCCTCTCCCGACCGTCCAGCCGGTGTGCTCATCAAGGAAGTAGGTATCTGAAAAATCGGTCTGCCATGTAGCGCGCCGGATAATATCCCAATGGTAGGTTACCTCCTCGACTGTTACCTCTTCTTCAGTAGGTTCCGGTTCCTCAACAATCTCTGCGATAGGTGGCAAGGTTACAGGGAGTTGCTCTGTGTCAATCGAGTATCGCATCGCTATCCCGCCGCGGCCCACTACGACCATCCCTTCCAGTGAGAGCGAGAATCCCAAGAGATCGTTCTTGGTACCACTTTCCTGTTTTTCCCATTTTGCGCCACCATTGGTTGTGGTCAGAATCACGCCCTTGTCGCCGACGATAATACCGTGCGAAGCATCGGTGAGGTAGATCTTGTTCAGGTTTTCCTCGACACCGCTCCGCTGGAATCTCCATGTTTGACCGCCATCCTTCGTGCGGAGAATCTCACCGAACTGACCGACGACCCAACCGTTGTTGCTGTCTGTAAAGTGGACCGCATACAGTTCGTTGAAAGTTCCAGAGGTCTGTGATGTCCATGACAGACCTCCGTTGGTTGTGTGATAGACGACCCCTGGCCAACCGACCGCCCATCCCTCTTTCTCATTCAGGAAGAAGGCACCTTTGAGCGAGTTAAATTCGGTTGGCGTCTGAGGCACCCAAGATGCGCCACCATCAGCGGTATACACGACTGTGCCAAGTTCCCCGACTGCCCAGCCCTTCTGCGGCGTTACAAAGAAAATACCGTTGAGCATGTGCTGTGCGCCGGCGTATTGCCGATCCCATGTCCGTCCACCATCGGTAGTGTGGGCAATCATGTTCCGCTCGCCAATCAACCAACCCTCTTTGTCAGAAATAAAGAAAACGTTGCGGATATTATCCCAGATATCAGTGTCAACCTCCTCCCACGTCTCCCCACCGTCTTCGGATACCACGATGGCACCGCGTTGTCCGACAGCGACGGCACGGTTCTCCGAGGTGAACTGGATGTTTTCTAGATCGTTTGCTGTGGTGCCGCTCTTCATTGTCCACGTGTTTCCGCCATCTGTCGAGTGCATAATTGTGCCGTGCCAGCCGACCGCCCACGCTTCGGTCTGACTCGTGAACTGAACAGCCATCAGGTTGTTTTCTGTAATGCTCTCCAGTAGACGCCAGTTATCGCCGCCATCTTCGGTGAACGTGATAAAGCCGATATCAGCGACCGCCAAACCACGCTTGTTGTCTGCGAAATGGATGCCGTTGACGGTTTCCTTGACGTGACCGTTGATATTCGGAATGCGGCTATCTTGCATATTCCATTGGGCACCGCCGTTCTGTGTACGGAAAATAGAACCGTCCGTGCCCGCCAGCCATCCTTCATTCTCATTCACGAAAATGACGCGCCGGTTGTCGTTAACCAATCGGGTTCGTGCTAATTGGTGTCGGGTAGTCTGTTCTTGCCATGTCTGTCCGCCGTCGTCCGTGTGAAGGATACGTTCATATTCACCGACGATCCAGCCGTGCTGATCATCAATAAACCAGATAGCGTTGAGGGAAAAGTCGCTCAGATAACTCTGGCGTTCCCACGTCTTTCCACCGTTTTTTGTAGCGATTACATAGTTATCTTCTCCCACAACCCAGCCCTCGTCGGAATCAGCGAAGACAACACCTCTGAGCATGCCGGATGTGTTGCTGTCCTGGAGATACCAGTGTCTGCCGCCATCATCGGTCGCGGCGATGACACCGTTGTCTCCTACTACCCAGCCGTATTTTAGGTTCGTAAAGTAGACAGCTTTGAGATCTTGCTCTGTCGCGACTTCTTGGCGGTTCCATGTTTTGCCACCATTGTTTGTGTGAACGATGAACCCTTTCTCCCCAACAATCCAGCCGTACGTAGAGTTAACGAAGTGGATGTCTGTGAAATGGGTTTCCCAATCGGCTTTGCGGGTGACCTCTTGCTTACAACTGATGAGTAATGTAGCGAGCACAAAAGTGATTATAATGACTTGATAGATGCGTTGAAAGATCTGTTTCATCAATGCCCTCCTGATGTCTATTACACGCCAAATTGGGGTATGGCAAACTCTCATATGGAGTCTCATATCGGATTTCAAATTAGATTTATTCTGTTGATGTTCCCACGATTTGATACAATTCAAATTGAGGTGCGCCGGCTTGCACCTTCATTCCTTCACCATATTCTTTCAAGGCGGCAGGCGTTGTTGTCATGAGTTTGGTGAAGGCCTCCACATCTGTCAGCTCCGCCATCATGACGAAATCGGGTTGATTGGTGTTCGCAGGTCCTCCCGCCAATTGCATCCGCTTGAGTGCGGTAATCTTCAGCCCTTCAATCCCTTTTGCCGCTGACAACAATTTCTCTTTTAGGAGTTTTTCGGCAACCTCCGCGTCTCCGGTGGGGGTCAGGTACAATTTACCGAAAACTAGGAGGGTGTATTTGGACTCACTTTCCTCTTGCGCTATCAATGATATACCTACTCCCAGCATACAGATGAGAATAAACCCAACACATATGTTTTTGAAACCGATTTGCTTTATCATCATTCACCTCGTCTTAGAAATTGGATTTTGTATTGAGGGCTCATATCCTGTTGATTTTACTGTTGTGGGTTTTCTACCACTATACTTAGGACGATAAATACAGTTTTTGTTCGCAAAAAAATGGACTGAGATGAAAAATCTCAGTCCGCGCACGGTTTTGGAGTCTAAACTATCTATTGCATGACCGTAGGGCATCCCGAAATAAAAAAAAAGCAGCCAAGCGAATAGCTTGGCTGCTTGATGGGACATGATATGAGGATCTGTCCAAATCAGTAGGCTCTATTCCACGGCGCCAATCTTTGCAGCTTCAGGAGCACTGGTCGGCAGTTTCTTCTTCGCGGATGTATCTTCTGGCACATAACCGGAGTAGTCAGAAATTGAGCCGTGCGTCAGTGCGTAAACCGCAACGTTGGTCATGAAACGATAAACGCCTGGTGAATAATGGACACTACGGGTTGGCAAACTCACGGATTCCATCGCACACATATAATCACGACGGAATACTAAGACGGAAATCTTGTCACCAACCTCAATTCCTTCGAGATAGTTCCGCTTCGGCGGGTGAGTTCCCCACCACCACAGATCGAATCCAACTGGCGGTCCGCCCATCTCATAGAAATTGCTATACATTTCATGGTCATTCGGAATTCGCGTCACCTGATATTCAGGCATAACAAAACGCATCTGAGCCAAGAACAGACGAATCATCGCCTGCGCTGGCGCATTCACGCCACAGTCGTCAAAAGAAAGGAGACCGCCCTTTTCGACAAGATACCGACGCAGCGAAGCTGCTTCGCTTTCGGAGAGGCGATTGTCCAATTTACCACCACCGTATTGACGACTCATTAGGTTATGGGACCGGGTAAGTGCCGGATCGTGGCCCGTCATGAAAAGCAGAGGGGCTTTATGTAGGTTAGCATCGGTGAACTTGAGGGCACCGCCTTCGACGTTCATGTCTGTTTTAATCTTTGTCCGCTCGTTCATCCACTTTGTCCACGCGTTAAGCGAGGAGGCATCTGCCCACCAGTCGGAGAGACTGTGACGGACACGCGTGAAGCGGAAGACGCCGCGAATATCAGCACCACGGCCGATGACACGCCCACCGGGTTCACCACGGGGCAGCGGAGGAACTTCAACGTTACCAAGCGTAATGTTTTCAACAACATCACCCAAGGCATCACGGGTTGCACCGACATGTTCAACCATAGCAAGACCAGCCGGACGCTCAAAAGCGACTTTCACCTGTACGATACCGCCAATTCCACGGCCGATGTTGGCGGGGGCGGCACTGGGAGCCATTGCTACTGGAGCACTAAATGCGAGTGCGCCGGGCGCGTCAGAAACAGGCAAGTCAGCATGTGTAACAACTTGTGGCACGGGCTGATTTGGGTTTGTTACTTTCGGAACGTTAGGATTGAGGGGAGCACGAAGCTTGATCA
>JAKZSX010000299.1:0-5148 GCA_047517405.1 Candidatus Poribacteria bacterium | reverse complement strand
CACACGTCTTGAGGCTGAAGTGGTTGCTTCTGACAAAGGCACAGGGATTACTGTGCTCAAAGTCGATACCGGCGCGCTGCCGACAGCGAAATTCGGCGACTCGGATGACGTTGCCCTCGGTGAGTTGACCGTTGTCCTCGGACATACCGCGAATCAGGAACCTGCAATTTCTTTGGGAATGATTAGCGGCGTTGGACGCAACCCACATATCGCCGATTATGAAAACTGGCTCGCGCTTGACGCGAATCTGAGTCCCGGTTCGGGAGGTAGTGCGATCGTCAATGCAAAAGGCGAAATCATCGGCATGGGTGTTGGTAGCTCATCGACATTTGCTATTCCGATTAACACAGTCAGACAGATTGCAGCAGAGCTGATTGCACACGGAACAGTCACACGCGGCTGGCTTGGCGTTTCGATTCAGGAGATAGATTCCGGTCTAGCGAAGAAATTGGGTTTGGACAAACCGATGGGTGCCCTGATCAATAATGTCTTTGATGACACGCCCGCAGAAGAATTTGGCTTACAAAAAGGTGATATAATCGTCGCTATTAACGGCGAGACGATTAAGAATGTGAATTCTCTCCGCGCTGTGATTGCCATGTATAAGCCGACGACCACCGTCTCGATTTCCATTCTGCGGGATGGTCAGACGCAAGATATCTCTGTGACGCTTAGTGAACGTTCCGCACAAATTGTTCAACGTACCAACGATTCTGAGGGACACATGGATCTTTGGAAAGGCCTCTCCGTTCAGAACCTGACGACAGATCTAGCTGAAAAGCTTGGACACACTTCGGATGAAGGGGTATTAATTGCTAGTGTAGCACCGGGCAGTGCAGCTGCCAAAGCAGGACTCCACAGAGGAGATTTGATTCTTGAGGTGGAGAACCAAGCCATTCACAGCGTAGAGGAGTTCAAATCGGCGGTGGAAAAGGTGACGGATGAAACCGCAATCTTGCTACTCGTAAAACATGAGGGGCAAGCACGGTATGTCACCGTAAAATGAAAATCAGCTAAAGTTGTTCAAAACCTGAACACCACTGTTAAATATTTGCACAACACTTGACACCGTAATAAAGTTGTGTTCTAATTATTACAGGCTTCAGCGCGATGTCAGTGTTGGCACAAAGATTGCATATTTTGTAATCACATTTGCCTCCAAAAACCGATAGCCGGGTCAGTTTTGGGAATTGTGGTTTCCCTGAGTATTTTTATTCGTTTCGAGGTCCGACTGGCACTCGCCTCGCCTATCAACTGGAATACTTCCGTTGAAACTACATTCCCATCAAACGACTCGGCTTTTTTATTAATTTCCCGCTTATGAATGTATTTATTCAAATCGCTCAAGGCGTTGCTGGGGCGATTCTTATATCCCTCTTCTTCATTCTCAGATCGAGTTTCGGCGAAGCACGACATACACTCAGTATCATCGGTGCTATCATTATCTTCATCGCGAGCGGCTACATCCTGCGGACACGGCTGATCCGATGGGGTAACCGACAGGTCTGGCTCAAATATCATCAAAGATTCGCATCGTTAGGGTTATCGCTCGTTCTCATCCACTCCGCGGCTCAGCCGCTCGCTTGGCACTCGTGGTTGGCGTTTACGCTGGCACTGCTCAACCTTGGGACCGGCGTTGGTGTCAGCCTCACTGCACAGCGCACACGACGCCTCCTTCTCCGCTGCCATCTTGCTCTCGCACCAATTTTGCTGCTGACCGTTGTGCTGCACGGCAGAGAAAAATTAGATCACGATGAGTTCTTCCCTTTGACAGAGGTTCACGACGTTCCATGCGTGACATGCCATACGTCGGAGGCGTTGCTGTTTAGTATAGATCCGTACTTCCAGAGCGATTTAGAGAATGAAGGGGTTGTCTCAGAGAACTTGCAGTGGGAGTTTAATCTTCACGGAACCCCCCTTTCTCGACAGACAACGATTTCAACGAAAGAGGAAGGTAACCACTGGTTGGTAATTGACCCAAAAGATGAAGAGGAATATACGGTCAAGAAAGCGGATGAGCGGTTAAATGTCCATGCGGACGCTGCGTACGAGGCTTACACCTGCCTTACCTGTCATGTTCACAACACTCCTGAAATTCAAGAGGCGCACGAGAGTCATGGTGTCAAATCCTACAATGCCTGCTTCGAATGCCATCAGACTGTCATCGGTGAAACAAAATACGGAAATCGAAAGGCGAATTGGGAATATAATGTGTGGTAGGTTGCGAAACAGTCGCATTTGATTAGCGATAAGGAGTCGTGCATGCCCCAAGACTTCAAACCGGTGACGGTTGGGATATCGGGCGGTTCAGCATCAGGGAAAACAACATTAGCGAAAGCATTAGCAGAGGAACTTAAAGAATTCTTGCCGGTGATTCTTCACCAAGATTACTACTTCAGGGATTGGTCGGAATACCCGCCGGAGGAGCGGGAGAAGGTCCTTACCGCGAACCATCCGGATGCAGTTCAGTGGAAAGCATTGCTGGGGCATATCCGTCAACTGATTGCACGTCAACCGATTGAAACGCCGCCCGAAGGGACACGGGCGTTCGCACGCGGAGATGCGCCTGCTACGATTCAACCGAGCGATCTAATCATCGTCGAAGGGCATCTAATCTTGTGGGAGGCAGCACTTAGAGATCTGATGGATGTCAAACTCTTCGTTGATGTCGAACCCCATGAGCGGGTGCTGCGCCGTCTGCTCCGGGATGTCGCACAACGTGGCGGTGACCTTGAGAGAGCGGTTGCGTGGTATCGCCGGGATGTCATCCCCAATTTTCCGGTCTACACCGAACCGTGTAAGGGGTATGCAGATCTCGTTGTTCCTTTCCTGGATGAGAATCCTGTGGCCTTGCAGACCCTCGTTGCGGGGTTACGAGATCGGATTGTGAATCAACGTGCTTCGGTGAAGCTTGAGATGTGATAGGTAATAGAAATGCAGACGTGCGTGACTGATTAACAGATTTTATTCAACCGCTCCAATTGTTGCGGCTTGCGGCGCACGGGTTGGAATTCTTTGCTGCTCTCGCTTATCTTCTGGCACATAACTGGAGTAATCTGAAATATTCCCATGTGTGATGGCATAAATGACAACATTGATCAGGTGCCGCGCCGCGTGGGGCGCAAACTCTTCTAAAATCTGATTCTGACTTTGAGACTGGCCGTAGAACGATTTCTGAACTTTGCCATCGATTACATGCATCATCTGCTCGGTATCAACTAAGACAGCAAGCCGTCTATCAATCGTGATACCTTGTAGCTCGGAATAGGGACCAAAGTGAAGAGGGCCGAAAAGTCCGAAAGCTCCGACCATGCGCAAGGGAAAAGGCAAAGGACCGTTTAGCGAGTAATAGGTGTTGTAAATCGGGTGATCATTGGGAACAAACCCAAGGTGATGCTCTGGCAGCAGGTCCCGCAACACCTTTCTTGTGCCTTTCATTGCGTTATCTGTATTTCCATGCGTCGCCATATAGACGAATCCGCCACGATTAATCACATACTCCCGCAGCCTTTGGACTTCAGCATCCGTGTACTTACTACGCGCAGTATTCCAGATTAGATTGCTGTGAGAGTTGAACACTCTCTTCCAATGTTCTGGACTTATCTTTGAGCCCCCGGGCATCGGTTCCATAAAAATAATCGGTGTCTGAAAGAATGCGGCATCCTTCAGTTGGACTGACTTAACAAGTTGTGTCTTGATTTTAGTCTTTTGATTCAGCGATTGTACTAAATAGGACAGACCTGCCCCAAATCGGAAATTTCCGACTCCGCTGCCACATATACCTCCAAAGGGGTGAAGCGGATTTTCAAAGCGGGCAAGGTTTAAGCGGCCCATCATATCTCGACCACGACCCACAACTATAGCACCGGGGCTTCCAGACGGAAGTTCAGGCACACCACCGCCCAATATTACCTTCTCGGTGACATCGGAAAGCGTGTCCTCAATGTTAGTTGCCCCTTCGGTGCCGACCAGTGAACCTATACCAACACGACCTCTTGTACGGGTCTGATTCACACCACTTCCCAAACCGAAATCACCGCGCTCAACACCGCTACCACTTTCTGTGCCAATACTGCCAGAACCAGCAATCCCACGGCTCATGCGCTCACCGTTTTTACCTGTGCCTGTGACGACGGGTGAAGACAATGCCAGAGCATCGGGTGCATTAGAAGCGGGGTCATCCGTATGTGCTACGACCTGAGGCATAGGTGCATTGGGGTCGACCACTTTCGGCACATTGGGGTTGACGGGGGCATTAAGTTTCAAGGCTTGATTTGAGAACGCGGATACGTTCCGCGGTTGGACACTGGCTGTACGAACGACAGCGGCATTTGTCGCTCGCGGTTGGATTTTAACCGGTTCAACGATGACCGGGTTTTCAATTGGCACCTCTGGCTTTTGAACGGGTTTGATGACGGGTTTCCGAACTTGCGGTTTGGGCGGCGTATTCGCTGGCTGAGAGATTTCAACGCCCATTAAATCCTTGAATGGTTGGTTTTGCGTTACCAGATACCCTCCAATGATACCAGCAAGACACAGATGGATTGCGAAGGAGATAAACCAGGAACGCGAAACGGTTGACATAATCTCCATTCCTCTCAGTATGGGTGTCTCCCAGTGCTTCCAGAAAACACCAAACGCGCTGAGAGAACGCTTGACCTTCTCAGCGATGCGTTGTTTGGCACGATGCAGTCGGCTAGCGATTGCACGATGCGACAGCCCGCGTTTCTCTGAGATTTCATCATAGCTGAAATGGTTGATGTAGAAATCGGAAGCGACCAACCCATCCACAGCGGGCAGTGAATCAATCGCCTTCAAGATTGCCTGGTTCAATTCTTTTTTTATTAGGAATTGTTCTGGCGTTGTCTCAGCAGAAGATAGACTTAAAATCGCATCTCCGTCCCTCTGGCAAGATTTTGACATTTCCTTCTGCTGGTGGAGCCATGTCATACAGACATTCTTCACAATTTGCGACAGCCAGCCAGCAAACCGACTGGCATCGCGCAATTTTGGAAGATTTTGATACGCTTTGATAAAGACTTCTTGCGTTAGATCTTCGGCATCCTGCGGATTCTGTACGAGAAACCTCGCCCGGGCATAGATCACCGGCTGATATTTCTGGACTAGAGTGTCGAAAGCCTGTGGATT
>JAKZSX010000298.1:0-3616 GCA_047517405.1 Candidatus Poribacteria bacterium | reverse complement strand
TTTCTTAACATGAGCCAAAAAGCATAGTATAGTTTACTCTTCATCTTCCGATTTTGCTTCGGCAATCACCTTTTGGGCGAGTTCATCGGGTATTTCCTCGTAATGTAAGAACTCCATCGTGAAGCTGCCCCGTGCACTCGTAATTGATTTAAGATCTATCGAATATTGGAACATCTCTGCCAACGGCGCGGTCGCTTGGATCACCTGACGTTTGCCCGCCTGCTCAACACCCATGATTCTGCCGCGTTTACTATTGAGGTCGCCGATAATGTCCCCCATGAACTGTTCCGGAACGGAGATTGTGACATTCATGATCGGCTCAAGCAGCACGGGCCTGGATTCGTTCACCGCCTCTCGAAACGCAAAAGAACCAGCAATCTGAAAAGCCATATCAGAGGAGTCAACGGGGTGGTGCTTACCGTCGTAAAGCTCAACTTGAGCGTCAACGAAGGGGTATCCGGCAATTAGACCTTGCGCCATCGACTCACGGATGCCTTTTTCAACTGCGGGGATATAATTACGTGGGATCGAGCCGCCTACAACCTTGTTGACAAACTCAAACCCGGCACTGCGTTCGAGTGGGGCAAGATTTATCCAAACCTCACCAAACTGCCCGCGTCCACCAGATTGACGTTTATATCGACCTTGGATACCACTCGCCTTGCCACGAATTGTCTCCTGATAGGAGACTCTTGGCATTTCAATCTCAGTTTCAATGCCAAACTTGTCTCGCATTCGGTTGCGTACGACGGTGAGATGTATCTCACCAAGTCCGGAGACCAGCAATTGTTTGGTTGCACTATTCCGTTCAATCTGAAATGATGGGTCTTCTTCTATCATCCGGGAGAGAGTCGAACTCAGTTTTTCGTCATCCCCTTCCCGCGCAGGCTTGATGGCGAATGAGATAACAGGCTTGGGGAATTCGGCTCCGGAAAGTTGGAATGAACTTCCTATGTCGCAAAATGTGTCGTTCGTTTGCGCAAGCGTCAGCTTAGAGACAACGCCGATATCGCCTGCGGAGACTTGGGGGGTGTTAATGGCGGTTTTCCCATTCATGAATGCGAGCTTGCCAATTCGTTCATTATCATCTTTGGTTGCGTTGTAAACCTGAGAATCGCCATTTAAGACGCCGGAATAAACACGAAAGAAGCTGAGTCTGCCTGCGAAAGGGTCTGCCAATGTCTTAAAAACCAACGCCGCTAACGGTGAGTCTGGGGATGCCTCGTAGGTTGTTTCGCCGTCGGTTCCTGTAATGGGTCTGGCATCTATCGGAGATGGGCAGCAGTTGGTAATCATATCCATCAGCGGTTGAACGCCAATATTCCGCAGGGCATCGCCACAGAGTACAGGTACGAATTGATTGGCACATAATCCTGTACGGAGTCCAGCACCAATATCTTCATCGGTGAGCTCACCTTCAAAGAACTTTTCAATCAGCTCATCATCACTTTCTGCTGCAACCTCGACAAGCTGCTCCCGCATCTCTTCTGCCTGTGCTTCAAGTTCGGAAGGAATCTCCGATTTCGGCGAAGGCTTATTATCCTGCGGTTCCGTGAACGCTCCCATCTGGATGAGATCGACGATCCCTTTAAAGTCAGCTTCTTTACCAATTGGGACCTGTGTCGCAGCGGTTCGGGCTTCAAAAATCTCATCGACACTCGCGAGCGCGTTTTCAAAACTAGCATTCTCTTTATCCATTTTATTGATAAAGATCAGCCGTGGGAGTTCATATTTATCAGCGGCTTCCCATACCTTCTCCGTACCGCCTTCGACGCCGGTCGTTGCATCAATCACCACGATAATGGCATCTACCACCCGCAGCACACTCTCGAGATCCCCATAAAAATCTTCGACACCGGGCGTATCGATAATGTTTAACTTGTACCCTTTCCACTCAGCGACACATACAGAACAGTTAATTGTTATCTTGCGTTCAATTTCATCTGGGGCGTAATCTGAAACTGAATTCCCACTATCAACTTGTCCCATCCGCTCAATTGCGCCGCCATTATAGAGAATCGCTTCGATGAGTGAAGTCTTGCCTGTGCTCGAATGCCCAATGATACCGATATTCCGAATCTGTTCCGTCTGATATTCCTTCATCAAAAAGCTCCTTACGGTGTCAGTTCAACCAAAAACATCGCAGAAATATGTCATCAAGCAGGTCTGTAAAGTTTTTGTTTGTATGAGTTGAATCTGATGTCACTGCTACTCGCTTCCTCTAGAGGTCCTTTCGCGTCGTTTGCCTTTGACCCCTTCAGGGGAGCTAAGGACGAACACCTCACACACCCGAATCAAGCAAAGGGATTGGCAGTCACCTTCAAACTTTCCAAAATCTCCTCGATTGAGAAAGAGGGTAACCCATTAAGGTGTTACCTACTAAATCGCGACCTGCTTTGGAAATTGCTAAAGCGTTGGTGATTGTAGCACAGCCCTATAGGAAATGCAAGCAAAAAGAATTCGATCAATTTTTCCCTTTACAACATCACCAACTTTGCTCTATAATGTGCGAGTATACGACGGCGTAAACTCCTAATACTCCTACTGATAGAGGTCTAGAATTCTCAAGGTGTCAGAGGAATTGGAGGAGTATTGAGGGATACTGGGAGGGGGCAAAAGATTCTGCCGTGCGGTACGAGACGATTTTGATGTTCCATCAAATTGGAGTCCTACATGAAAGGCATCTTCAACGTTCTAATCTGTTTACTCTTTCCCATCGCTTGGGGGGCACTCATCAACTGGATCTTTACCTTTCTCGAACGTCGTACGGGCCGTTCAACTCCCCCCAACCCTAGAATTGATTATCACATTTGAATCCATCGCGCTAGATGAACATCGATATCAGTGGCATACCTGTTAATATTTTGGGATTAATTAGTTTAGGGTGTATCAGCGGTTTCCTGTCGGGTTTTTTCGGGATTGGCGGGGGACCGCTAATCACGCCGATCCTTAATATCTTATTTGGCCTCCCCTTCCCAATTTGCATCGGGAGTACGCTTTCTCGGACAGCTGGCACCTCTTTCTCTACCGCATTGCGGTATTGGAAGTTCGGTAATATTGATGCAAAGCTGGCATTGATGATTGTTGGGGGTAATTTTGTCGGTATTGAACTCGGGGTATATCTGCTCGACTGGTTGGATAAGCTTGGAGAGATTAGTGTCGGAAAGCAATCAATTCCAGCACTTCAGTTTTACCTACAATGGCTCTTCTTCGGGGTGCTTATTACGGTTTCAGGGTTGATTCTCGTAGAATCGCTGATCCACAGAGGGAAAAGCGATCACAAACAGCCATTCGGCTTACTTCGAGGGATCCCTATCCCACCTTATGTTTCCTTTCCTATCAGCGACGTTCGCCGAATCTCACTCCCGGCGGTCATTTACTCAGCACTCTTTATCGGTGTTTTCACAGGATTGCTCGGGATTGGCGGCGGCATCCTATTTGTGCCGCTGCTGATCTATGGGTATGGTGTTGAAACGCATGCGGCAGTTGGCACGGCTTCGCTTATCGTGTTTTTTTCTGCTGCTTATGGGACTGTTACCCATGCAATGCGGGGCAATGTCGATTTGTGGCTGGTTGTGTTTTTGCTGATTGGATCCACAATCTGTGCACAGGTGGG
>JAKZSX010000297.1:0-7522 GCA_047517405.1 Candidatus Poribacteria bacterium | reverse complement strand
GGAAAGTAAGACCACCAAACCGCATAAAGCCAAAAGATTCAAGGTAAAGGTTGAGAGTTGATTTCTAGCCATATAAACAAGATTCCTTTCCGATGGGTATCACCCCATCGTTTGCTGATTCTTGGATATTTTTGCGAGTGTCGTTATTAAAAAAAGAGAGATATTATACCAATCGGCTACAGTCATTCGACGCAATTGAAAGGGAAGCGTTTAGGAGTTCGTCGCTCGTTTCGTATTTCTTGCTTTCCCGTTGACAGAGAGGGGGAATTCTGCTACAATGGTATCTATTCCAACAGAGATCTGGGTTTCTCAGCATTTGCGGCTTCTGCCTTCCTTGCATGCGGTCTGTCGGAGTTTTTTTACCTGTTTTGCCCGCTTATGCGATTCTCATATTAAGAACTATCCGCTGATCGAGATGTATTTAGTCAAATCCTGCGAGAAAGGAGAGTTTCCCCATGCGAAAGAAACGGATCATCTACATGAACGATGCTCGTCACTACTACCTGTTCGTCTTCGAGCCACCGATGACACTGGAGGACGCTTGGGTTCCCATCGACGAAGTTGTCGGCACGGCAGTGGACACCTTCTGCTACGGCGTTGAGCGGGGGGATGGGCTGTTTTACCCATCCAAAATTGGCATGCGTTTTGGAGCAGACATCCAATCTTTCGAGCAGTCTGCGTACTGGCGCACCTGGCACAATATGCAGAGCTTAATTGACCGAGGATTGGATCCATTGCGGGTTCTCATTGACCGAGCGCATGACAAGGGGATGGATTTCATCGCTAGCTTGCGTATGCCCGCTCACGGCGGTATGGACCCTGCGCACCAGCTACAAAACGGTGGTCGAGGCTTGGCGCATCAGGAGGTACGCGACCACCAGTTTGCCGTGCTGGAGGAGTTGGCAACCGAATACCCCACCGAAGGGTTGGAGTTGGATTTCGCGTTTCCAGGAGGCAGCCCTATCCTGCGCGACGAAGACGCGCCCGCCATGATACCCATCCTGACAGAATATGTCGAGCAGATTGCCGAGATGGTCAGGAGCTGCCGCGGCGATTCGTGCGACCTTGGCGTTCGCGTGTTGCCCACAGAGGAGATGAATCTGGCACAAGGTCTTGACGTGCGCGGGTGGTTTGAGCGTGGTCTACTAGACTTTGCGGTTCCGATGCGTTACGCTTACATGATTCTCGACCCCGACATACCCATCGACTGGCTGATCGAGGCAGCGCATGGAGCGGATGCTTCGGTCTACGGTATCCTACAACCTTATGTCCACGATGTTATTACCGGGGCACCGCAACGGATATGGCCCACACCGGCGCAGATGCGAGCGGCGGTGGCGAACAATTGGGCGCGCGGCGTTGACGGTTTATACACTTGGTTCATGCGATGGCCCCTAGGGGAGGTAGAACGTAGTATGCTGACCGAACTTGGCGATCCGGAGCTAGTGAATGAGGGGGACAAGTGCTACGTCGTCGCTCGAAACCGCCAAGCGAAAAATGACAAAACCCACTATCCGACGCCGCTGCCTGTCGAGATTGACGCCTCAAATGTTGGGACGCGGCATCCCATTCCGTTCTACGTTGCCGATGATATCGCGGGTGCCAAAGGGCGAATACGCCAGATTCGTCTCAAGATTAACATCACCGACCTCGTATCCGCTGATCGGCTCGATATTCGGCTCAACGATAAGTCACTGAAGGACGAGAGTTGCCTTCGCACCCACGGCTCAGAGATCAACGTTTATGGCGGTCAATGGTTGGAGTTTCACCTGAAGCAAGTTCTGCCAAGACAGGGCGAGAACCTGTTGGAAATTGTTTTGGAAAGCCGGGCTAAAGGGTTGGTGAGTCCACTCAAGGTGGAGGAGGTAGAACTTATTGTAGAATACGGTCCATATCCCTCTGCGTTGCAGCATCCGTCCCCGTACTAGTACATCAAGGCAGGGGACAAAGTCAACATCAGACCGTGCGCGAAAATTGGAATCCCGATTGATCCACCGGAGGTGCACCATGAAAGTCATTGAGGTCTCAGGCTCACCCCGCGAAATTGGCTGTCTCACCGGCGAAGCATTGCGTGAAGAGATTCGCGAGCACCTTTCTCTCTTTCCACCAAACATTGACAAAGCTGTTTGGGCACAGCGGTTTCCGCGCTTCGTGGAGACACTGAAAACCTATTTGCCATCGGTTCTTACGGAAATAGAAGGAACGGCAGCCGGTGCTGATATCCCCCTCGACACCATTTTCCAACTAAATCTCCCGATGTACGCCAACGAACTGGTGATTGATGAGGGTTGCACGAACATCGTATTTAACGACGGGCCGGACGGACCTCTCTGGGGCAAGAACAACGATGGGCTCGCCAAAGATTCGCGGCGGCCCGTGTGTGCGCGAGTCGTCCACCGAAACGACGCCATTCCTACGATAGGCTTTACCTTCTGCGGCATGGTTGCAACAACCGATGGGATGAACGCTGAGGGTGTAGCGGTGGGACACTCCTCCGTTGGAAGTGTTTTCCAACAGAGCGATCACTTTGTCCCGATACGGCTTTGGGCTTACGAGTGCTTGATGCAGAGCCGGACGACATCGGAATTCGTTCGACGCCTGTCCCAAATCCCGACGCGGGGCAAGGGATACAGTCACGTCTGCGTAGACGCGGACGGTGCGATATGCTCCGTTGAAGCCCCGTGCCCGATAATGCAGGTACGCAAGCCAGCACCGGACGCACGTCACATGAACTGCGTTAACTGCTACCAACTTCCAACGCTCGCCGATGCTGACCGCCGCACCGAAAGCGGCAAGTGCAACGCTAAAGCGAGGCAGCGTTTCCTTGAACAGAGTCTCTCCGAGTTGTCCGATTACAGCCTAGTGGATATGAAAGCAATTTTGCGCCATCACGGTCACCCAAGTATCTGTCGTCACGGTGGAACAGAAGACTCTTTTACAGAATATTCGATAATCGGGTTGACACAAAGCCGGCGAGTATTGTTCGCAGACGGAAATCCATGCCAAGACACCTATCAGGAAATTCAGCTATGATGAAGAGGAAATTTTTGTTGGAGAGTCCGCCACATAGGACGAACGAACTGATAGCAGACATTGAAAAAGCACGCATCTTTTGATCCGAAATATCACACCTATAAGGAGATTAGAGCAATGCAATTGGAAACGCTTTCCTCGTTTGAAGACCGACACCACGCGCAGTTTATGGAACAGGGTTACTTGCGTCTGGGCAAACTCCTGTTCCCCGATGAACTTGCCGCCATCCAGCAGCGCATAGACGATATTATGCTAGGCAAAATCCGCTACGATAACATGCGTTTTCAGCTTGACCCTCGGCATACCGGGGGCATGAGGACTCGTACCACAGGGAACGAAGAAGCAACCCTGAACTACCGGCGCATTGATGATCTGGAACAAGACCCGCTTTTTCTCGCCTATATACAGAAACCCCTCATCCGCCAGATTACCCGCCGCTACATCGGGGAAGACGTTTCGATTTTTCGGTCCATGTTCATGAACAAACCCGCCGAGCGTGGGACTGAACTGGTTTGGCACCAAGACATCGGGATTGGCTGGAAGATTGATACTAATCCAATCACCACGGTATGGACTGCGCTGGATGCGGCGACCGTGCAAAGTGGTTGCATGCAGATTGTGCCGGGCAGCAATAATTTGGGGATTCTCAACGAACAGCACTTCACTTCGGAGGAGGATCAGGCGAAGTATACCCAAGATGAAGATGTAATCGACTTAGAAGCGGAGGCAGGCGAAGCGATCCTGCTACACAACTTTTTGCTGCACAGTTCGGGTGTTAACACAACTTCGGCACCTCGCCGCGCGTTCAGCGCAACCTATATGGATGTGAGAACTCGCTCCGTGCTTACGGGCGATACGTTTCCGGTAGTTTTCGGGGAGAGTGCGCTTTCTCCCAATACGGTAATGGGTAAAGCAGCCGAGCGTGTGCAGGTTTTTCATGGATAGAAATTTTCTAAAGGATATTACTTGGATTGAGTATCCAACGTTCTCTGAGGAGGCTGGATGGAAGGACCGTTTCAACTAGCGGACAGTGTCATTGACGCCGTTATTAATAACATGGGGCCCGCTGTTTTTCTGCTTCGCCGAATCGAAGAGACACCAAAATATGCGCATTACCGTGCGCTTGTCGGTCGCACAGATGGCAATCTTGTGGGAACGCTGAAACAGTGGCTCGATTCCGACTATCGCGTCTTTTCTTTTCAATATGTTGAATCAACCGATGCGGCGTTCAGACAACAATGCACGCTGTGGCATCAACTAGACGGTCCCGACGGCAAGCTGGACAACGAGGGACATCCGGAACCAGACAACGGACAGATTATCCAGTGTCCTATATGTTCGCCCTGACGATCTCCAATATAGTAACCCTCACCCTTACAAACACGCCAGACCATTCGGAGAAATCCCATGTCCATGTGGCTTACCAATCAGCAACTTCAGCACCTACAGCGCGCATACCGGAAGCAGGTAGAATGCCCTGTGCCGACGCAGGTCATCTCTAGTGGCGAATGTTTCCCGCCCCCACAAACCCGGCAGCAGGCACAGGTCGAAGCACTGATTCAGGAAGAAGCTGATCTGTACGCCGGTCATCAGGGAGTTTCCCGCCGAACCTACCTCCGTTCTCCCAGTGGCATGGCTGCCGCGTTTTTAGCGATGAATCAGGTCCATGGGGAGGTTTACAACGTGGACATCAACGAAGTCGAAGATACGGAGACAGCACGAGCGCGGAGGGACGAGACCAAGGACCAATTTATCTTCGATGTTCACACGCACCACGTCCACGATGACTACAGTTGGGAGGGCCAACTCTGGATAAGGGACGCCGCCCGCGGCAACAACCAATCTAGGATACCTTGGAATCCGGAATTGGTCGAACAGGAACTTGACCTGAAGTATTACAAGTTTGACTACTACCTAAAGGATATGTTCTTCGACAGCGACACCACGATTGCGCTGCTCAGCACGTCGCCATCGGTCGATCCGTACAAGATACTCCTGTCCGATGATCAGATGGTTGCCACACGCAATCTGGTCAATCAGCTGTCCGGCACGCGACGGATGCTAGCGCACGGTGTGATTTGGCCCAGTGTTCCAGAATATCTGGAAGCAATGGATCGCGCTGCCACAGAACTCAAGGTAGATTCATGGAAAGGCTATACCATCGGCGACGTTCTGGGTGCCGAGCCTACCTTCGACAAACCGTGGCGTATGGATGACGAAGATCTGACCTACCCGACCTACGAGAAAGCCCGCAAGCACGGCGTCCGAAATATCTGCGTCCACAAGGGAGTGTTGCCGATTGACTACGAGAGGATTCCAAACTGGCACTATGCGACGTTAGATGATGTCGGGAAGGCTGCCCAAGATTGGCCCGACCTGAATTTCCACATTTATCACGCTGGCTTGAAAATGTGGCGTGATGCACGCGGGGTGAGCGAAGCATTTGAGCGGACTGGACGTTTGCCGTGGATTGACGAGATGGCTGCTATTCCCGAAAAATACGGTGTATCGAATGTATACGCCGATATCGGTCTCTCGTTCGGCGCATTAGCGATTACGCATCCGAGGCTAGCAGCGGCGATGTTGGGGATACTGATCAAGGGCTTAGGGGCGAATCGCGTGTTGTGGGGCACCGATTCGATCTGGGCAGGCTCACCACAATGGCAGATCGAGGCGTTGCGCCGCATCGAAATCCCGACGGACCTACAGGACAAACACGATTTGGAGCCGCTAGGAGCTGCCGATGGTACCGTGAAAAATTCTATTTTCGGCATCAATGCCGCCGGTCAGTACGGCATCAAACTGGATAGTGATGGTCGTCCGCTTGAGAACTACAGGGACGATGAACTTTCACGTTTGAAAGCCGAGTACCTAGACGCGGGCAACCTGCGCGACAACCTGTTCTGGGGTTGGATCCAAAACCAAAAGTAAGGTTGAGCCATCCTCGCATGATTAATTCTGTTTTTTTGCTGAGAGCACTATCCTAACTTGTACGAGAAATTTACCGTTGGTCAATTAGATGAGCGCAACACCATGGATTTGGATTCACGCAGGGGAATCAGTAATAGGAGTATGAATGCTCAGAAACACAGAACACAATGATCTAATCCATTCACATCCAAGCCGCGATTCGCAACCTGCGAACCGAACGCGATGGCGGGCCGTAGTTATCGGCACCTTGCTTCTCCCCGCTAATGCCTATTGGATTGCTTCGGGCGAAGCCACCTCAACGACTGTATCCCTCTTTTTCAACGTCATTTTTATCCTATTCGTACTGCTCCTGCTGAATCTATTGTTCAAGCAATTTGCGCCCCACACCGCGTTGAATCAAGGCGAACTGCTGATTATTTATGTGATGCTGTCAATCTCCTCTGGAATTGCGGGACTTGACATGATGCGGGTGCTGATGGCGGTCTTAGTGGGACCGTTTTGGTATGCACGCCCGGAAAACGAATGGGCGGAACTTTTCTGGCGATTTATTCCGTCGTGGCTCGCTGTGCAAGACAAGGAGATCCTAAAAGGCTTTGCTGAAGGTGAGTCCAGCTTCTATGTAGCTCAGGTCATACGAACATGGATAACTCCAACGCTCATCTGGTCAGGATTCATTTTTCTATTGGTATTTGGGATGCTCTGCATCAATGTCTTGGTACGTAGACCGTGGACAGAGGCGGAAAAGTTGAGTTATCCAATTATTCAACTCCCGCTTCAGATGACTAACGGGCGATCTTCTCTCCTCTCGAATCGAATGATGTGGATTGGGTTTGGGTTGGGGGCAGGACTCGATATCCTCAACGGTCTTCATTTCCTGTATCCGATTATCCCTGGCCTCGGCGGACGGCTCTATGACCTTCGTCCTTTTTTCACAAACAAGCCGTGGAGCGCGATAGGCTGGACGCCGGTCGCCGTTTTTCCCTATGCGGTTGGACTTGGGTTCTTAATCCCACTAGATCTCTCATTCGCTTGTTGGTTTTTCTACCTGTTTTGGAAAGCAGAGCGGATTCTTGCAAGCGCCCTCGGTTGGCACTCCGTTCCCGAATTTCCCTATGTCGAGCAACAGACCACCGGTGCGTATTTGGGGCTATTTCTGATCGCACTTTGGATGACACGACATCATCTCAAGCGAGTTTTTTCCGCTGCAATCAGGGACAAGCGTGGGGAAGCAACGGACGAACCGATGACCTATCGCGCCGCATTAGTCGGATTGATTATCGTCTTCGGAGGATTGCTCTTTTTCTGTCACCGGGTGGGTATGGTGTGGTGGAGTAGCTTCCTCTTTTTCTTCATCTACTACGCGATCTCGACAGCGATTACACGGATGCGAGCGGAGTTAGGGGCTCCCGTCCACGATTTGCATTTCTCAGGACCGGACACAACGCTGATCAAAGTGTTAGGCACGCGTGTCCTTAACGCCAATGAGCTGACCATGTACGGGCTCTTCCACTTCTTTAATCGTGCCTATCGGGGGCATGTGATGCCCCACCAGCTCGAA
>JAKZSX010000296.1:0-6804 GCA_047517405.1 Candidatus Poribacteria bacterium | reverse complement strand
AGGTAGAGTACATCAGCTTTAACAGAAAACCGATGGATATACAACGCCTAGCCACTTGGATTATTATACTCCACTGCGGCGAGGAAGTTCCCCGTCAGATAAGCAAGAACCTCGTCGATAGAACATTCGCACCGCAAATTGGCAAACGGAAATTCTCCTGTTTGCCGAAAAAGCGCACCATTCCGAGTGTGGAAATCTCCCGACCGGTCTGTAAACTGCCCCCAGTGCCCCATGGTATACCGCACTTCGGGCCTCGGTTCCGCACTCTGTTTCCAGCGTTCTGGAAACAATTTCTGAAATGGTAGGACGGAATTAAGCCAACTTCCACAGCGGACGAGCTCAACATCGGGACGCCTAACCTGAGAGTTTTGCAGCAACCGGATGAGAGAGGCAGCAAACGGAACCCACATATCACTTAGAGGGGATCGGGGGTGATAAACATTGAGAATGTGGATGTTGAGTTGATTGCCCCCATAGTCATAACTCCAACACTCGTAGGGCCGGGTCTCCGGGGGCGGTAGCGCACCCCGACATTTCCTCAAGTGGGGCCATAACAGGTCTAGTCCCGCTGCCTCAAGCTGTTCAGTGGAGGATGCATCCATATAACGGTCAAAAACCGCCCGCAGTCCCTTCAGAATCTCTTTCCACTTCGGGCCGACATCCTCGCTGGATGGGTGGTGTTTGCCGTCATACAGTGAAGTGTTACGGTAAATATTTACCCTGCCGTTCACCAACCCTTCAAAGTCGGTCTCCCCTTCGCAGAGACGCTTATGGACAAACCAGAGGCTGAGTTTGGTAAACTCTTTCACATAGTTGATGTGTATTGAATCATGTTGCAAAGGATATTTTCCTCCCACCGATAATCGTCCTATTCGCTGTATACCGTGGACAGCTTATTCTTCTGAACCCTGCTTTGAGGCGTGTCGAATTGACCAGAGCGTCTTGAGGAGAATCTTGATGTCAAGCCCGATCGACCAGTTTTCGATGTAGTATAAGTCATAACGGATACGCTCCTCCAACGAGGTATTTCCACGAAGTCCATTGACCTGCGCCCAGCCGGTGAGTCCGCACTTAACACGATGCCGGTCTAAGTAGTGTGGGATCGATTGGCTGAAGTCGTCGATCAAGCCTGACATCTCCGGGCGTGGACCCACGAGGCTCATATCTCCCCTGAGAACATTGAAGAATTGGGGGAGTTCGTCTAAACACCAACGTCTTAGAAATCTGCCGAAGCGCGTCTGCCGTGGGTCGTCTTTTGCTGCCCAGACGTGTCCAACACCTACCTCTGCATCTTCCCGCATCGATCTGAACTTATAGATATAAAAGGGCTTACCATCTCGTCCTACCCGTTCCTGTCGAAAAATAACGCTTCCTGGCGACGTGAGCTTCACAGCGATGGCGATGACAAGCATCAATGGGCTACAAACAATCAGCGCAATAGCACTCAACAGAATGTCCATTCCGCGTTTAATCATTCCGCGCCACCCCTGAAGCGGCAGTTCCTTCAACCTGACCACCGGAATACCATCAAAATCCGCCACTCGCGTGCGACCGATCATCACCTCATAGAGATCTGGGAGCAGGTGCATCCGCACGGATAGCCCTTCGCACACATCCACAATTTGGAGAATCTCTGTATGAGAAATCGCCGGTGAGGTGATGAAAAGTTCATCAATCCGATACTTCTGGACGAGACTCCGAACCTCCGTGAACTCACCCAGAATGCGGTGAGGAATCGGCTGTGAGGGAGGCAGTTCACCGAGTAGGACACCGACAAATTGGTAGCTGTTGCCTGTCTTCTCTTGGAGCGTTTGAATCAGTTGTTGCGTCGTCCTGTTAAAACCGACAACCGCGGCACGAGTAATGCCCACGCCCAGTTGTTGGATCGCCTCTTTGAAACGCTGGATCGTCAACCGATTGAAAGATAGGAGAAGGACACTCATACCACACGACAAGATCATCACCCAGCGCGAATATTGGTGATTGTGATAGATGAAGAAAATTGCACTGAGCGTGGCGATTGACGCAATCAGCCCTGCTTTCGAGATGGACACTACTGTTTCGAGTGTGAGATGCCCCCCGATCCGGTAGAGCCCAACGCCTCGAAGCACGAGAAGCCAGATGAATGCCATCAACGGAAGGAGTTGGAAATAGTAATTGAGAGGCGGCGGTGCTCCCTTATGGATGGCGATCCCGTCTAGCCATCCTGATTCAAAGCGGAACCAGTATGCGATGAAAACCGATGTACTGACGAAACAGACATCAAGGAGAAGGGTTAAGACAATGAGGAGCTGGTCAAGGGTTTTGTTTGACATGTCAATTAAATTCCAGTTCACCTGTTCGGATTGATGGAATTGTATCAAAAGAAGCTATACTTTATCAACGGTAATTTGTATAGGGCGGTGAGATCGGTTTGTATTGTAGGATTGATCGTTCAAGCAGAGATGAAATCCGTGGGATGGGGATGATGGGGCATAAGATTCAACCCAATTTTAGCGTTGCGACTGCGCTAGTGGGTATGCTATAATCGGATTTTCAGTCAGCCCGGTCGGATCAGGATTTGGCATCTCCCTACGCGAAGGTTTGGGCTGCGTATCCGATCATTATGAGAGGGAAGAACCCGCATGAGAAAGTCTTTACAAACGCGCTGGAATCGGAATTCAAAGCAACTTACGATCCCAATCGCATTGAGATTCAAAGTAATTTGTGTAATCGCTATCTTTCTGGCAATTCCATCATTGGTTTTTGCACGAGCCACCGTATCCATCCAACCGTCAGATATGGAGTCTCCAGCCGTTGGCGAGGAATTTTCCGTGGATGTGGACATCATCAGCGGAGCAAATGTTGCCGCGTATCAAGTCACCGTGGAGTTCAATCCAAGGACGCTTGCACTTGTAAACACAAAGAATGCCGATTACCTGCCAGCCGGTGCTTTTGTAGTGCCACCACTTACTACCGATAATAGTGTAACACTGGCAGCGGCCTCTCTGGCTGGTGCCTCCGATGGAGACGGCACCCTCGCAACCATTACTTTTGCTGTGATCGAGGCGAATCCCTCCACAATCGGATTTACGGCGGTTCTCCTTTCAGGTCCAGATGCTAATCAGTTAAGCGTAATCACGACAAACGGTCAAGTTACTGGTCCGGCAGATATGAATGAATTTCCTGTCGCCATCATTGACGCCATACCGGCGAAGGTTTTCACGGGTCAGACGGTTTCATTGAATGGCGTAGGGTCGCTAGACGACAGCGGAATCAGACATTACGTTTGGCGTTTTGGCGATGGCTCTAGTGCTGAGGGGCAAGAGATGGTCAAACATGTTTATGAACAACCCGGCAATTATACCGTCACACTCACGGTTACCGACGATGGGGTTCCCCCGCTGAAAGATCAAGCCATTTTCGTTCTCACAGTTACTGATAAAAATTTGTCTGTCCATCAACGAGGGAAACAGATCACATCATGGGGACAGCTAAAAATCACAAGATAAAGGACAAATAGGGGGCTTAAAAGGAGATAGGAATATGAGATTGATTCAATTTCAGTTGCCAGACAAGGGAAGCCGAGTCGGATATATTGATGGTGAGCATGTTGTCGACTTGACCAGCGTCAACACGGAATGGACGCGGATTTATTACCTCTTTCTTGAGGCTCGCAGGAGTGAGAAGACTATCAGCGCGCACCTTGACGCAACCCCTACTGAGACGGCAGATCGGATGTTGTATAATCAGCTGCTAGTCGGGCGGCCGGGTGATGCATGCGGCTGGATTTTGCCCCCGCTTGACCATCCGGACCCCGCCCACTGTACAGTTTCTGGGACGGGTCTAACGCATCTCGGCAGCATGGAGGCGCGTGATCAGATGCACACAATCACTGACAACAGCGAGGCGACGAAGACAGATTCACAAAAAATGTTTGAGATGGGGTTGAAAGGTGGCAAACCCGCGCCCGGCAAGCGTGGAATTCAGCCCGAATGGTTCTATAAAGGGAACGGGACAGTTCTGCGGGGGCACAACGACTTTCTGGACATCCCCGACTTCTCAGAAGATGGCGGCGAGGAGCCGGAAATTGTGGGTTGCTACGTCGTTGACGACGATGGGATTCCGTGTCGGCTCGGTTTTACGATCGGCAACGAGTGGGCAGATCACCCGATGGAACGAGTGAATTATCTGTGGCTTGCGCTCTCGAAAATGCGCGTCTGCGCTGTTGGACCTGAGCTAGTAACCGATGAGTCGTTCACGGATGTTCGAGGCAGTTGCCGCATCGTGCGGGAATCGGAGGAAATCTATCATTCCGGCGATCTGCTCACAGGCGAAGCGCACATGAGCCACACCCTCGCCAATCTCGAAGACCATCATTTCAAGTATCCCCACTTTCGGATCGCCGGTGATGTGCATCTGCACTACTTCGGAACTATGAAACTTTCTTTCCCAAATCGACCGACCTATGAAACCGGGGATGAGGTCGAAATTCGCTTTGATGGGATGGGTGCACCGCTCGTCAACTATGTCCGTCAGATTCCAGTGTCGGAGACACCGGTTGGGGTGGAGAAGGGATAGAAGGTTGATTCGTCGGTCTGCTGATTCTCGCTTTGGTCCCAACGTAATCGGGACTTAAAGCGGTCTGTTATCGAGCGATACGAAACCCAATCACAAATTCCGTGTACTCCTTACTGAAGAAATCGTAACTTGTGCAGGTGCTGTAATCGTGGTTGTAGTACCATGCGCCGCCCCTGACCACGCGAAAGTGTGGGTCGTCTTCGTCGTACCATGTGCCTGTCCACTCCCACACGTTACCCAGCATATCGTAGCAACCGAAGGGGCTAACTCCTTCTGGGAAGGCTCCCACAGGGGTTGTGCCGCCCGCACCAAGCTCTACGGTGTTGCAGCGCGGTTTGTCGATTTCATCTCCCCACGGAAATAGACGCCCATCATCGCTGCGGACTGCTCGCTCCCATTCCTCGAAGGTGGGTAATCGGCAACCTGCCCATGCTGCATACGCTTCCGTATCCTCACAACTCACTTCCACAACCGGGTGATCGCCTTTCTTCTCTGGGTATGTTCCCTCTTCCCAAGATTGCGGCTGCCGATGCCCTGTTGCCTGAACGAACCGCTGGTACTGTGCATTCGTTACTGGGTAGCAAGCCATCTGGAATCCTTCCACCCGGACCGGGGTTAACTCCTCGCCGATCAGTACCTCCCCGGCGGGGAGGTCAACCATGTTATCCAATACCTGAAAAGCAGCACCACGGACATTCTGATCTGCGTGGTCGAGGGCATGACCGAGCGGCGAAATAACCTCTCCGACTGGCGGCGTTATGAGTGGGCGCACCTGCTCCCAGCGCAGATTTGTTGCTAATAGCAACCGAGCGGCTTCCGTTAAGGATTTCTCAAAATGCCATGTCCAGTACCCCTTGAGCAGTTCCCGTAACGCCTCCGGATCATCGCTCTGTGCGAGTGCAACTCTCGCTTTCCGTCGATCTGCCCCGCTACCCTCACTCAGTGTCTCCAGTTTTATTAACTCGGCCAATGTGTCTCTCACCTTCTTAGGACTCGAATGCGTATCACTCCAACGTCGATATATCCTCCACCAGTTTCTTCAACCGTCCCAGAAACTGTGCAGCGATTACGCCGTCAACGACCCGATGGTCACACGACAATGTCAGTGCCATCCGTACCCCAGGCACCACCTCTCCGTCTTTGACCACAGGCTTCTCCACAATCGCCCCAACAGCGAGAATCGCTGCCTCCGGTGCATGGATGATGGCATGAAAGGTCTCAATGTCGTACATGCCCAAATTCGTAATACTAAACCCCGCGCCGGATACATCCTCCGCCGAAAGTTTCCCAGCCCGCGCCCCATCAACCAGCGAACGCACCGTTTCAGCAATCTCGGCGAGTGAACTTTGGTCAGCATCGTGTATCACAGGCACAACTAGACCGTCCTCCACGGCGGTGATCAGCCCGACGTTCACCGTGTGGGGGATGGCGAACGCATCACCCTCAACCTGCGCTCGCATTTGAGGGAACTCGCGGAGTGCTAATCCAGCCGCCTTGACCAAACAGTGAGTAATCGAGATACCCTCTGGACGATCGCTCAGAAGCGATGCTGCATCTGCCTCCAGTGTCAGGTAGAAGTGCGGGGCACTCTGGAAACTCTCTTGCGTCATCCGAGCGATGGCACGGCGCATTGAACTCATTGGCACCAACTCAACATCCGATCCCGCTCGGCTGGCTTCGACCGCGCGTTCTACATCCCCAGTTGTTATCGCACCGCCGGGACCGCTGCCCGACAGTTCTGCTAGATCAATTCCATGTTCCGTTGCGAGTTTGCGAGCGGCGGGGGAGGCCCGTACCC
The DNA here is from genome assembly GCA_047517405.1 of Candidatus Poribacteria bacterium. Taxonomy (GTDB): domain Bacteria; phylum Poribacteria; class WGA-4E; order WGA-4E; family PCPOR2b; genus PCPOR2b. The sequence continues at coordinate 446 of JAKZSX010000296.1, read as the reverse complement.
GTCCCGTTGCCGCGCGACGTGGGCGCGCAGATTGTCTCGGAGCCGCGGTACTCTGCGTTACTTCGGGGGTTGGGAGCGGAGCATCCTCAACTTCGGGGATGGCCTCATCCGCTTCACCGATAAAGCCCATTGTTACACCTACGGGGCGTGTCTCCCCTTCGCGGATGAGTATCTTGCGCAGGAGTCCCGACGCGGGTGCGGTAATCTCAATGGTTGTTTTTTCAGTCTCGACCTCGCACAGCAGCTGACCCTCCTCAACGCGATTCCCTTCCGCCACACTCCATCCGATAACCGTTGAAGCCTCACTGGTAAAACCTGATTTGGGGAGCACAATCGGTGTCATACGGACATTATCTCCTGAATTGTTGCCACAACTCGCTCTTGCGAGGGGATGTAGGCTTGCTCCAACGTCGGGCTGAAGGGCACAGGGGTGTGGGGTGCGGTGA
>JAKZSX010000295.1:0-6742 GCA_047517405.1 Candidatus Poribacteria bacterium | reverse complement strand
CCACACAGTGCAAAATCCGCGAAGCTGGGCTGCCCACATGGCACGCTGATCGATTGGCAGCTGGGCACTGATAAATTTAGACCTGCTCTCAAAGCCTAACTATTAAACCCTGATCCTTAATGTCTGATTTTCAATGATCATCACCCAAACCGATAAAGCTGTCATTATCGCGAGTATCACCACTTTTTTGACATTTCTGATAAATGCCAAACTCGGTTCAATTTGGCTGCTTTATCTGAACGTGCTCGTGGTCGTGGGTGTGTTTGGTTATGCGAGCCGACCATGGGACTCGCTCTCGCATCTATCGCGCAGCGCGATTTTTGGCGTGATTGCGTCAATTACCTATATCCCATTGGATTGGTTGTTCTCTCGACGTGTCGTGCTTCTCTCCTATTTAAGCCCGCGTGATATTCGGATTGCCGCCGTGCCCTTGAGTTTGCTCCTAACTTGGATGATTGTTATAACGATAATCATCTATATCTACCATCGCCTCAGCGCAATTTGGGAACGAACCTATATCCCCGCTCTGGTTGTTGGCGGCGTCGCTTTCGTGGGCAGCACTATTTTCGACCAATTCGGTTCTGCGCGTTTATGGAACTGGAACGCAATCCGCCTGTCCTATTTCCCCTATATCGGCTCCGTTCCAGTTTTCGTCCCGGTAGCACTTGCGCTAACCTTTTTACTTTCCCCTTACTATCTTCGTAGACACCACATTGTTGTGGGCGCTATCCGGTGTGGACTCTTTATTGGGATTATGCAATTTCTCTGCTTTCTGTTATTTCACTTCATCGGAGTATCATATTGAGAAGTAATCATCATTATATTTTCGTACGTTCTACGCATAGGGAGTCATAATGATTAGATCAACAACAATTCTCATGGTACGGCGTGACAATCAAATCGCCATCGGCGGCGATGGACAAGTCACTTTAGGAGATACCGCAATTAAACACGAGGCGAACAAACTTCGCCGCGCCTATGACGATCAGGTACTGTTAGGCTTTGCCGGTTCAGCCGCAGACGCGTTTGCTCTGTTTGAAAATCTTGAAAAAAAATTGGATCAGTATCGCGGAAATCTTCAAAGAGCCGCTGTCGAATTTGCAAGAGATTGGCGAAGCGATCGCGTACTCCGACGGACAGAGGCGTTGTTAATCGCAGTAAATGCCGAAAGAGGCTATCTCCTTTCCGGGAGCGGCGACGTGCTTGAGCCAGATGATGGAGATGGAGTCTTAGGTATTGGATCCGGTGGATCCATCGCGATCTCCGCCGCCAGAGCCCTCTTGAAACACTCCTCGCTCAACGCCAAAGAAATTGTCAAAGAGGCGTTACAGATAACCAGCCACATTTGCATTTATACCAATAGCACCATTAAGACTGAAACACTTGAAATTTAATCTTAGGATCATTGCTACTCAATGACGAATGTAAAAAACGGAGGTACACATTGTCAACTTTCAATGCTTCATCGAATCAAAAAACGTTAGCAGATGCACTGACCCCTAGACAGATTGTTGAAGAACTCGATAAATATATTATTGGTCAAGCAGAAGCGAAACGTTCAGTCGCTATTGCGCTCCGTAATCGAGCCCGTCGACAAATGCTCCAAGACGACATGCGGGATGAAGTTGCACCTAAAAATATCATCATGATTGGAACAACCGGGGTTGGAAAAACCGAAATTGCGAGGCGGCTGGCGCGTTTAGTGGACGCTCCATTTATTAAAGTCGAAGCCTCAAAATATACGGAAGTTGGCTATGTTGGACGCGATGTAGAATCGATGATTCGAGATCTTGCAGATCTTGCCGTCAATATGGTGAAGTCCGAACAAGCGGAGATAGTCCAGGAAAAAGCACTAGAGCTCACCGAAGAACGACTCTTAGATTTCTTGATACCGCCGCCAAGGCCAAGGATGGGACCTGAGTCGGTTGAAAAAAACGGCGAAATGACCGGTGGAAATGAAGAGGATGAAGCTTCGGATGAAGTCGAGCGATTGGCATTAGCAGTACAGCAGCTTGATCCAACTGACCGGTCGGAAGTCAGTGAACAAGAACAGGCAAGATACCTACGAACGCGGGAAAAGTTTCGTCAACGGCTGAGAGATGGAAAACTGGAGGATAAGCCTATCGAGATTAATGTAAGCAACCGAACAGTCCCTTTTGTTGAAATCTTCTCTCCAAGTGGCATTGAGGAGATGGATATCAACTTGAAGGACATGTTTGGGAGCATTCTGCCTAAGCAGGAGAAGAAGCGGCGCGTACCTATCTCTGAAGCACGTCAGATCATCACACAAGAAGAGGCAGAGAAGCTGATTGATATGGATCACGTCATTAGCGAAGCTATTGCACGTGCGGAAAACTCAGGCATCGTTTTTCTGGATGAAATCGATAAGATTGCAGGGCGTGAGTCGAAGGCGGGACCCGATGTTTCGCGAGAAGGTGTCCAACGTGATATCCTACCAATTATCGAAGGAAGTACGGTGATGACCAAGCACGGAATGGTTCGCACCGATCACATCTTATTCATCGCTTCCGGTGCTTTTCATGTCTCCAAGCCATCGGATCTCATTCCAGAATTGCAAGGTCGTTTCCCAATTCGCGTCGAACTGACAAGCCTGAATGAAGCGGACTTCAAACGTATCCTCACCGAACCCAAGAACGCGCTAGAGAAGCAGTATATCGCCATGTTGAAAACGGAAGATATCGACGTGACCATTACCGAGGATGCGATTGATGAGATTGCCGCCTTAGCCTTTCAGGTGAATGAAACAGTAGAGGATATCGGGGCACGCCGTCTCCACACCATCATGGAGAAACTCTTTGACGAAATCTCCTTCAACGCTCCAGACTTGGAGGAGCAATCGATCACAATCAACGCCGATTACGTCACCGAGCAGTTATCCGAGATTGTGAAGGACGAGGATATCAGCAGATATATTCTCTGATACTGTTGAGAAACCGAGTGCGACCTTTGTTCATTGACTATCCGTCGCAGGAAACATTTCCAGGAATTGATGAACCTCTTCCACTGTTGGCAAACCACTGCGCCCACCGAGTTGACAACAGTTAATCGAGGCAACAGCCGAAGCAAACCGGACTATCTCCGCAACGCTCCAGTCCTGTAGAACACCATAGATAAACCCACCGTGAAACGCATCCCCCGCACCGGTGGTATCCAACACATCAACGGGGAAGGCTGGAAACGTAAGGAGCTCCGCTTTCCATTTCGCAACACAACCTCGCTCGCCAAGCGTCACGACCGCGATGCGTGCCCCAAATTCGCAAAGTCGTTCCACGACTGCTTCGGGCGGTGCACCGGGCATCCATCCCTGTGCAAAAGCTTCTGATACGATAGGAATATCGACCACAGGCAGTAGCAGCTCTGTGAGCATTTCACTGTATCGTGTGCCGTCAAACACCACGGTAGCACCCGCCGCTTTCGCCCATTTTGCCGCTTGGATCGAGGTTTCATTAGCTTCGTCTAGGTGTAAGACCTTGGCAGACGCAATCTCTTGGCGATTCAGATCTGATGCGGTTAAGGGGGTATTGGTCTCCCGACGGGAGGTGAAGCCACGTTCACCGGTAGCCTGATCAACGACAACGAGAACAGCACGGGAGAACACGTTCCGTTCAACCATCAATTGGCTGACATCTACACCTTCCTTCCGAAATTCTTCACGGATGAACTCGCCTTCGGGATCGTCGCCAACTCTTCCGATGAAACGGGTGGAAACCCCCAGCCGGGCAAGGGTGACAAGTGCCGTCGCAACAGGCCCACCGGACTGGCGAAGGTATTGAGAGGCACGCATCGATTGCCCAAATACCGGCAGTTGGGGAACGACAAAGAGCATATCGGCGGTGCATGCACCAATTCCAATGACATCTGGACAGTCTTCTTGATTCATGAGAAGCTCCTTCCGGGAAAATGAGAGCTAATCACCGCTTGTAGTGGATTGACATATCCACTGCACACATGCCCGTAGGTCGGGCATCTTGCCCGACGCATAGCCCTAGTTGCTTTAAATCCCGATCCATAATTCCCATGACACTATTTCAGTCCCCAAATCTCCGCCGCTGTACCGCCTAAAATGCACTCGCGCTGTGCATCCGTCAGGAAAGGTAGACCTTCTCGGACAAGGCGCAACTCCTGATCCAGGGTCGGCCAATTGTGCTTGAGACGGTGATGACCTGGGTATCCTGTCCCCCACACCATCCGCTCAGCTCCAAAGGCTCCTAGTAGTTTCTCAATGAATGGATGCACGTCTCTATAAGGAAAATCTTGGCTGGATCTACCAGCGACATCTGATAGCTTCAAACAGATATTGTCATACCGGCCGAGATCGACAATTGGCTTAAATTCTGCTTCGTCCGCATCGATTTGAGGATAACCCATGTGGTCGATGATCAGTTTCAGGGAGGGATATCGATCTGCGATCATCGCTACCTGATCCGCAAACTCTGCCCGCAAATGAAATTGGATTACCGCGTCCAGCGAAGTAATCTCCTCCCACATCGGTTCATTTTGACGGGTCAACAGAATCTTTTCGTCGGGATAGTACATCGGGTGAAAGCGAAAACCAACCAGTCCCCGCTCCTTTATCCAATAGCGCACCTGTTCCGCATTGTTCGGGTCCTGTGGGTCAATCAGCCCGTGCCCAATGAAGCGGTTTGGAAAACGTTCTACGGAATCAGCGATGTAGCCGTTGTCCCAAGTGGACCAACTGGTCTGCACCAGCACCGTCCAATCCACCCCATTTGTATCCATTTCCGCCAAGAGTTCGTCAGCGGTGCCTGGCTCGTCTGGATAGGAATTCCAGTTGGGCGAAGTCGGACCGATAGGATATCTGGGCGGATCAATCTCCCAAATGTGGACGTGGGTATCAACAATCATAAAAACTCCCTTCAGTCGGGAACACAAATCTGCGTTCCTTAACTTACGCGCAATGCCGTTTCTTCCTTCATCAATATGTCCATCATGGCGTGAACGCGTGGCAAATCCTCCGGTCCCACATCCTCAGCAAAAGGAATGACTGGACCGCCGCACAATCCCGCATAATCCATGGCAGCATGTAGTGCTGAACCACTGTACCGCGCACCATTCTCACCCCGAAAATCCTCGAACGGTACCATCAGCCCGCGAAGGCGTTCCGCTTCTGCCCGATCACCGGTTGCGAACTTGTGGTGTAGCGTCAGGCTCATTCGCGGTACGAAATTCGCCATCCCTGAACTAAAACCTACCGCACCGTGTGCCATGTAATCGATGCAGGGATCTTCTGCCATACCACAGACCATCGCCGCACGATCGCCCGCCCGCTCTACAATTCGATCAAAGGTATCCAAGTCCTCCACCGCATACTTCAGACCGACCACCTCGTCTAGTTCACAGAGGCTAATCACATCGTCGGTCGGCATAATGTCCAACCGTCGCTGATAGAGGACTGTGGGCAACTGTACCGTTTTTGCGATCTCCCTGAATCCGTTATAAACACCGTTGGCAGAGGCGGGACCAACCACCGGCATAATCATCACCCCGGCGACACCCAGCGATCGGGCGATGTGTCCCATCTCCAAGGCTCTCCCAAATCCTGGTCCAATACCCGGCACGACATACGCCGCATCCCCAGCTGCGTCGAGGAATGTGCCCACCACCGCTTCGTACTCCTCCAGACTCGCATCGTAGACCATGCCGGTGCCACACTCCGGCATAATGAAATCCACGCCGTGCTGGATGAGGTAACGGACGTTTTTCCGTATGCCCTCCAAATCTACTTGTCGATCTTCCCGCCGTGGCGTAATGGCGACCACCAAGATGTTACGGCACGCTTCGCTATCTAAGTGCTGCTTACCCATTCTACGCTCCTTCCCGATATTTCGCCAGCTTCTCTTGAAAGGACTTCCGCTCAAGCACCTCCCGATTTACCACATTATCTGGAATCTCGCCCCGTGATACCTGAATTGCCTTCTGACAATTCAACCTACCGATGTCTCGATAGCACTCCTCCGTCAAAGCAATAGCGTGAGGGGATACAATCACGTTATCCAACTTTAACAACGGTTCATTGGGATCCACAGGTTCTTCTTCAAAGACATCAATACCCGCAGCTCGGATGCGCTTTTCCTCCAAAACCTGCGTCAAGACGCGTTGATCCACAATAGGACCACGGGCGGTGTTGATAAAAAATGCTGTCGGCTTCATGAGGGCAAACTCTTTTTCACCGATCAATCCCTGGGTCTCATCGGTTAGCGGACAGGTGACACAAACATAATCGGATTCTCGCATCACGGTGGGCAGATCAACAATCTCCACGTTCAGGGATTTGGCAACCTCCGGTGAAACATACGGGTCAAACGTCAGGAACCGCATACCGAACGGCTGTAGCAGGCGAAATAGTTCGGTGGATATGTTCCCAAGCCCGACCGACCCCAGTGTGCGTCCTATTAGATCAACACCGGTTTCCAATCCTTCCCGCCAAGTTCCGGCACGTGTTGCGCGGTCATACGCGAAAAAGTTTTTCGAGAGCGCAAACATCAGTCCAATAATGCCTTCTGCCACGGGACGGCGCACACCGCTTGGCGCGATAGCGACCATCACATCTGCTTCAGTTGCTGCCTCAAGATCGACGTTATCGTAGCCGACTCCGTGCCTAGCAATCAGAGTCAATCGATCCGCTCCCTCAAATGTCTCACGGGGATACTTCCCCCCAAGGGCGATGAAGGCATCCAAGCCACGAATCTCATCCGGTGGT
>JAKZSX010000294.1:0-5420 GCA_047517405.1 Candidatus Poribacteria bacterium | reverse complement strand
CAGGCGTTGGAATCAATGGGTGATGCACAAGCAGTGCTCCCTCTCATTGAGGCCCTGTGGGATGTGGATAGCACTGTGCGTCGTTTTGCAATCTCTTCGCTAGGGGCGCTGCGGGATGTGCGGGCGGTTGATCCGTTAATTCCTTTTCTGAACGATGCGGAGCCGGATATGCGTTGCGCCGCTGCCGTTGCGCTGGGCGATTTGAAGGCTATTCACTCAGTTGAACCGTTAATTGCAGCATTAAACGATCCGGATCGATCCGTCTGTTCAGCGACGGTTATTGCTTTGGGCAAAATTGGGTCTCGGCGAGCCATTGAACCGCTTAATGAGTTATCAAGAACGACTGACAGCGAGTGGCTGCGTCGCTATGTGAGCGAAACGCTGCATCAGATTGAGGAACATGAAACTAGAAATAGTAATAGTTATAACGAGGTGCTATATTGAATCGAATTGAAGCAAAATTTGAGCAGTTACGCGCAGAGGGGCGGAGTGCGTTTATGCCGTACATCTGTGCCGGTGATCCGAGCCACGAGATCAGCCGGAAGCTGCTCTTAACGCTTGAAGAGGCAGGTGCAGATCTCATTGAACTTGGCGTGCCGTTTTCCGATCCCATTGCAGATGGACCAACCATCCAGAAGGCAAGTGAGCGGGCATTGGTGGACAAAATCTCACTCCGAGAGATTCTCGATATGGTTGAGACCCTTCGGCAAGAGACGCAGATTCCAATTGCGCTGATGACTTACTACAATCCAATTTTTCGGATGGGGGAAGTGGAATTTTGCGCTGCCGCACACAGAGCGGGTGTGGATGGAGTAATAATTCCAGATCTTCCACCGGAGGAAGCCTCGACGCTGTTAGAGGTCGCTCCGGCGCATGACCTTGCCACAATCTTCCTCGCCTCGCCCACAAGTTCGCCTGAACGGATGCGTCTTATCGCGTCGGTCAGCACAGGTTTTATCTATTGTGTATCGGTTACCGGCGTCACAGGAGCGCGTACGTCCCTTTCGGAGGAGGTTCAGCCGATGATCATTGAGCTAAAAAAACAGACTCAAAAACCGATTTGTGTTGGGTTTGGCGTATCAACGAGTGAACAAGCGAATGCGGTCGCGCGTCTTGCGGATGGTGTCATCGTTGGCAGCGCAATCATCAACGTTATGGAAAAACATCTGGGAGACAAAGCGGCAATCTTGTCGAGCGTGAAGGGATTTGCGGATGAATTGGCAGCGGGGGTGCGAGGAGAGATTTGACAAAAAACCTTCCGACGGCTACTACACCTATCATAAAACTACATCCGGTAGGGACGGTAGCGAGATTGTAACACACCCCGATGCGGTTTCTCCTTTGGGTGAATACTATCGGCAAATTGGTCACAGATTTGTGACAGGTTGTCTATAAAATCTGACCAACTGTATGTTTTATCTTTACGGGCTTGCCCGTCAGCAAGGAGCAGGGCGAGCTCATAAAAATTCTGACGGTTCTTTTGAGAGTCTTGACTTGGTGTCATGTTAGTTTCCTTTCTGCTTGATCTTTTGGCACTTAGGTTACTGAAGGGAATCAATTTTCTGCAATTCTAGGCATTTTCTATAACTCTGAACAGTAGAAAAGCCAATGCCGACACTGGCTTTCCCCAAGGAGCTAAATCTATTGATTTTAAATGCGCAATAATGATGCCAAATCTGTCGTTAATCTTTTGGGGCTAGCACAATCTAACGCCGCATATAGGGTTGCCTCGATCTCAGCCGTCCTTTGAATCATCAAACACATTCTGGTAACAATAAGCAATGGGACAAATCGGGCAGCTGCACGACTGTGTGTGACCGGTTCTGTGCAACATTAGGGCTTCGGGAATCCCCCGCAACTTTACACAACGTTTTCAGGCACCCTCCGGTTACTTGAAAAGATCCGAATTGTTTCTGCGCGAAGACCGTCAAGATCAAATCAATGTTTCGCAATCGCAACAGCATGTATCAAAAACAGCACGATAAACTTATACATAAAGGAGTGAATACCACAATGGCAACGGAGCAACCCATTCGAGTTCGCTTTGCGCCCTCACCGACAGGATTTCTTCATATCGGGGGGGCACGCACAGCATTGTTTAATTGGCTTTTCGCAAGGCATCATGGCGGAGCATTCATCCTTCGGATTGACGATACCGACCAAGCTAGATCGACTGATGAATCAACGCAAGGTATCTACGATTCGATGGAATGGCTTGGACTCGATTGGGATGAAGGACCGAAGGTCGGAGGACCTCACACCCCTTATATCCAATCGGAGCGAGGCGATCGCTATCACAAATATGTGCAGCAGTTACTCGATACAGGTAACGCATATCGCTGTTACTGCACCCCCGAAGAATTGGATCAGATGCGGACTCGTGCCCGTGTGGAAAAACGTTCACAGGGATACCCCGGAAAGTGCAGGCATCTGACAGAAGCGGATCGGCAGAAACTTGAAGCGGAGGGACGCAAATCAACAATTCGGCTCAAAATTCCGGAGGGTGCAATCATCGTGCGCGATCTCGTGCTTGACGTGATAAAATTTGAAGCCGAGACGCTTGACGACTTTATTATTGTCAGATCCAACGGTTCGCCGCTCTATAATTTTACTTCCACTATTGATGACATTGAGATGGGGATAACGCATATTATCAGGGGGGCAGACCACCTATCCAACACACCGAAGCAGCTCCTGATTTCTCAAGCACTTGGTTTCGACCCACCACAGTACGCACACCTGCCGATGGTGCTTGGCAGCAGCAAGGGCGAGAAATTGAGTAAGCGGCACGGTGCAACCTCCGTTGAACAGTATCGTGATGACGGGTATCTGCCGGAGGCGTTGATCAATTTCCTCGTGCGGCTCGGTTGGTCTTATGACGACAAAGAGGAAATTTTTTCCGTTGACCAACTGATTGAAAGATTCGACCTTGAGCGGGTGGGAAAAAGCGGAAGTGTGTTTGACATCAAAAAGCTCCAGTGGTTAAACGGACACTACATCACCCAGCTAGATTTGTCTGCACGCACCGATGCGGTTATCCCTTTCTTGCAGAAAGGGGGCTTGCTGGGGGAGGAGCGGAGTCGGACGTGGTTGGAGCAATTTGTTGAAGCCGTTGGAGATCGACTGGAAACGCTGGCAGATATTACCGCCTACAGTTACCTTTTCATTGATGATTTTGACTATGACCCCAAGGCGGTTAAGAAGTGGTGGAAAGGCGATCCCGCCGAGATTTTGCAAGGGCTCCGCGATGTTTTAGCGGCGGTGGAGGTGTTTGAAATGGAGCCGATTGAAGCGGCGATTTGGGCACACATCGAAGCGATAGGGATTAGTCGGATCAAGACCATGCAGCCATTACGGGTCGCACTGAGCGGCGAAGCGGGCGGACCTGGCTTGTTTGATATTATCGTTCTGCTCGGCAGAGAGAAGGTGCTTGAGCGGTTAGACAGGGCTATCCGCCATATTCAGGAAACCTAATAGTGTGTTATAGCTCCCTGCAATTGAGCAACTTCTTGCACGCTAGTGGTAAGTATCCACCTTGCCACTAGCGGGTTTCCTTACTGACGTTGCTGTGATCTTTGAATCTTTGCCCAAGTGTCTCGCAACGTCACCGTCCGATTGAATACCAATTTTTCATCGGAGGAATCAGGGTCTACGCAGAAATAGCCTATTCTCAGGAACTGGTACTGGGTTCCCGGCGCGGCACCGTCAAGGCTGGATTCAACCTGGCACGACCGCAACGCCTCCAACGAGTTTGGATTCAAATTCGCCTTGAAATCATCATCCGTGAGAGTGTTCGGATTCGGCTCGGTGAAGAGATGGTCGAATAAACGGACTTCGGCTTCGAGCGCGTGGGGTGCAGAGACCCAGTGCAGCGTCCCTCTTACCCTGCGTCCATCTTCAGACCAACCCCCACGTGTCTCCGGATCATACGTGCAATGTAGTTCGGTTACTTCTCCCGTCTGCTCATCCTTAACGACGTCGACACATGTGATGTAGTAGGCGTGTTTTAGCCGTACCTCACGGCCGGGTGCCAGACGGAAGTATTTCCGCGGTGGGTCCTCCATAAAATCTTCTCGTTCAATATAAATCTCACGTGAAAACGGCATCTTCCGATACCCCATACTTTCGTCCTCCGGATTGTTCTCGGCATCTAACTCTTCCACTTCGCCTTCCGGATAATTATCAATAATCACCTTGAGCGGCCGCAATACAGCCATCACACGCGGGGCGCGTATATTCAAATCTTGGCGGAGGCAGTATTCAAGCAGCGCAATATCGACTAGATTATCGCTTTTTGCCACGCCGATACGATTACAAAAATCTCGGATGGCCTCCGGTGTGTAACCGCGTCTTCGGAAACCGGATAGTGTCGGCATACGCGGATCATCCCACCCGTTGACATACCCCGACTCCGCCAGTTGGACGAGCCACCGTTTGCTCAATATGGTATAGCTGAGATTGAGTCGGGCGAACTCAATCTGCTGCGGGTGATAGATTTCCAATTCGTCGAGATACCAATCGTACAAGGGACGATGGTCTTCATATTCGAGCGAACATAACGAGTGGGTGATGCCCTCTATCGAATCGTTTTGGCCATGCGTGAAGTCGTACATCGGATAGATGCACCACTTGTCGCCCTGTCTATAATGCGTTGCCCGCCGAATGCGATACATGACTGGATCCCGCATGTTCAAATTGGGAGAAGCCATATCAATTTTGGCGCGAAGTGTACGCTCACCATCGGAAAATTCGCCGCCCCTCATGCGCTCGAAAAGATCGAGGTTTTCCTCGACAGAACGATTACGGTACGGGCTGTCTATCCCCGGCTCCGTCAGTGTGCCGCGGTATTCCCGGATTTCATCGGAGTTCAGGTCGCATACGTACGCCTTCCCTTTCTTGATAAGCTTCACGGCATATTCGTAGAGTTGTTCAAAGTAGTCCGAAGCGTAAAACTCCCGATCCTCCCAATCAAATCCGAGCCATCGAATATCCGCCTTCTGCGATTCCACAAATTCAATGCTTTCCCTAGTCGGATTAGTGTCATCAAATCGCAAATTGCAAAGCCCATCGAAATCGTCCGCGATACCGAAGTCAATGCAGATGGCTTTGGCGTGACCAATATGCAGATAGCCGTTTGGCTCCGGTGGAAATCGCGTATGCACATGACCGTCAAATCGGTTTGTCCGCAAATCCTCCTGAACCGCCTGCCGAATAAAGTCGGTCGTGGTCGTGGAGTCGCTCGTGGTATTTTTTTCTTTTCCGCTTGTTGTATCTTTCATTATTGTTCCCTCGATTTTTAAGATAGTAATATACAATCAGGCCTCCTCTCAAGCGTCAATGAGAGGTTCAGAAATTATAGGAAAGATTCTGATGGTTGTCAACCTGATTTCTACAATGAACCTGTTCTATGCTGACAGAAG
>JAKZSX010000293.1:0-29868 GCA_047517405.1 Candidatus Poribacteria bacterium | reverse complement strand
CCGCTATCAAGTCGAACGCCTCTCAGTTGCGCGCCGCTTGCCTGCATCTCTTTTGCAACAATACACGCATTCTTTGCTCCTTGAATGGTATCGTAAGTGTCAATCAGCAGGAGGGTGTTATGGGGGAAAGATTTGGCATAGTCTCGAAACGCCGCTAGTTCGGACGGACGGTCCATGATGAACTTGTGCGCAATTGTTCCAACGTAAGGGATGTTGAAGTATTGCCCCGCAATGACGAGAGATGTACCGGCAGCCCCACCGATGAACGATGCCCGTGCAGCTAAAATCCCGGCATCTCGCCCATGTGCCCTGCGCGCCCCGAAATCAAAGCAGGCTCGTCCGCGCGCTGCATGAACGATCCGTGCCGTCTTCGTGGCGATTAACGTCTGGAAGTTCATCACGTTGAGGAGGTAGGTCTCGAAGATCTGGATGTCGATAGATCGACCTGTCACATTGATCAGTGGCTCATTTGCAAAGACGGGTGTTCCTTCAGGCACCGCATAGACATCGCCATCGAATTTGAAGTGACGCAGATAATCGAGAAAATCATCGCTCATATCCGGCGTCGCCTTGCTTTCCTTCAACCATTTGAGATCTGCATTGGTAAAGCGTAGATTCAAGATATAGTGGATAACCTGCTCCAATCCTGCCACTATCAGATACTCGCCCTGCGGGATGGAGCGGACAAAGTAGTTCTCCGTGCAGATTGCGTTGTTCCTACTGTCAAAATCCGCCTTGCCCATTGTGAATTCGTAATAGTCAGCGAACAACGCCATATTCGATTCAGTGAGGAGGCTCGATTGGGGTGCTTTGACCATAGTCCAGTTCCGTCGGTTTTTTAGTTGAACTGTTGGAGCTTCTGTTGTAGCCATTGGGTCATTGGTCCCACCGCCGGATCGCATACCTCGATCATGCGACCGGGGAGAGGTTGTCCCAATAAACCCTCCACCTCCGCCCGGCAAGCCTTGACCACAGCCGGGTGATTTTCTGCCACGTTGTGGATTTCTGCGGGGTCATCTGCCAAGTCGAATAGTTCATCGCCATCTGGATCATCATAACCGACAGCGGTGCAGAAATTCCAGCGTTCATCCCTCACGCTGACACGACCGCGTGCGTTACCTGTTGCAAAACCTGCCCAACCGATAATAATCCGATCGCGAATAGATGACTGTTCTCCGGTCACGAGTTGCCAGAAATCCTCTCCCTCCGTCCAATCACACGGAATCCCAAGCTGATGTAGCAAGGTCGGCATCAGGTCGTGATTTTGAACAAACGCATCAACCTCTTGACCTTGCTGCTGTTCTGGATGACGAATCATCAGATTCAATTGGGTGTTGAATGGATGTAGCTGTTCGAGATTTTTTCCGAAACGTCCTTGATCGCGGAGTTGGGTGCCGTGGTCTGAAAGGAGCACCACCAGTGTGTCATCGTGTAACTTTAATTCTTCTATCTTGGAGAGCAGCCGCCCAATACATTTATCAACGAAGGTGACTTCGCCGAGATAGAGCGCTTCAACCCGTCGGAGTTCATCTTCTGTTGGATCGCCTGCTTCATAGGCTGTGCCCGGCGTGATGAAGTCCTTACCCGAATAGTCGGGGAGATATGTGTCTGCGTAGCCGGGGGGCGGATCCCACGGTTCATGCGGATCAAAGCTGTCTATCCATAGGAAGAAGGGCCCCACGGTGTGGTTGTCGTCGAGCCACTCAGAAGCGGATCGGAACACACGGGCACAACTGTAATCATCTTCGGAACGCCGATGCCGTTGATTGAGCAGGTAATTGACGAGCCCCGCGTGGCGTTGCCAGTTAATTGGTTCCCTCACGTGCTGTCTCAGTTGATCTTGGACTAACCGCGGATCACCGCTTCGCCAGTTGTCCGATTCCTGTCCCCGAATAAAGTCCAAGTGAGCAAACCCACGTGAGAAGTTCATTGTGGGTTTGAACATGTGATAGGTATCGGTAATCAGGGCTGTCAGGTAGCCTCGCTCTAGCAGCACTTCAGCGATTGTATCTTGCTCTGGAGGGATTTTATGCCAGCCGGATGCATGATGCCAATGCCCTCGGCGGTCAAAATTGTATCGCCACGGAAAGCTCCTCATGCCGGTAAACAGTCCACGACGTATCTGAAGTGTGGGTTGGCCTTCCCCAAATGCCTGCGTAAACCGAATACTTTCCGCTGCAAACGCGTCTAGGTTTGGTGTTTGCGCGTGGCTGTACTTTTTGCCCTGCCCAATAATATCAGCTCGAAATGTATCCAAGCAAATGCAAATAATATTCATGATGTTATGGTCAAGCCTCCTCCCATGCACGACGAACGAAGGGCGCGGCTTTTTCAAACCCCGCTTCTCCAGTACGGCTTGCCTCCTCGATGCTCACCCAGCCATCGAAACCGTTGCGCTTCAAGATAGAGAAAATCTGGTTTATAGGGGACGCTCCTGTGCCAACAAGGACTGTCTCAAATTCACCTGGGGTGCGGATGTCAAACACATGAACGACTTCTACCCTATCTATCACGGCTTCCAACAAGGCTACCGGATCTTCTCGGAGGACTAGGGGATTTGCGGTATCAAAACAGACCTTGAGAGAAGTATCCGTAAGGCTGTTGAGAATTTCTAAGAAAATCTCGGTGGGTTGTGAGAAGTCCCAATATTGCCAAGGTGCCCCTTTGGTATGATTTTCATAGACTAAGGTTACTCCCAGTTTATCTGCTTCATCAAGCACTTGGCGAAGTCCCTCGACTGCCCAACGGATTCCCTGTCCCCGATCGGTGCCAGGGTGATTCTGTCCGGCGGTCACGCGGGCGTATTTCGCGCCCAGTGCCGCTGTCAGTTGCACGTCTGCTTTCATCTGTGCGATCTCTTGTGCACGTTGATCGGCGTCCGGATGTGTGAAATCAGGATAACACGCCAATGCACAAAACTCAATACCAATCTTTTGTCCTTCCTCAGTGATGGTATTAAGGGTATCCTGATCTCGGGTCGGGAAGAATTTTACGCTGAAGTCAGCCCCCTCCAGTCCTAGAGCAGCGGCAAAATGAATCCAATCGATAACTGATTTCTTAGCGCTGAAGATGTCTTTGTATAGTGAAACGGGTAAACAACTTAGCTTCATGGTCGCACCTCCATCTCTGCTGAATTTGATAGAAGGACAGGTGAACTAGGGGAAAAATTGGTATAAAGGTGTATCGGTCAGAATACTCAAAATTCCCCAGATATTGCTCAACAGATAATCTCCCAACGCCAATCCCAAAAAGCAGGGAATAGCGCGCCGATAGGCGTTGAGGCCCCCATAGCGCAGGACGATCGCCTTGCACGCCCAAGCGACAAATAAGCAACTCCATAGGTTGTACATCCCCTAGCTATCCGCCATCGCATAGCCGAGAGGGTGGAGCGACCACCAGAGGAACCGTCCTCTTAGAGACATCAATATCACAGCCACACCGAGTCCACCGCCCATGAAGGCAAGCGCGTGCGTATTTCGCTCTTGAGGGGAGTTCAGCCAGCTTTCCAATCGGTTATAGATCCAGCCTCGTCCTGTGGTCGGTCCCATGTAATATCCCGACTCGGCACCGTGTCGATAGTAGTTGTCCAACAAGAGCCAGTATGTTGCGACCGCTCCGACGAATGTTGCGATTACAATAGCGACAGCGATGTGGCGAGGATTGATATTTCGCCGTTCCGAAATCTTGAAGGCTTCCAGCTGCTGCGGCATCAGGTTGGTTCTGTTTGCAAAAGTGAAGTGCATATACAACGTAAAAACGGTGAGCGCACCGGCACCCAACTGGCGTGTCCCAAAGGCGTCAATGATCATGTGGTGCGGATCGACACTGTTTTGAAAATCGTGGCATAAGAATCCCATTTCCGCGCGCAGCCGCGCAATCATCGTCCCCAGTAAAAAATAAATCCCAAAGAACAGTGGAATCACCCATAACGGCATACCCGCCTTGTAAGAAAAGACTGTTAAGAAAATCGTGCAAAATGCTACACACGCGAACGCTAGACGATACGGTATCGGTTCATGGGAATCATCGAGTTGTGACGTAGATCCGGCACTGCTGAACAGATGGCGTCCCAATCTTGTGAAATGCGCCCTTCCGGTCCACAGCGCGACCACGAATAGCCCAATGTATACGCCGAAACTCTGTTCGGCGATATACGGAAAGCGCGGAAGACTCTGCCAGCCCATGATGTTACCGACCATCAGTTCAATTTTGTAGACCCAGTAAAACACCCAACATGAAAGCAGGCGGTCAAGCGGCATAAGAAAGCTGATGCCGATAACGAAAGGGTAGAAAGAGAGCCTTACGCTTCCAATCGCATTCCAAGGTCGCTCGGTAAAAAATTGATGGATGTCCTGACGTTTGACGGGGATGTAGGGGAACGCGGGGTAGATTGAATTGAGTAGGTTTTCGATACTGATTAATGCAGCGATGCCAAAGCCAAGCCACATCAGCCTGTTTTTGAAGAAGCTGGATCTGGGGTTGGTCATCTCCAGTGGGAGTTGGATCAGGGGATACGTCAGCCGTTCGTGCTCCGTCCACTGTTTCCGCAACAGGGTGGTGAGCCCCAACATCACAATCATCAGTGCAAATAGAAATGAAATCCAAGCAACGCCGGGGATGAGCCATGCCTTAAAATACCCCTCTTCGTAGAGAGTTGAGCCTCCTTTATAGAATGGTGTCAAGGCTTTCTCGTCGCGCACGGTAAGCCATTCGGGAAGGTGTTTGAAAAGCAGTTCCCGCCAACCGTTTTCGGGGGTAGCGAACCGAAACGGATGTCCCAAAATCGGGACCAAGATTTCCATCATGTCATACGAACAGAGACAGGAAACGAAACCCAACATGACATAGATGGTGAGGAGCTCCTGCTGCGAAAGACCGAGTGCCGGAGAGATTTTAACAAGTATATACCGGATCAGTAGGAGCCAAAAAATAACAAAAATGACATTTGAAAACGGGTGGATAATTGTTGGGAAGGTATAGCGAACGACTTCAAGTTCGATAAGCCAATACGCAGTGATTGGAATGAGCAGCAGGCCGATTAGACAAGACTTGAGCGTTAAGCCGCTCTGGAAGGTGATAGACGTGTCTTTCGTTGGGAGATCGCTTTGCGTTGTCAAAAAATGAGAACTCAATGAATCGCTGCTTTAGACCCGGCTGATAAGCTATACCGTTTGAATTTTGTAATAGGACAATTTCATTGTAGGATATTTCAGGGCGGTTCACAACTACGTCCCCTACCCGCAGCCGATCTCAGCAATCGCCTCGACCTCGACGAGCAGATCGCCGTTGACCAACGTCGGTGTGGCGACCGTAGCACTGGCAGGTATATTGTTCGGGAACGCCTCGGTACGCGCCGCCGCGTATTCTGCGTACCGGCTCATATCGGTCAGAAACGCCGTAATCTTTACCACGTCCTCCATAGTTGCGCCGGCTTCAGTGAGGACGGCTTGGATATTGACGAAAACTTGTCGCGCCTGCGCACCCATGTCGTCCCCACCGACTAAATTCCCCTGTGGATCGAAGGCGACCTGTCCCGATACATACACCGTGTTTCCTACCCACACACCTTGGGCAATCCGGAATTGGCTCGCCCAGGGCCATGGTGGATTCAGTTCGACTCGCTCTGGCATTTTGCACCTCCTAATGTTTTTGTTGAAAACTGGATATAGACAGGATGATACCGCATAGCGTGCAGCGTTCTTCCGCATCAAGTCCGCGTCTTTTGTCCTGTGGGATGTTATCACAAATCTGAATGGAAGGCTACGAAAAACTTTTGCTGACTGGTGGGGTCAATGTGCCCTGCGAGGTGGGAGGCAGGTTAGGCGGGACGAATCTCAAATTGTAGCCATTATGGATTGATGGGCTGACTCTGTTTTACCGCGGCTGATCAGCTGTGATAAAAACGGCGTTGAGGACATCACGCTCACCCTGTCCAGATGGGCGATTGACAACCTTTCCATCGACAATGAAGGTGCTCGATGAACCACCATCCAGATTGATGGCTTCCGTCGCGCCGAGTTCGATAAGGAAACTTGCGAGCCGATATAGCGATAATCCCGTGCTGTAACCCGTCCGTCGTCCGTCTGCCACAATCAGAATTAGTTTCTGTGCATTGTAGCCCAGGGCGGTGCGCGGCTCATAACTCAACGCCAAGTCGCGCTGCCGTTTGCCGGGTGTATGTTTTTTCTGAGCACGGTGATGCTTTTCTAGGGTTTCATTGACTCGTCCATTTTTCACAAGTCTTACCCGACCCCCAATTGCTTGAATGGCGCGATTCCAGATAGCTGGCTTGAGCCCAATCTCGATCTTGCCGTGGTTTCTCTCGTTTAATTGCGCTGCCAACTGTTTGTCGATTCGCGATTGGAACGAGAGTGCCGCACCGTTTTCAGGAATTGGGTTGTTCCCACCTTTCCCAAACTGATCAATGACAAACTCGCTCTCGTATTTGCCTGTGATTGGCAACTTGAGCCCGGTCAGAATAATCTCATAAGCTCGCTTGCGGTTCGTATGCGTCGAGTCACCCATACGAGGGGTATACAGGATAGATTGGCAGCCATCGAGAAATCTCTGATTGATGCACTCAAGCGGAAAGCTATACGTTCCCACGACCACGACAGCTTCCATTTCAACGGGACCGATCAAGAACTCACCATCCGCTGTCACACCGAAACACGCCTCCTTATCAGAAGCGGGTTGTGTCATCAGCTCCCCGGCTTGAATATGTAGATTTTCCAATGCGCCGCCGTATCCTCTCATATCACCGAGAACGCCAAACCCACCGTTGATAGCGACCAAAACGCGGCGGTCTCCACGCTGTGAGCGTCGATGTGCGGCAGATCTGACGGTTTCTTTTCCTAAGATCTGATCCGCGGCGATTGCCGCTTCAAAATGGAGGTCGGTATGGGAACGCTCCATTTCAGCCACATAAAGGACACACTGTTCTTCGCCCCAATCATACTGATAGATACGGACGCCCGGATGCAGATCGCTGAACAGATCTGTGCGAGTTGGATTGGGACTCAGTGAGGCGGAAGGTGCGTTGTCTCCTATGACGGCTTGACAGGTAATCAGAACGAAACAAAGAAAGATTATGGAATGAAAAGTAGGTGGGGATTTATCCATCTGGCTGCCGCTTCCTATAGATTTCGACGCCTGCGTAGGTGAGAGTTGGCTCAATAGGCGGGGATAATTTTTTCACAGCGACTCGGACTTCTTCAATTTGGAATCGAGCTAAGATCGCCGCTGCAATCGTTTCGGCAAGGGCTTCAAAAAGTTGGAATGACTGCTGGGTCCCAATTTCAATTACTAGTTGGACAACTTCGGCATAATTAATTGTGTAGGCGAGGTCATCGGTCTTACCAGCGGCGGAGAGCTCAGTCATCAGTTCAAGGTCTATTTCATACTTCTGTCCAAGCTGACGCTCCGCTTCTGCGACGCCGTAATAGCCGTGAAATCGAATACCTTTGAGAATAATTTTGTCCATTACTTTAGCACAACTATTTTACGGGTTTCGGTGTAACCATTTGTCGTCAGCGTGTAGAAATTCACTCCGGCTGCAACCGAATGTGGTAAAAAGGTGCCATACCAATCTTCATTACGATTAGGGGGTTCGTCATGATTAGGCTGTCACATGCACCACTTCGCCGGCTGTAACCACCTTGACCGCCTCATTAATTTGGGGCATCAATGGTTCGACAGACTGATATCTGTTACTTGGTGCTCGAATTACGACAACACCCATATTGATGGCACTTAAATTCTGCTGGTGCTCCAAACCCTTATCCATTGTAACGAAAACATCAAATTCATGCTGTGCCACACGCAGTAATTGACCATTCTTCATGCCCTTCCAACCCTGTTCACTTACGGTGAGCACGTCCATGTCGGGGGCAAATCGAGTCTTCAAGAAACGGTCTATGTTTTCATCAAGCAGCACGCGCACTCGGTTTCTCCATCAGGACAGCTTCCAGAGCCATGTCCAAAAAAGCGATGGCTTGCGCACGCGTGACTGTGGGAAACCCCTCCAGAAAACGTTCCAAGGAGTCCCCGGCTTTAAGGCAATCCATTAGTATTGTGATGGGAACACGCGTACCGGCAAAAACGGGTATTCCACTGAGTACTTCTTCATCACATGTTATGATCTGTTCTTTTTTCATGGATTCAATCCCCTAAAATCCTACCAATCCTCATCATAAAAGGAGGTGCTTGGATAGCTGTAGACGTTGCCTTCGTAGTTTTTCAACCGGATCTCATCATCATCAAACGATACGACTGGATCTGGGATGACCGCGATTTTGCCGCCACCACCGGGGGCATCAACCACATAGTGCGGCACGCCGAGTCCAGAGATATGCCCTCGTAATGCCGAAACAATTTCCAGTCCTGTTTTGATTGATGTACGGAAGTGGTCTGTCCCGTAAACGAGGTCTGCCTGATAGATATAGTAGGGTCTCACGCGGATTTTGAGAAGTTTCTTCATTAAATCAACCATGACCGCGGGATCGTCGTTGACACCCCTGAGCAAGACAGTCTGATTGCCGACGGGGATACCGGCATCCACTAACATGCCGCACGCCTTCTCAGTTTCAGGTGTAACTTCTCTTGGGTGATTGAAGTGGGTGTTAACGTAAAAAGGGTGGTACTTCTTGAGGAGTGCACATAGCTCCGGCGTGATGCGTTGGGGCAGGGTGACAGGGACGCGCGAGCCGATCCGGATAATTTCGAGATGTTCGATGGCGCGGAGGCTACCGACGATGTAATCTATTTTCCGATCCGTCAGCATCATCGAATCCCCACCGGAGATAATCACGTCACGGATTTCGGGGTGACTGCGGATATAGTCCAAACCCATCTCGACATTGTTATCGGGAATGGAGTCCGGATCCCCTACTTTGCGTTTTCGAGTGCAAAATCGGCAGTAGATCGGGCACATATAATTGACATAAAACAGTACCCGATCCGGGTAGCGATGTGTCACGTTGGGGACATGGCTATCATCTTCTTCGCCAAGCGGATCATCTTCCTCAAAACCGGTTCTGATCAGTTCTTTTGCATCCGGGATAACCTGTTTCCAGATCGGGTCGCCCGGTTCCTCGATTAGGCTCAAATAGTAGGGATTAATACGGATAGGAAATACTTCGTGAACGCGCCGTATCTCGTCAATATCGACATCGAAGATAGCGGCAAGCTTTTCAGGCGTATTGACTGTATCTCGAACGAGACGTTTCCATTCTTCCATGATTTTTTTTGCCTTTCTCGTAAAGTTATTCTTTGTTTTCTTCTGTTGTCGGCTGGTAGTCCTTGAGTGTAACCTTGTTCATCCTATCACCTTCGCGGAGTTGATCTACTACCTCTAACCCTTCGATGACACGACCAAAGGCGGTGTACTCGCCTTCGAGGTGCTGATATCCATTGGGGTCTGGATTCAAGCAGATATAAAATTGGCTGCCCGCAGAGTTCGGCTGTTGCGTTCGTGCCATTGCGACAGTGCCTTTTTCGTGCTTGGGCATTTTAGACCGAAGTTGAGGGTCTTGGAATTCACCGTAGATTGTCCACCCGGGTCCCCCAGTACCATCGCCTTTTGGATCGCCCCCTTGGATTACAAATTCGGGCACATAGCGATGGAAGAAGACTCCATCGTAGAACCCTTGTTGGATGAGGGTGGCGAAATTATCCACTGCTTTCGGTGCGGCATCGGGGTAGAGTTCGATGACGATTCGTCCTTTGTTCGTTTCTAAAATTGCATTGGGTTTGGATTTGTCACACCCGTTGCAGGTGGTGAGGATGATAGTCCCCAACCATACCAAAGATTTTGTAGTCGGCATCAGTATTATAGAAAGACTCTGCACTTTTGAGTCTTAGTTTTTCTCCTATGTGTAGAAACCGAGTTTTTAGCAAAAACTCGGTTTCTGGTTCTGCTTAACGAGGAAATTATTCTTACTGGGCATACTAGACGGTTTCAGCTAGCGATTTCTCGAAGATTGAAACAGCTTCGTCAACGTGCGCAGTCGTGATATTGAGTGGCGGTAAAAAGCGAAGGACATAATCGTTTGTACAGATCGTGATTAAGCCGTTTTCGATACACTTGGTGGCGAGGGCGTTGCCATTGACGGACAGCACCACCCCACGCAGCAAGCCTTTGCCGCGGACCTCTTTGATCGGGTATTGGTCTTTGAGTGCCATCAGCTTGCTTTCCAGATAGTCACCCATTTTGACCGCATTTTCGCCCAGATTTTCATCGATGATGGTTTTTACCGTTGCACATGCTGCGGCAGTCACCAGCGGATTTCCCCCAAACGTCGCCGCATGGGTGCCGGGGACAAAACTCTCTGCGACATTCCGCTTGGCGAGCATCGCACCAATTGGCGTTCCTCCACCGAGGGATTTTGCCATCGTGATGATGTCGGGGATAATGCCGTAGATTTGATACCCGAACAATGGACCAAGACGCCCCATCGCTGTTTGTACTTCGTCAAGGATGAGCACCAGATTGTGTTTGTCGCAGAGCGCGCGCAGTCCTTCGATGTAACCGCTGCTCGGTGTGTTAACACCTCCCTCAGACTGAATCGTTTCCACAAGGATGCCGCAGGTCTTTTCACTGATTGCGGCTTCCACAGCCGGGAGGTCATCATACGGAACATAGGTGAATCCGGGAACCATCGGCTCAAATCCCTTGTGATATTTAGTTTGAGCGGTCGCCGTTATCGTCGCCATTGTACGCCCATGGAACGAGTTGTCCATTGTGATAATCTCGTAGGCGTCGGCTCTGCCTTGGTCTTTGGTGAATTTCCGTGCGAGTTTGATCCCTGCTTCGTTGGCTTCGGCACCGCTGTTGCAGAAAAAGCACTGATCCAGATCGCAGTTATCGATGAGCAGTTTCGCCAACTGGGCTTGTGGTTCGATATAGTAGAGATTGGAGACATGCAGAAGTTTTCCCGCTTGCTCACGGATGGCTGCGACCACGTTAGGATGGCAATGCCCCAACCCGTTGACGGCTAAACCGCCCAGAAAATCGAGGTATTTTTTCCCATCCGCATCCCATAGATAAGCCCCATCTCCACGGACGAACGCCAGAAAACGCTCTCCGTAGGTGTTCATAATGTATTCCGTAGCCATTGCTTTAATTTCGGCAGTTGTCATTTCGTATGTGTCCTCCTTTTGGGGTAAGCGTATGTCTGTTTGCTGACCTAGCGAACCTCTGACTGCTGTGCGGCAATCGGTTAAATTGATATAGTGTTAAATATTATAAGGGAAATATAGCTGATATTCAAGATCAAAGTCATCGAGAACAGGAAAATTTCGAGTGTCTAGTCAAGCGCAAGCAGGTTAAATCGCACCTTTCCGTGAGTTTAGATTTTATCTGGAGGTGCCTGCTTTCGGACGGTCTGCTCCCTTCCGGGGGTGGTAGCTAGGACAAGTTAGCACAGGCAGGGGTGGATATTTCTTAAAGTCAGGATCGGATTGTGAAAGGAGACAGAGATAAAAACGACTATGGTTGGAGTTTTCGATTATTTTGACGTGCTGGCAGGTTTGGCACAACCCGATTTCTACACGGCTTTTAGTTTTCATGACGCTCTCCAGAATCCTGTTCCACTTTCTCACCTAAAACACCGGATAACACTACTATGAGCTCATCAAGGTGGATATGACGGAAAAACTCAGAGAGTCGTTTTTGCTTCGGTTTGGTTGGCAATAAGATGAAATTCTGATAATGCTTTTGCACCAGTTCCAGCACCTTGCGGTAGGCGTGACTGGTGGCATACCCGACGATCAATTCATAGTGGTGGCTATGTCTATCGAGATAGGTATTGAAACGATTCGCACTGAGTTGAATTTGAGCGGTGTTTCGAGGCGATAATTGAAAGTCATAACGCACCACCGCCTCCTCCGATTCAAATTCTTCGGGGACGGGACCATAGAGCCCCGAAAGGGTGATTTTATGGATGGCCCCCTGATTCTTGCCAAACGCGGTGTGGAGCTTGGTGTTCACAATGGAATGGGTACGTGAAAGGGAATACGGTTTCTTGCCAGCGCAAGGAATCGTTAAAAGAATCCGCTTCTCTGGGAGTGGCTTGTAATTTGGTGGGATTGAAAATGAGTCGGGGGTATAGTTCAACGAGAGGGTTTGTTGAGCTGGTTGAACCGTCGAACGTCTGGAAGCAGGGAGGACAGTCCTTGACATTTTCGCTGCAAATTCATTGTTATTTTCAATCAGCCAGTTGACTGCGCCCTGAATGCCACGTGCTGTCGAGGCATGATGGACTAGTGCTTCAAGCGAGTCATCGGCTTCGATTGCCTGCACCATGCGGGTAAGGGTCTCGGTTTCCATCTCGAAATTGTGCAGCGCAATTTTGGCGTAGTAGTAGCTCTTATATTGCCCGGTTGAGGTGCGTCGATAGCTTTTTGCCTCCATGAAAGCTTGTTGCATCTCTTCGAGGGAGGTTTCCCGGCAAACACGACAGGTACACTCCATCGTATCCAACTCCATAATCTTGAGTTTCTTGCGGGTCTCCGGATGTGAATAGCCAAGACTTCGTGCTGCTTGAATGTAACTTGTGCTGTCAAAACTATCGACCCCCATGTAAGCGAGTATCGGGGTCAAGTTGCCAGAGACTCCGAAGGCATGGATAGGTGTCCGATCCCGTACTGATTCGGGGATAGCATCAAGGACACCGCAGATTCGTGATAACACCTCCGAGTCGTTGTCACCCCGTAGCGGCACAAGCGAACCAACTGCAAGTCCAAAGGCGGGAAGTACCCCCGTCAGCCGGTCAAAAACCTGAGCTACGTAATTCCGGATATCTTCTCTAGATTGTCCGTGGCAACAGATATAGAGATAAGGCGGGTTATCCATCTCTGCTAGCCTTTCCGCAACCCTAAATGCGTTCTGGAGACTCCGATCCATGCGGGTTTCCGCTTCGGAGCGAACGAGACCGGGGGGGAGTGGATAATCTAGAGAGGCGATGATGTCTCCGCCGCAATCGAGTTGAAATTCCAGAATATCATCCGCCTCTGTCTCCTTATTGATGCCGAATTCTGAGAGGGAAAGTCCAGCATTGTATAGCAGTTTGAACCCACCTGAATCTAGGAACATGGGGGCATCATAGGGACCGTTGGTGTCCCGGTAGCGTTCACGCATCGATTTTTCTCGCCAATACTTGATGTTTTTCCCTGTGAGATTAAAATCGAGGAAATGCAATACCTGTGAGAGGATCGGTACGTCGTGTTTCATAACGTCTTTCAGCAGGTATTTCCATATCCCACCCCCATTTGGACTGGTGCTGGTCATAAACGAGAGGACGGGGTATAAAATTGGCGTTGATAGTGGTGGGAGTGCTATCCCGTTACGCTGTAGGTAGAGTTTTCCGATCCTACCAGCCTTACGCTGGACTGTTGTCTGATAAACTGGCGTGTCGGTCATTTTAGTCCGCCTCTAAGCGAGCTGCCCCCCACTCCTTCCCTTCGAGTTCACGCAGCTCAACTTCAACTGCTTTGAGCTCAGCATCTACGTCTAATTCTTCGAGGGATTGGGAAACATGGGTATAGAAATAGGCAGCGAGCATTTCACAGGTGGGGCAGGCTGCTTGTTCCTCGGTTAGGACAGGGTTTTCGTTAAGGTAGGTGTCGGCAAGTTTTTCGATGTATGGGTCAGTAAGTTGGCGCAGCTTGAGAATGTCGATCACCATGCCGTTTTTCGGAGTGCCTCTCACGAACAATTTGAGCGTCCAATAGTGATTGTGGGGTTTTTCCCGAACGGAGAGGCTATGGCTTGCGTAAAATTCAAATGGGACGATGACGGTTGTGTACAAACGTTGATTCCTTTCAGTTGACACACGTTGAGAAATTTTGGAAGCGCGTAATAGATAAATAGTTTATGCAATCTTGCGGTTGTTGTCAAGCGTTTTACTCGCCCTAAAAATTTGATCTTAGCGCAGGATTTGGCGTTGAAAAATAGATGGTGATGTGAGATAATAAATATTTGTGTGGTGTGGCTAGGGCAGGAGATCGGAACGAAGACGGTCTGTTTCTGCCCCTTTTTCTTCCTTGGAGGGTAGACAATGGCAGGAGAAAACGTGTTAGGAGATATGATTTCTATCAAGGCAACAGAGATTTCGCCGCCGCCGGCGTGGGCACTTATGGAACGTCAACTTATCGAGCTCATGGAGGAGGCGGTCGATTTAGCGGCGCAGAAATACTCTCGCCTAGATGGGACCCCTTATAACGTAAATGATGTCGATGATACATACGAAGCCCATTCATACAAGGGGCTCCTCTACGCTATCGGTGCGGATGAACGGATGCTCGAAATTGGCATCCGAGAATGGAATGCGATTACCCAGCTTTATAACGATGGTGTTGTGCGCCGGGACGATGAACCGCAACATCCGGAGTTTCGGGTGCAACTCCACAATGAATACTACAATTTGAGTGGTCCTGCCGACTGGTTTCACATGGGCGAAGGAAATCAGTCCTTTTACTGTTTCGGTTTGGCAGACCCAACCCATCCAGAAAACCTCCGACGCGCCAAACGGTTCGCAGCGATGTATATGGATGAAGATTCCGAAGCACCCAACTATGACCCTAAGTATAAAATCATTCGCTCCCCTTTCCACGGCAGCGTCGGTCCCCGCTTCCACGCAGATCTTGCGATGGCGAAGATGCTGCTAGACCCGATTTACTATCCGGGTGGTGTCGCACACGGACACGCCCAGCGGTCAAACCTCTATCCGGTGATCAAGGATTTGGAGGAGGACTGGTTCGAAAATCTAGAACGGGCGGAAGAGATTCTGAAAATTTTCGACGATGTTGTTCTGAACGGCGACATCCCCGACAACCTAGCGGCTACGGGCCTCATCACCAATGCGTATCTCTACACCGGCGAGGAGAAGTATAAGCGATGGGTCCTTGAATACACGGAAGCCTGGATGGATCGGATACGGGATAATAACGGAATTATTCCCGATAACGTTGGTCCCACGGGGAAGGTAGGCGAGCAGCGCAATGGTCAGTGGTGGGGGGGATTTTACGGTTGGAACAGTCGTAACTCCGCCCGTAATGCGTTTCTGGCAGCGACCATCGCTGCTGAATGTGCTCTGTTGCTCACCGGCGATTTTGGCTATCTGGAGCTCATTCGCTCACAGATTGAATTTCTGTTGAGCCATGCCAAGACGCGAGAAGATGGTCAGTTGCTCGTACCAACACGAATAACGCCAAACGGTTGGGAGGGGTATCAACCGAGAGGTATTCAATGGTTGGCGCGGGTCTATCATGCGTCAATGGATGCAAGGGATTACGAGCTCATTACAAGGCTACGTGCGGGTGAAAAGGAGAGCGACTGGAATGAAGTCGAGGTTGCAGGTGACCGGAGCAGCGGGAATTTGGAAGCGCGTTTTAACTACTATGATGGTATCAACCCCGATTGGCCCGAAAAGCGGCTACAGGCGGAGTATCAGTATGTCTTGGGGATGTATGAGTTTATGCGCCATGATTCGCGCGATACCACGCAGATTATCGCTGATAACCGATGGCCTCCCAATCCCGTCGTCACTAAGGGACTTGCGCAGGTGACGATGGGCTCGCCGCAGCCTATCTATAACGGTGGACTGTTACGCGCAACGGTACGCTATTTCGATATGGACTGTGCTCGCCCCGGTCTCCCAAAAGATGTTGCCGCCTTGGTCGATAAGTTGGAGTCGAACAGGGTGGGCATCCAGATGGTGAATCTCAACCGAACTGAAACTCGGCATGTCATTGTGCAGGCGGGTGCTTTCGCGGAGCACCAATTCACTCAAGTCCGGTTTCGGACAACTGATCAAGAAGGAACCTCGGAGAAGATTGTCCCTGTTGATAAAAAGTATTTCGTAATTCAACTTCCTCCCTCCACAAATATTCGATTGGAGGGAGGAATACAACGTTTTGTGAACCAACCGAGCTATGCCTTTCCGTGGCATGGTGACAAGGTGCCGGTGCCAGTTTTCAAATAGACTCGAAGGAGTAATTGCATGGAAAGACAGACTGCTGTAAGCATTGCTGGCGATGCGTTTTACATCAACGGAAAAATAACTCATCCCGGTCGCTTTTATAACGGGCATAAGATCGAGGGGCTACTCCTCAATTCGCGGATGGTGCAGGGGATTTTCGACGATCGGAATCCAGAAACTGTCAGCAGGTGGGTATATCCCGACACAGGCGAATGGGATGCGGAAAGGAACACCCGGGAGTTTCTAGCGGCAATCCCCGAATGGAGGTCTTACGGCTTGCTGTCGTTCACAATCAATCTCCAAGGCGGTAGTCCCGAAGGATACTCGAAGGAACAGCCGTGGCACAACTCGGGAATCGAAGCCGATGGCAGCTTGAACTCCGATTATATGGATCGACTGACTCGTATCATCAATCGCGCCGATGAACTTGGGATGGTTGTGATTTTGGGTTACTTCTATTTTGGTCAGGATCAGCATATCCGCGATGAGGCGGCCGTCATTTGTGCCGTGGATAATGTTACGCACTGGATCTTTGATCAGGGCTATACGAATGTCCTCGTTGAGGTCAACAACGAATGCAACGTCCAGCGATACATCCACGACATCTTGAAACCGGACCGCGTTCATGAGTTGATTGAACGAGTTAAGGGGATAACCCGTGACGGGCGGCGGCTGCTTGTCGGGACGAGCTACGGGGGCGGAAAGGTTTCGGAGGAGAACGTCGTGCGGACATCAGATTTTCTGTTGATGCACGGTAACGGTGTCCGCGATCCCAACCGCATTGCAGAAATGGTTCAGCAGGCGCGACAGGTGCCGGGCTACCGAACCATGCCAATTCTGTTCAACGAAGATGACCACTTCGATTTCGACAAGCCGCTCAATAACTTTGTCGCTGCAATCAGTGAGTATGCGTCGTGGGGCTATTTCGATCCGGGGGAGAATAACTACTGTGACGGCTACCAGAGTGTGCCCGTGCAGTGGGGACTCAACACGGAGCGTAAGAAGGCTTTCTTCGAGAAGGTTCGGCACATCGTGGGCGATAGCGCGTAAATGCGTGTCGATCTATTTTTAAACTAGTCTTAAAACAGAGGAGAACAGTATGAGATTTGGCGTTTGCGCACCGCTCGAAAAAATTGATAGGCTCACAGCGGTTGGCTATGACTATATCGAACTGGGAGTGGGGAATGCACTCATTCCAGAAGCAAGTGATGCAGAATTTCAAAAAATTCAAGACCGGGTAGCACGGGCTACTTTGAAGCCCGAAGCCTACGCGGGTTTTATTCCCGGTGATCTGCGTGTGGTCGGGGATGCGATTGATTTTCCGCGATTGTCACGCTATGTCGAAACCGCATGTCGTCGAGCAAAGGCAATTGGCGGAGAGATTATCGTCTACGGAAGTAGCGGTTCCCGCAATCTTGAGGAAGGTTATTCGGATGAAAAGGCGTTAGATCAGATTGCGGAATTCTTGGACATGGCTGCCGATCATGCTGAAGCAAACGATATTACAATTGTGATTGAGCCGATTTGTCACCGGGAAGGCAATATCCTCCGCACCGTCGCTGACGGATTGGAGATGGCGCAACGTGTCAACCGGGAGGGGATTCAGTTGTTGGCAGACCTCTATCATGTCTGGCAAGAGAACGAGCCAGTGCAGGATATCATCTATGCCGCGGAGTGGTTGGCACACGTCCACATCGCCGAGCCCGTTAAACGCTCGTATCCGGGTAACGATGACTTCGATTTCGAGGAGTTCTTCACCACGCTTGAGCAGGCTGGTTACGATGGGCGTGTCTCCTGCGAGTGCAGTTTTGATGATTTTGATGCCGATGTGGAGACAGCACTCCGGACGATGAGGGCGTATATCTAAAACGATTCTTGATACAGTTTTCTACTGTTCAGTCCTTTTCTCTTT
The DNA here is from genome assembly GCA_047517405.1 of Candidatus Poribacteria bacterium. Lineage (GTDB taxonomy): Bacteria > Poribacteria > WGA-4E > WGA-4E > PCPOR2b > PCPOR2b. The sequence continues at coordinate 11,976 of JAKZSX010000293.1, read as the reverse complement.
TTCTGTAATTTTTGCCTCGATTTTGGTCAACTCCGATTCAAGCATTGAAAGAAATTCTGGGGATTCCACTTTCTGCTTTCCTCGATTCTCTGGCTTCCGAATATCTTTGATGGGTCGAATCTTCTCCTCTAAAAGGGCAACTTCCTCTGGGGCTTTAACCGCATATTCAATGAGTCGAAATGCCACCTCCAGTGGGAGTTTCAAGAGGTATGTTTGCTTAGTCAAGTCAAAGTGGGCGACCTTATATTCTTTACCGTTCTCTTTCAGTGTGTTGATTTTCGGATATGGTGGGTATACTAGCGGATACAACCCATCATAAAATGACCACCCAGTTCCCCATGTACGCTTTTGAAGAAAGAGGATCAATTCTTGTCCCACTTTGAATTTTGGGACAGTTGAAATCTCCGAAATGGTATTTCCCCAGATGCCGCCTTCGATTCTGAATCGAACGGTATCCTTATCAATATTGGGTTGCCCTTTAAGCGTTTTGGATACGGTGATAGTAACGTCGGTGTAGATATCACCCCTGTAAAGGTATTGGATATCTGAAACTTTGCCTGCGACGATCAAAACAGCCTGCTTGGTCTGGCTGACGAGTGTGTTATCACCTGACAGAAAGATACCAAATCCCTTTTGGGCGGTTAACGTCAAGCAGAGGCATAAAGCAGCGAGAACAATTTTCGTTTTCATTGTGACGTCTCCTTATATACGTTAAAAAAATATTATAGCAATGCTTTAAGCAAGCTTCAATATAAACTATCAACTGTAAGGTGCGTGCACAGTTGGTATGGGGTTTCGGTTTCCAATACTCAATATCGCTTATGGATAGAATTCAAGGCAGAGTCATTCGAGCTAGAAACAGCTTCTATGATGTTCAGGATGGTGGCACGATGCTTCGATGTCAGTTGCGTGGGCGTGTTAAGCGTGCCCAGCGGTCTGCGAAGGGGAGGCAGATCTACGCGGATCCCGTCGCTGTCGGCGATGAGGTCGTCGTGACGCCGCGCGATAATGAGGAGGGGGTTATTGAGGAGATTTTGCCACGGCGAACAAAATTTTCGCGCAGATACCCTGGCAAGCGCGATGCAATCGAACAAATTGTCGTTGCGAACGCGGACCAGGTGGTTATCGTTCTGTCAACCCGTTTGCCTGACTTCAACCTTCGTTTCTTAGATCGATTCCTAATTTTAGCCGAAGTGGGAGAGATGGATGCCGTTGTCTGTCTGAATAAAATCGATCTCATCGACTCAGCTGAACGGCAAGAATTACGGTCAATTCTGAGTGCTTATGAGCAACTTGGCTATCCGGTGATTTTTACCAGTATTAATCATTCGGAGAGCATCCAAGCCTTTCGAGACGCATTGCGGGATAGGTTTAGTGTCGTCGTCGGTGCGTCAGGCGTCGGAAAATCGAGCCTCCTGAATGCGGTTCAGCCGGGGCTGGGCTTGCGTGTCGGCGAAGTCGGGCTGAAAACAGGAAAGGGGCGGCACACGACGACGCTGGTGGAACTTTTTTCCCTAGAATTTGGGGGCGAGGTGGCGGATACGCCGGGCATTCGAGAGGTTGGCTTGTGGGGAGTTGATACGAAGAACCTTGATCTCTATTTTCCAGAGATGGAACCCTATCTCGGCGAATGTAAATACACAGATTGCATCCACGTGTCCGAGCCCAGGTGTGCGATCGTCGATGCGGTCAATACAGGTAAAATTAGCGATGTTCGGTATCAGAGTTATATTTCACTGAAAAACGATGAGAAGACAGTGGACTCGATGCCTGTATCATAACGTCGTCCTCCCGTATGCTTATCAGTAAAGCAGGTCAGGAGTCATGTGTCGGGGGAACGCACCCATTAAAACGATTCATCGCGGTCTGAACACCACCTGTAACAAATGTTTCAATCGCGTCAGCCGCACAGGGGATTGCCCAATCGATATCTTCCCTCTCGGCAGCGGAGAATTCGCTTAGCACGTGATCCATCCAGTCGCCTTCCACCTTCCCAATCCCCACCCGCAAACGCGAAAAATCCTGTGTGCGAAGATGGTGGATAATTGACTTCATTCCGTTATGCCCACCGTCGCTTCCCGCCTTTCGCATCCGTAGCACACCGACATCTAGGTTCAGGTCATCATAAACCACGCATAGATTGAGTGGGCAGATGTCGAACTTCTGAACGAGCAGGTTGATAGCCTGTCCGCTATTGTTCATGTAGGTCATTGGTTTGGCAAAGATAATCTCCGAGTCGTGCCATTCTATTCGAGCGATAAGTGACCTACACAAGGGTTCTAACCGGTCTAACTGTAATCTCAACAAGAGTTCGTTGATAACCCAAAATCCGAGGTTATGCTTGGTGTTTTCGTATTTGGGTCCCGGATTTCCGAGCCCAACAATCAGTTTTGTTGGCATAACTATTATCGGTCCCTGTTTTTAGGAAACCTTTAGCGGGTTCGCCCTACTCTTAGAGAGAAATTTATTGATCTGTTTCTTGTCCGCTAGCTTCCTCCACCTCCAATGTCTCAATTTCCGCCGGTTCTACTTCCGGTGATTCCGCTTCCACCGATTCTGCCACCCTACTTACAACTTCCAATTCCAATGCAAGGAGTAACGGTTTTGAAATATCAACGTGCCCTCCAATTGTATCCGTTCCGAGCCCTTCAATAAGAATTTGCACCCTTCTAATTTGGTCCCGGAAATTTTCCTTAACCGTTCGTAGAATTGCTCCCACAGTAAGGGCTTCACTGGTTGTGCCGCCGATATGTTCGTCCTTGAGATGGCGCGAAAAGTCCAAATACGCCGTTGACTGTTCATCGACATACACCTCATAGAGCAGTGTACCTTGGGGGATGGTTTGGTATAAGCCGCTGATGGAATCACTGAGGAGTTCATTGATAATCTGTTTGAGGCGCTCGGTGACGTCTTGGGATAGCACTAATTCCCGCTCTTCACCAGCAAGCCTGAGCGAGTTGGTATCAAAGTAGAAGAGTTTGTACGTCTGAAGTTGGGGCTGTGGTGAATCAGGACTAATAATAGGTGGCGGGACAGAAGGTGGCGTTGGATCAGTCTGTTTAGAGTCACATGATATCAATATCGCAAAAATAAGAACAGCAACTGTGAGAGCAGCGGCTGAGCTAACAATTTGCTGAACCTGCTTGGATTTCAGATTTCTGTTTGCCGCATTATCTGCCATTTGCAGCGTCCTCTACCTGATTGGATTCTGCGATATAGGTCTGGATTGCCTGCACTATCTCCGTTGCGATGGAGGCAAGGTGGTCAGCGTCGGTGAGCCTTGCTTCATCGATTTCATTGGATAGATAGCCGATTTCAATGAGAACTGCCGGCATGTAGACGGCATCCAGTGTTGCCAACGGTATCTCAGTTAGGGAAATCGGTGCAGGCGAGAGTGGCTCCAATTCTGCCTGGAGCATTGTGGCGAACTGCCGACTCTGTAGCAGGAACTCCTCTTGGAAGAGTGCTTGGATAGTTGCACTATCCCGTGAAGTTCCGCCCGGATTGATTGGTAGACGGTCTAATTGGGGAAGGCCCATGGAATTGCTGACGTAGAGATGCGTACCTGCTGCGCGGTCTGAAAAAGAGGTGTTACAGTGCAGACTCAAAAAAAGTTTCCCATAATTTCTTTGTGCAATATCGATTCGCTCTTTTGGGCGTCGATCCGAATCCGCATCTCGCGTCAAGAGTACTTCGATCTGATGCTGAAGCGCAACTGCTTCGATCTGCTTGGCGAGATCAAGGACAATATCCTTCTCAGCGATTCTTGTGCTCCCTCGACAACCCGTATCTGCACCACCGTGTCCGGGATCAATGACAACCAGAAATTTTGCTGTCCCCTCCGTAGTTGTAGTGGCGGAAAAGTCAGGAAGTAGTGCAGTGCCCTCACTAATGTGTATCGTCTGTATTACGGGGTTATGGGTCACCTTAAAATCGTAGATCTCGGGGAGCAGATCTGTGAAAAATTCGAGCGGAAGCATTAAGCTCCCCTCAACGATGAGTGGGGGATGAGAAAGCGACAACTTCATTTCATCCGAATTGACGCTAACATCGAGTGACCCAATCCGTAACCGCAGCTGCTTATCCTTGAAATTCAAGGTGAGCCGTTTCGTCAGGGAGCTATACTGTTGCTTTATACCCGGATCGAATGCTTCCCGCAAGGTCTGAATCGGTAGATACAACCCACCACTCCGCTCAATAACCTCTACTTGGGCGAGGGTCTTACCACTTCGATCGACGAAACGGATTGGTGAGGATTGAGCAAAACTAAACCTGACGCAACTCGATATCAAAATTACAATGAATAGAATGGATCGACGCACCATATACTTATTGATTATCATCGTCATCATCACTACGTCGAGAGATGACCTCTGGCTCAGCATCTTCATCAATTATAGCCTCTTCTTCACCCTCTTCCTCAGCTGTTTCCTCTTCCTCTATCCTCGGTGGGATAACGGCGACGATTCGCGTGCTAGGGTCATCGAGGATTTCAATACCTTCGGGGAAAGTGATATGCTCGACAGAGATGCTATCGTTAACATCTAATTCACTGATATCTATCTCAAGTTCTTCAGGTAAAAGTGTTGGGAGACAGTGTAAAGTTAACTGTCGGTGTGGAAATTCAAGGATTCCTCCCTCTTCAATCCCCGGAGCGGATCCGACTAAGGTGATAGATACCGCTGAGGTAATAGGTTCATCCATCGAGATACGTAGGAAATCAGTATGAAGTAGTTGATTACTAACCGGATCTCTTTGAATTTCTTTGACCATGACGTTTTCGATGCCGTGATCTGCGACTTCCAAATTGATAAACGCATTTTCCCCATAGCGTTGCAGAAAATTCCGAAAACCTCGCTCCTCAATTCGGATGGGGATAACCTCGTTCTTGCGACCATAGAGGATTGCAGGGATGTGCCCTGCACGTCGCATGCCACGTGCGGCTCCTTTGCCGGAAATCTCCCGTTTCTGGGCTTCAAGTCTAACTTGCTGCATGTCATATTCCTCCAAAATAGAAGAAAGCCGTAGCTGTAATGACAGCTACGGCTTGTGAAAATACTGGGCGGGTAGGGATCGAACCTACGCATGCGGGTGCCAAAGACCCGTGCCTTACCACTTGGCGACCGCCCATCAAGATATACACACTCCCACGCTACTCATACGCGTTGCACTGCAAAAAGCGAAATCGTTCTCGAAGTTCGCGGCAGCGAGTTTCGCTTCAGCTCGGCTTTGCATAAACGTAAACACCGTTGCGCCGCTGCCTGACATAAGCACGCCACAACTGCCCGGGCAGTTGTTAAGCTTCGTTTTTATTTCTGCAACAACGGGGTATTTCGAGAGAACAGGTACTTCTAAGCCGTTATATAGATGGCGTGCGACGCTGGAAAACTCACCACTCTGCAAACAACGGGTCAGGATTGTAACATTTTTTTTCGGTGCCGTCAATGATAAATTGGTGTGTTGGTAGACCCAGGCAGTGGAAATCTCCAAGCCGGGATTTGCCAGCAGAATCCACGTGTCATCGAAAGGAGGCAACGGCGTCAAGATTTCGCCGATGCCCTGTCCGAGGGCAGCACCGCCCAGAATACAAAACGGCACATCCGCGCCGAGTTGCACACCTAACCGCATCAAATCTCGCTGCGTCAACCCAAGGTCGAAAAGGGCATTCATCCCACAAAGCACCGCAGCGGCATCTGCACTGCCTCCACCAAGCCCGGCTGCGACCGGTATTCGTTTCAAAATCTTAATATCAATACCACTCAAATCGGACATATTGTCAACCAGTAGTTTTGCAGCACGATAGGCGAGGTTGCGTGGGTCGCATGGCACATGTGGGTGTTCGCAGTGCACCGTGATTTCTCTATCGGCGCGTTTGCGGAGATAGATATCGTCATGCAGCCCGATTGAATGGAAAACCGTTTCAATTTCGTGATACTCATCGGGGCGTTTTCCTATCACGTCGAGATACAGGTTAATCTTCGCGTGTGCCTGTACGCGCAAGGCGAAATCTGCCATGCTATTACCTCAAAAATCGGCGTTTTGTGCCTTCCTGCAAAAATCGCTCAAACTCAAACTTGCCGTCGCTGATATCAATGTTGATTTCAGGCTTTACGATTTTCAGCACGACTTGCGTTTTTTCGATGGGGCGTTCGATCTCAATTTTATGGGGACGGAGAATGCCACCGACCTCTCGATAGTCTGAGAATTTTGCCTGTTGAATGATGTTCCCACGTTTATCACGCACCTCCCAATCACTGACTTGTGGTTCAGCATCACGCACGAAGATGGTTATCTGCTCAACCTGCCCTGCTGCGGTGCCGGGGCGTGTTACAACATATTTTGCGCCAGAATGGGCTAGGGATAATTCGCGGGTTCGTCCATCCAAGAAAGGATTGGCAAAAATCGCACTACGTACATCAGAAACCCGCAGGTCTACCCCAAAAATTTCTTGGAGAACCTGGTCTTCCAACGGTTCAAAAATAACCTCACCTTCATTGACGAGATAGAGTAAAAACTGGTTTCGTGCAGCGATCGCAACTACTCGTGGTTCATTCAAGGGACCCATCGCTTGGATGTGCAGCAGATCGCCGTCTGTCTCGGATTTCTTGTACCAGAGGGATTCTCGGACTTCCTCTTTTTTCCCTTCTTCCTCGATCGTCACGATAAGCTGCAATATTCTTAAGGTCGAAGTCAGATCGTAACTCAGTTGGAGTTCCGCGAGAACTGGGTTCAATTTTTCGGCGTCAGCCGGAGACAACTGAAAATTAGCAGTCGCGCCTCCGCATCCACTGAGCGCGATCAGAAGGCAGAGAACGATAGGTAGGAAGTAAAACGTGAAACTGCGGTAGATTGAGGCTATCAAATTGAGCGTCGCGTGGCGAACTCCGAATTTTGGCATCTCAGGGCAGACCCGTGAAAGGTAAAGCGTACAACACAAATGTCTAAAGTTCATATCACCGCCCTTGTGTATCAATGCTCAAAATCTGCCACCCACTTTGAGACTCAATCAATGCAAAAAACAGCTTACCCGAGAACGTTGAAGGCGAACTTCCCGCTGAAGTTAAGACAATGACGTAATCTGCGTCAGCCGTCGCTGTCCCGGTTTCGTCTTGAATCTGTAATCTTTGCAGCGAAAAATCTATTTGCGTATATCTTCGGAACACACCTGCCATTTTTCCCCGCAACTGCTCATAATTTTCACCATCTCTCGAATAGTTGGGCGATATGGTTGCCATTAATGCGGACAGATCTCGGTTCGTATAAGCGGATGCATACCTGCGGATAACGTCTTCAATATGTTTCAGTGGATTGGTCTCCATACCTGTCCCAGAGAGTGGAAATTCCTCGGAAGTGGACGCAGAAGAATCCGGCGACGCCGGTGCAGTAGATTCCTCAGCGAAAATCTCATCAAGTAGCTGTTCGTTAACTGCATCTTGGCTTGGTGGCACTGATGCGATTGCATCCTTCTTTTCAAGCCCATAAATCTCGATTTCAGTGAGGCGAATAGTCCCGCGCATCGAGCGAATATTGAGGCGGCTGAGCATTCCGCGGACGTAGCCAACGGAACGTCTCTTGTCGTAGGTCTCAGTATCGTTTGTCAACCGAATAAGCAAACGAATCCTCGAAGTCCGCACCGGCTTAAAACGTACGGCCACCCGTCCCTGTTTGTTGTTGCGGATGCTATTGTGTTGCTCTCCAATTTTTTTGCCAATCCGATCAACGCTCTTCCATCCGTGTGCGTGTGGCGTCCAATATTGCACAGCAAAATCACTGACACCATACTGGTTGGCGGGATACTTTTCGGAATCGACGGTATGGACGATAACGCGGGTTACCAGCTCTTCCTCTGTGAGCTGAATAATAACCCACCCTACCTCTGAAGAAGTGTTACTAGCCAACCCACCGCCGTAGAGGTCTCTACTGTAATCTGTCTGATTCGCGTTATTGCGCTGACGTGTTGCGCTGCCTCCCATATTGAGGGCTGCCAGCTGCTCACGTTCTCCGACCTCCATGTATCCCCCATATTCATATTCACCATCAAAGCGCACTTCCCACCCCTCACCCTTATCCCAGTTTTCGGAGCTAACAGCCCCATCAGTCAAGGTTGAAGCGGGATGATCGGAGTTATCTTGAGAGACAAAAATCACCGCTCCATTTTCGGGGAGGGCATAGTTGACAAGCTGCTTGTCAATCTCACTCGAATTAACAAAAGCTTGTTTGAGTGTTTTTTGGCAGCCACAAATTAGCATCACGTATGCAATAATGAAAGTTACGGTTGTCAGTTTCTGCATAGGTCTTCACGGCAAGACCCCGAATTGACTTTTGGTGGGTCTAAAGCCGTACCTCTTATTATTGTGTAGCCAGCTCCTTCGGTTGGAGGAATCAACTGACATGGTTGATTCCAACAGGTACGAATTATTTTACCTGAAAGGGGTGCCGAAATGCTACGCTCATTTAAATGGAATGGGAGGAATCCAAGCGAATGGATCTATGTTTGGAGTTTTTTAACCATATCCACTGTCTTGGCAACAATCAGATCCTCAATCTCCTTTGCAAACGGAGCGGGTTTCAAAAAGTAGAAGTGTGAACCATCCACTTCGTAGCCGCCGAGGTCATACGTCTCCTTGCTTGGCACATAAGCAATCAAGCCGTTACTGTAGGCAACTGTAATCGTCGTCGCGGGTTGGAGCGCGTTTTTGATGTGCAATCCGATTTCTGTCAGCACCTCACCGCCAAGAAAAACCGCTCGCATCTCTTGGTTGAATTGTACCACCTGAATCTCTTGGGGACAACTGCTGGGCAATCCACCTGCTTCAGACAACTTGAGCATCTCGGATGCCCAACGTCTGATGAGTAGATTGGTGTGGTTTTCTGCCCTATCACGGAACGTGGCATTATCAGGGGGATCAGTATAAGGCAAATGATGAAATTCGCTCGTGACGCAAAGTTCCTCAGCATTCACCAAGGTCGCGTCCTGTCGGGACTGCATCACCTCCTCTGCCATCCTGCGAGAAGCAGCTTCCAATTCTTCGAGGGAAGGAGTGTTAAACCCGTTGTTTTCTCCCTTAAACCATGGTCTAATATTTCCCGCGCAGCCCGTAGCAAAGAATGCTGGTGCCCCGGTCTGGTCGCTCAACGCCCGGCACAGAAAACCGGGGTAATCCCCACCAATCATATATCCGCCTCGACTCGTCGGGTGACAACCGAAGATTATTAGGCTGCCAATCAATTCGCCGCACGCGTTGCTGAACCAGAGCGTGTCCAGATCCCGATCCATGGCTCCAGCCGGATTTGGCGCGAACTGGACACTGCCTTTTCCGTCAGGCAATCGGCGACTGACACCAAATTCAGAGCGTCCCCGCGAAAACGCCACCGTTCCTTCGGTTTGTTGGTTTTTCGCTGAAACCGCAACTTGGACAAACTGGTTCAGGAGAAATTCTGCATATTCATTCTCAACCTCACCGGGCATCGCCATAGGGTAGAAAAACGGGGCACAGTGCGTATGTGTCGCCGTCAAAACGATCTGGCGCGGTAGCAAGCCGGTGGATTCCGCAATCCGATTCTTTGCTCCTGCTGCGTACGCAAGGTCGTATCCGATGAGGTCTGCGGTCAAGATTAATACTTCGTCCGTGTCGCCAGCAACAGAGACTGCCCCGGCGGTGAGCGATTGATAGACACCTTCCGACTTATGGTCACGGTTGCCATATCCCGTTAGCCAAACGGGATGCTGGGGGGTTATATCAATGCTCGCAATACCAATCTTTGTCATGGATTCCCTCGTTTCACGAATCATCTCTCATTACAGGTTGCAGGCTGAAGCGATTACCTTTTGCTTTCATATATTTTACCATAATTAAGAATGCTAGACAAGTATGAAGCCATCGTAGAGCCAATTTACGAATTTGCTAGTTTGCATATTTCTATATACTTATGGTATTGCACAGGAGAGGAAAAATCGGGTATACTAAATAAACGAAAATCAAAACGAATTTTGTAAGCTGTTGATAGGCAGGAGAGACAGATGACACCGAAAACGATGTTTGAAAAAATTTGGGATGCACACATCGTCCACGAAATACCGGGCGAAACGACAATTCTCTATATTGACACGCATCTCGTTCATGAAATTACCTCTGCACAGGCGTTTGAAGGGATCCGGCTTACAGGACGAAAGGTACGCCGTCCGGATCTCACTTTTGCCACCATGGATCACAATGTGCCCACCACGGATCGGTTTCTCCCGATCCAAGATCTGATTGCCGCCAAGCAGATGGAGGTGTTGGCAGAGAATTGCGCCGAGGCTGGTATCACGTTATATGATCGACAGAGCCCTAATCAAGGCATCGTTCATGTGATTGGGCCCGAGCTCGGCATCACCCAACCGGGGAAGACTATCGTTTGTGGCGACAGCCACACCTCGACACACGGTGCGTTGGGGACGCTTGCCATCGGCATTGGGACCAGTGAAGTCGAGCATGTGTTGGTGACCCAGTGCCTTTTGCAGCAACGTCCCCAAACTTTCAAAATTGAGGTTGATGGGAAACTGGGACGCGGCGTTACCGCAAAAGACATCATTCTAGGGATTATCGGCAGGATTGGGATCGCTGGCGGAACGGGCACGGTGATTGAATACACCGGCTCGACCATTCGGGGGTTGAGCGTTGAGGAGCGGATGACGGTTTGCAATATGTCCATTGAAGCGGGTGCCCGTGCCGGCATGATTGCCCCCGATAATAAGACGTACGAATACCTTGCGGGTCGTGAATTTTGCCCGCAAGGCGAGGCCTTTGATCGCGCGGTCGAAAGATGGAAACAGTTGCCGACAGACGAGGGCGCGGTCTACGACAAATCAATTGCCATCGACGCTGCAAGGCTCGCACCTCAAGTGACGTGGGGAACGAATCCGGGGATGGTCACTGATGTTACAGGACAGGTGCCAGATCCGGATCAGATGCCGACACAAGATCAGAAACGGGCAGCAGAGCACGCATTGGCGTATATGGACCTGAAACCCCTGACGCCGATTGAGGAGATTCAGATCGATAAGGTATTCATCGGGAGTTGCACTAACTCTCGGATCGATGATCTCCGCGTTGCTGCTGAAGTTGCCAAGGGACGAAAGGTTGCCCCAACCGTGCACGCGCTCGTCGTGCCGGGGTCACAGGCTGTCAAGCGACAAGCGGAAACGGAAGGTTTGGACGAGGTTTTCCGCGCGGCGGGGTTTGAATGGCGTGAGTCCGGCTGTAGTATGTGTCTTGGCATGAACCCCGATATCTTGATGCCGGGTGAACGGTGTGCGAGTACGTCGAATCGAAACTTTGAGGGCAGACAGGGGAAGGGTGGACGGACACATCTGGTTAGTCCGCAGATGGCTGCGGGGGCTGCGATTGCTGGGCGTTTTGTGGATATTCGGAAGTGGGAGTAGTCACGTATTGATTCCTCAATTCGGGGCGTGATCAGGTTTGTGGTGGAGATTTCCATTCTTATAAGTTAGATACGCTCGTTTCATAGATTGCCGAATAGACTTTTCTGTTCAGGAGCGAAAGTCTCACCACGCCTAGCAAGTTTGTTCTGAGCTGCGGTATTACCCTGTCTAGCGGTTCTGCGGAACCATTCGACTGCCATCTCATCGTCTTGAACAACGCCCCTACCATTTGCATACATCCAGCCGAGGTTATACTGAGCTGAGGCATAGCCTTGCTCGGCGGCTTTTCGATACCATTGGAATGCCTCTACCTTATAGTCTTCGGATCCGCTATAGTCTCTGAGGCAGACTTCAATATCTTCATCCATTTCAATATTTTCATACATTTTGCCAAGTTTGTACTGTGCTTTGACATGTCCTTGTTCCGCGGCTTCGATATACCAATAGAGTCCCTCTACCTTATCGCCTTCACTATACTCCTTGAAGTATCTGACATCACTATCTTCACCTTCATACATTTGACCAAGTCTGTACTGTGCTTCGGCATGTCC
>JAKZSX010000292.1:0-5566 GCA_047517405.1 Candidatus Poribacteria bacterium | reverse complement strand
TGCTACATGCAAAGGCGCACCAACAGCCATCAGTGTCTGTTTGAAAAATTGAACGAGCTCACAATGCTCGATTCGCTTTGAATCTGCCATTATCAAATACCTCAATTTGGGAAATTATCCCTGTTCAAATTAGAAGGAGTTAACTCTCTATCAACTCGATTAATGCTATAATTACGCAAGTTGCTAGGTTCTGTTGACATTTATGTGAGGCGTGTCCGTAATTCGCCAATACATACCTAATCGTAGGGGCGAGGTTCCCTCGCCCAACGGGTTGGGAACCCCAACCCCTACAGGTTGGGGTTCAGCCTATATAGTAGTAGGCATACTCCGTATGCCGTAACGAGTGTGCACATTACTGCACGGCGGAGTCCCGCTAAACTGGGATTCAAAGCGACGTGCCTACTCCTGTTTCCCGATTGAGTTGGACTAGGTGTTGGTTTTCACGGTTGCCGTTCAACCCAACCTACGTGCCGTCAAATGTCAACACGCCCTAATTATGCGCGGCGCGATAAAATCGACCTCTATACTCGTAGGTCGGTCATCTTGCCCGACTCGTAGCCCCAGCGGGGCGACATGTTTATAGACGGGCGACATGCCTAGTAACCAAAGCCCCAGCGGGGCGACATGTATCGCATCGGATTGATCCCCGATATATTGAGAAAATCTACTCGTCGTTCAGCAACCCTAATCGTAGTAAATCTGTTTCTAGTAGGTGTTGAGTATGGAAACTCGACCTACGGGCTCTCTAGCAACCTGCATCATGTACGGCTTGGACAATGCAAAAGGAGAACCAAACATGGCGTCCTTTGACGAACTCGATTTCAAACTCCGCACCTTCATGAAACTCTATCGCTATCGACGTCACGACACAACGCCGCACACCCCATTACAGCGTCCATTAGCGGAGTGTCGAGTTGCCTTAGTCACGACTGCCGGTTTATATACAGCATCTCAGGAACCCTTCGATGATCACTTCAGAGGCGGTGATTACTCCTACCGTGAAATCCCCAACACTGTTGATGTACAAGGGTTGACAATCGCGCACAGAAGCACCGCTTACGATCAGACCGGCAGCTTCGCGGATCGGAATCTGGTGTTTCCGCTCGATCGCTTTCGAGAACTAGAACAGCGGGGCAAAATCGGGCAGCTCAATGACCGACATTTCAGTTTCATGGGATCTCAGACCGCCCCGGGACGTTTGATTAAACGCACGGCTCCAGAAGTTGGGGGGCACCTTAAATCGGATGGCGTTGATGTCGCCTTTCTAACCCCTGTCTGACCGCTATGCAACCAGTCCGTTGGGCTGATCCAACGTGCGATCGAGGCAGCTAGTATCTCAACCGTTTCGATTACTTTGGTTCGGAGTATTACCGAGCAGGTCAACCCACCCCGAGCCCTCGCCGTCCCATATCAATTCGGCTACCCCCTTGGCGAGCCGAACAACCCAGTCCTCCACCATAAGATCATCTCAGCTGCATTATCTCTTTTACAGGATGACCAACCGCCTCCTATCCTTGAGACACTTATCCCCTAGTTGCTTTGACAAACGCCCCATGAATGAGTTCCATCAACCCCCACTGCCCAAAATCAACAAGTCCTGTTTACTATATTTTCCGCCCGGAGAGTGACAAATCAATGCTGTTCATTATAACACGGAAGGCAAACGGGCAAAAGCGAAAACCTTAATGTGATTCCCCCGATCTGTCCCCAAAGTTGTTGACAAAAAGAGAGGCAAGATGTTATTATTGCCAATAGATAATCTATCTCAATACAATCGGCGCACCCCAAAATAACGCGATTTAGAGGAATGTGAGTGAACCACTTGAGATTTTTCCTAGCCCTATCATTGACCCTCGGAATTCTCGCTGCCGCACCCGTATCCGTCGATGCACGCCTACCCGATCCAGGGTTGCATAGTGCCATTCGGACCGCCCGAAAATATACCAATCCCAAGTCGAGTTACGCTCCCAGCGAAATTGAGAAGTGCTTTACGGACACGTTCAACATCCTCGCTCAAAACTGGGATTACCTTCCAGCGGTCTATCAGCGCGAGTTTCAAGGGATTTTCCTTCGACCGGGACAGCCCGGTAGCCCCTACAGTGCCGTCGATCTACCAAAGAAGTTTGACACCCTCCACTTTCGATTCCACTACACCACCGTCGGTCCACATGCGCCACCGCTTGAAGATGTCAATCCGATGAACGGTGTGCCGGATTATGTTGATATTTGTGCGGACGCACACGAGCGATCTTTCCGTATCGAGGTCGATCTAATGGGCTTTAAGCGGCCCTTTGACGATTTTTGGGTTGCGGAAAACGGCGGTAATCATAAATATGATGTGTACCTGTTTCAGTTTCCGGCGCTCGGTTTTACAACGACCGATTGGTACCATGGACGGGTATTGCCGACCGTAGTAACTTTCGGCCCCTATTTCGCCCTAAATTCCCGTCTATACGACTATTTCGGCAAGCTAGAGGGCATCCGCTTCATCGAAACAACCGCTGCACATGAGTTTCTGCACGGGATTCAGTTCGCCTACAACGCACGCATGCCAACTTGGTTTATGGAAGCTTCAGCGACATGGGTTGAGTCGAAAGTATACGATGGTGGACGGATTGATGATCTCGACAATATCCCAGACCCCGACGAGATCGGTGAGACCGATGCCTATGACTACTACGCTAGACAGCTCGGCATCTTTTTCGACCAGCCGGACATTGCCCTCGACAGCCGCGTCGGTTTGCACGAATATGCCGCTGTAATCTGGGTGTTTTACATGGCGGAGCGATTCGATGTCGATATTGTCCGCCAGTTTTATGGGGAAGCAACGCGGGGTTCCTACCGCGAATTTGGTAACTTTTTGGATGTCTTTACCAACCACGGCACAACCCTAGTTGAAGCGTTTAAGACGTTTACCGAGTGGAACTACTTTACTCACGATCGTGATGATGGGAAGCACTACCTCAATGGACACCGTTTCCCGCCGGTCGCTATTCATCCGCACGATGTGCATGACACCTACCCTGTGCGCGTGGATTTTGATTCGGAGGCGATGCCGGATCCGTTTTCGGCACGCTATATTGTTTTTGAACCTACCCCCGGCGTCGTAATGAACGAGTTTGGGGTTAAGGTCGATGGTGCCGATCTCGCACCAATTGACATGAGTGCCCTCAGCCTTACAGACCGCAGCGAAATTCAGAACGAATTGGATCGGCTTGATGTTTTTGGCTTGCGCGGTTGGGGTGCAAAGTTTATCGTTGAAAAACGGGACGGAACCCACGAGGTCCGAGAGGCGTTCACTTACCAGCGTTCCCAGGAAGCACAGATCACATTCAACGATTTCGGGGGCGATATTCAGAAGATTACACTCATCCTGATTAATGTGCGTCCGGATGTTGAACAGGTCATTGTCCCCGGCGGCGACTATTTTGGTGGCGCTGTGAGCTATATGGCTGGTCGTCCACCCGCCGGTGCCCTTTCGACGCCTACCCTCTCGCAAGAAAGAGAGGCGAGCGTCCGTGTGCAGTGGGAACTCGAGGATTTAAGTGATATTCGTGAGGTCGTTATCGTTCGAAAGCGATATACATCATCCATTGAAACCGATGATCCACAGCCATTCCAGACCGCTGCAGAGGTATTAAACGCCGCAGATCGGAACGGCGATGGCATCCCCAACGATGACATCAACATTGTGGGACGGGTCAACGCAACGGATACATACTTCGAGGACACAACAATCTTTCAAGATATTGATGTAGACAGTAGCTTTTTCGATCCACAGGGCACCCGCTACTTTTATGCCGTTGTGCCTGTCGATGTAATTGGCATTATGGGCACACCAAGCATTGACCTCAACGGCATTACCCCTGTCTTTAGCCCATCAGATATCGCCGCTGCCCCAATGCGGACTCAGCTGCTGCAGAGTTACCCTAATCCTTTCAATCCAGACGTTTGGATCCCCTACGAACTCGGCGAGGATGCCGCCGTATCCGTTGAAATCTACAATATCTCCGGACAGTTGGTACGAACATTGCCAATCGGTATGAAAAACCGTGGGCAGTATATCACTAAGGATAAAGCGGTCTACTGGGATGGACGTGCCCAATCGGGAGAACGGGCTGCAAGCGGTGTCTACTTCTATGTGCTGAAAGCTGGCGATTATGTTTCCATGCGCAAGATGGCGATTCTAAAATAGAGACTTAAAATCTAAGGTGTATCTAAAAAGAAGAGGCGGGGTCTCCCCGCCCGTGTTTACTATTTGCGTTCCTTTACGCTAGAAAGTCTGTTTGACGTGATAAAAAATACAATTATTGCATCTATTTTTTCTTTCGTGTTCTTTTTTATCCTCGGTTGTGGTGAGGAGGGTTTAATCGACCCACACGGCGAAGTCGAACTTTCGCCCGCTTCTATTGAGGGATTTCAAGCATCGGACTTCCCCACAAACAACGGATCCGCCTGGACCTACCGTAATGTGGGATTTGGCTTGTATAATTCTGGGCAGGGAGAAACTGTCTTGGACCTAAAGGAGGAAACGTTTACAATCAGGATTGAAGGCACACGAGATATTGGCGGGTTCACCCACCGTCAGGCGACCGTCAGCGAAATCAGAGCGATTGTTCTCACAGAGAACGGAGAGGAGGAGCGGTTCTTCCGCGCAGCGGTCGATCACCTTTCTGCAAATGCGCGCTATTATCGCTTCGACGCCGATTTTCTGGATTTCGATTTGCCACTATTTGCAACCTACTTTTTGAAAACACCGCAAGCCTATACCGAATCAGCGTTTGATGTTTTCGTCTCCTTTCTTGATACCCCTGTGCTACATCAGAAACATTTCCCGCCGCGCCTGCTCTGGGATTTTCCCCTGCACGTCGGAAAAGAGTGGACTGTCTTTGAGACCAAGACATCACCGGTACATCAGGTGATCCGCCGTGTTATTGATGCAGATGTCTGGGTGACAGTGCCCGCCGGGAGTTACAATAATGCTTACTTGGTTGAAGAAGAAATTGTTGGTTTGTCGCAACTGCCAGCGTTAAAATTATCTAACGATTTCCAGACACTGGGGGCGGCAAACTACGAACCCGCGAAGTATTGGGTGGTTCCGGATATCGGCGTTGTTAAATATCAGTATACCTATCTATTGACTGATCAAGCATTAACGAATGGGGCAAGTGTCAATCTGCTTTTTTCTGGGGATTTTGAGTTGAGTCAGCTTGAACTCCCCGACGATAACTCACGTTAATCTACATCTACCCATTATGCGACCATTACAATTTATTAAAAAGTGGATTAAGCGATTATTTTACCTCCTTTATCAGAAACGCCTTGAGCAAGAAGTGAGCCAGTGGCAGATCCCTTATCATATCGGAATCATCTTGGACGGTAACCGTCGACACGCGAAAACGGAAGGTTTCTTTGATGCCGCGAGACGGCAGTACGGCCACTCCGAAGGTGGGGATAAGCTAGAAGAGGTCCTCCATTGGTGCGATGAATTGGGCGTCAAAATTGTCTCAATCTGGATCTGCTCTCTCGATAACTTCGTCAATCGTGAAGAGGATGAAGTGGAGGA
>JAKZSX010000291.1:0-5693 GCA_047517405.1 Candidatus Poribacteria bacterium | reverse complement strand
CTGCCCATCGACTCTCTCTAAAATATCGTGCGAATCCTCGATTGGCACGATATCATCTTCGTCACCGTGGACCAAGAGCCAAGGGACAGTGATTTGTGGAGCACGATCCACCACCGTATTAATCTGCGTCAGGTCATCCATGTAGACTTGCGAGAGCGGACAATCGGGCTCATCCCACATGAAACCTTCATCGGGCGTAACATCGCCAAATTCGCGTTGTGCGAAGGCTTTCGTGTGTACCATTCCAGCGAGAGAAACCAACAACTGAATTCGGCTGTCCTCGCTAGCACGTAGCACACCCACTGCCCCGCCCATGCTGTGACCCACATAACAAATCGTGTAGCCCTTCAGACGATCAAGCACAACACAGAGGTCATCAACCTCTTTGGAGATGGTCGAATCGATAAACCTGCCTTCCGATGCACCATTTCCGGAGAAGGAGAACCGCAACGCCGGAATCCCCACCGCAGCCAATCCTTCCGCCAGCGCCACAATAAAAGGGCGATCTTTATTCCCAGTTACTCCATGTCCGAGGACAACGATGTTTTTAGCTCCTCTTTCACCCTCGTGAAAGGCATAATCAAGGCGTTCACCGTGTCCGTTTTTAATTTCGCCAAACATAATTATGTACTTCTCCAGAGATTTCAGGAAAGATAGAGCTGAGGGTCTAATTCATCCAGCTTAACCAAATCCTTTTCCTGCTCAGTGCGATGCTTAACCTCTACCGAATTGGTTTCTAGAGTGCGCTGGCTGATTGTGAATCGTACAGGCATCCCTAACAGATCCGCTTCCTTGAATTTGACGCCCGGGCTCTCTTGGCGGTCATCGTAGAGGACCTCATACCCTTGTGCACGAAGGTGTGTATAGAGTGACTCTGTCCGTTGGCGCACTTCGTCCCCTTTGCCGATGTACATCAGATGGATCTGGTACGGTGCAACGGTGGGCGGCCAAATGATGCCGTCCTTGTCATGGTTTGTCTCAACAATGCTAGCAAGTAGTCGTCCAAGTCCGATGCCGTAACAGCCCATAAAGAGCAGCTCCGGCCGCCCTTTCTGACTTAGATAGGTCGCATTCATCGTTTCACTGTATTTTGTGCCGAGCTTAAAGATATTGCCGACCTCAATTCCGCGTTTCTCAGTCAACTTCCCTCCACAGTGAACACAGCTCATCCCCTCTCGCGCCATCGAAATATCGGTGACGATATCCGCCTTAAAATCGCGCGGGAAATTCATGTTTTTCAGATGGTATCCCGACTTATTCGCTCCGGCGACCAGATTTGTGGTGGAAGCAACTGAATCATCAACAACTACTTTGACTCCTTTCACGTCAATCGGTGAGGCATAGCCAGCGACCAAGCCGTATCTTTGCAGTTCTTCATCAGTTGAGAACCAGAGATCGGTCGCACCCACAGCATTTTTCAGTTTTGTTTCGTTGACCTCAATATCGCCTCGAATCGCTGCGAAAATAAGACTTTCATCGGTCGAATAGAATACCGCTTTGAGCGTTTGCTTTTTTTCGACACCGAGGTAATTTGCAACATCTTCGATTGTCGTTTGGCCCGGTGTATCAAGCTCCTCGGTCGGCTCAGGTTCACCGTTATCAATCTGTGGTTTCTGCATCACAGCAACTTCCGAATTTGCCCGATAATTACAGCCGTTACAAAAAATAATCTTATCCTCACCGGAATCAGTAATCAGCATGAACTCATGTGCTTCTGACCCCCCAATTATTCCGGGATCTGACTCTGCCACAACAACATCAATACCCAAACGATGAAAAATATTGAGGTATATTTGATGCATTTGTGCATAGTATCTATCCAGATCTGCTTCATCGGCGTGAAAGCTATACGCATCTTTCATAGCAAATTCACGGACACGAATTAAACCCGCACGAGGACGTGGTTCATCCCGAAACTTTAGCTTAATCTGATAGAGCATCAGTGGGAGCTGCCGATAGGAGTTGGTCTGATTCCTGACTAGATCGGTAACCACCTCCTCATGTGTCATCGCAAGCACCAGTTTTCGACCAAATCGATCTTCAAAGCCAGCTAACTCCTTACCGACAAGCATCTCCCACCGTCCAGTTTCTTGCCATAACCCCGCAGGCTGGACAAGCGGCATATCAATCTCTTGCCCGCCAATCGCGTCCATCTCTTCGCGAAGGATGTTTTCGATCTTGCGCAAGGCACGTTGGGCAAGCGGCAGGTAGCTATACATACCCACTATGAGTCGGCGAATCATACCAGCTTGTAACAGCAGTCGATGGCTAGGGATTTCCGCCTCTGATGGAGTTTCTCTGAGTGTCCGACCGAATAATTGAGATCTTCTCATCGTCTAATACTCTTGTAGTCTGCAATGAAATCTGATTCAGAATCTAAATTGCTAAACCGATAAACTCAATTGGTGACCGATTCCGCAATCATGTCTCCAACTTCTGTTGTCGTGAATCCCATCCGTCCAGCGCCGAGGTCCTTGATTTTTCCACTGGCAAGCAGATCGCTGACCGCTCCGTCAACCAAAGTCGCACCCTCTGTTTCACCAAGATGATCAAGCATCATGCCGGCAGCAGCAATCGCTGCGATCGGGTTAATCTGGTTCTTCCCGGTGTATCGCGGTGCAGAGCCGTGAATTGGTTCAAACATCGCAACGCTCTCAGGATTGAGGTTCCCTGACGCAGCAACCCCCATACCACCTTGGATCATTGCACCGAGGTCTGTGATAATGTCGCCGAACATGTTGCAAGTCACAATAACATCAAACCATTCGGGGTTTTTAACCATCCACATCGTTGTCGCATCGACGAAGGCATAATCCGTGTCGATATCGGCATATTCGGTGCTCACCTCATCGAAAACCCGTCGCCAGAGATCATGTGCATATGTCAGCACATTCGCCTTATCGCATAGCGTCAACTGTTTCGCCTTGTTCCGTTTGCGAGTGAATTCAAAGGCATAGCGAACACAGCGCTCGACGCCTTTGCGTGTGTTAATCATCTCCTGAATGGCAACTTCGTCAGGGGTGCCATGCTTCAAGAATCCACCGATCCCTGCGTATAAGCCTTCCGTATTCTCGCGAACAATCACAAAATCAATCTCTTCAGGTCCTTTGTCCTTGATGGGTGTCCAAACGCCGGGGTAGAGCTTGACGGGTCGAAGGTTGATATAAAGATCTAATTCAAAACGGGTCCGCAATAAAATCCCTTTTTCCAAAATACCCGGTGTTACATCGGGATGGCCAATGGCTCCTAAGAAGATTGCATCCGTCTGACGAAATTCCTCGAGCGCACTGTTTGGCAAGACTTCCCCAGTTTCAAGGTAACGCTCACCGCCGAAATCGTATTCAACGGTCTCATACTTAAAGCCTGTTTTGTCCGCAACAGCCCCGAAGACCTTCATCGCTTCATTTGTCACCTCGGGGCCAATCCCATCGCCAGGGATGAGGGCAATTTTATACATCAAATTCCTCCAGAAAATGTAGTTGAACTAAAAGATTCTTTGAACCCTTCGACCAAGACTTTCGCTAGTAGTTTCCCCAGAACTGAATTGTGTTCCTTTCAGGGTCTGAAATATCGAAACACGCTAATCCGTCCTCATTTTTTAACGATCTCAATCGTAAACCCTTTGCCTTGAGGGCATCATGAACCGCTTTTACGCTTTCCACATGAAAAACAACCTTTTGTCTCCCACCGTTTGGCTTACTCGCACTGTGGAAACAGAGTTTACACTGCCCGGTGTTAAAACGGAAAAAGCGATGTGTAGAAAAAGGTTGCTCTTCATCAGGGGCTAATCCGACCATATCTCTATAAAATGCGATAACAGCCCGCATGTCTTTGACAAAGAGTATGATACTTCCTATATCCATGCAATCGCTCCTAATGGTGCGACGCAAGTTGACACCTTAGGTTATGCTACTGCAAATCGGCGTGCGTAAGTCCTACCTTTGAAAGGTCTCAACTGCTGAGAAACGCACCTATATTTTAACACGCCTTCGTGCAGACTGACAATCTTTTTCCAATTGCGTACGGTCTATAAAGTCATTAACACTTAGGCGAACTGTGCTATAATACGCTCCTTCCAGATCTGAAAAGCATTATCGCAGTAGTGGCGGCTGAATATGCAACCCAACCCTGAAGTGATCGAACAACTAGTGCAGCGCATTATCGAACTTGTCTACCCCCTACGAATCATTCTTTTCGGTTCTGCAGCTCGAGGCGAGATGGAATCTGACAGCGACATTGATGTACTTGTGGTAATGCCCGAAGGTGTCCACCAACGACGGACTGCACAACTCCTATACCGGCAAATTAGAGGATTAGGAGTGCCTTTCGATATTTTAGTGGCAACACCCAATGATTTGGAGGTGCACAGGGACAATATCGGTCTGATTTATCAAACTATACTGCGCGAAGGACGGGAAGTGTATGTCGCTTGAAGGTGATGTAACAGGAAGCCTTGTAGATTAGCTCCGTTATGCTATAAGCGGCTTAGACGTTGTGCGCAGCACCCAATCTCCCCGTATTTTGTTTGCGATTATAAACGCTCATTCGCCCATGAGGGGTTACGAAAGAGTAGGACAACATCACTCATAGACAATCGTATTCACATGGTGGGCGTTAATATAATCCCAATTCAATTCCACACCAAGCCCAGGTCCCTGCGGTACTGGCACATGCCCATTGGCATCAATGTTCTCCAGTTCATCCGTAAATTCGGGTGGATGGATAGGGGGTTTCGTACTCTTGATTAGCGGGTGCAGCAACCCCAATTCATAGTAATTGGTGTTACGGATAGCGGCAACGCAATGGCGATGCGCTATACCTCCACCGTGGAACTCCACATCCAAGCCAAACCCCTCAGTAGCGTGTGCCACCTTCATCGCGCCGGTGATGCCACCATCTTCATAAGTGCCAGTCCGCACGAAATCCGTGCCCCCATTGACGATAAAATCGACATGCTGCTCCAAACCAAAGATGTGTTCCGTCTGCAGCAATGGTGTCTTAATCAACTCTCGTAATTTACGGTGACCAAAGATCGAAACCCCGCCATCTTTATACGCATCCTCCAACCAGAAGAAATTCTCATCGTCACATGCCCTGCCCACCTTCAGCGCATCTGCCCAAGTCTCCAACTCGCAGGCAGGATCGATCATCAAGTCCATTCGGTCGCCCACGCGCTGACCGACCGCGTGAATATTCGCCACCTCCCGCTCAATAGGAGCGTTGCCCCAGCCGTGAATCTTAAACGCATGATACCCCAACTCAGCGCACTGCTCAGCAAAATCAGCGAACGCTTCGGGTGTGCTCAGTCCACCGCCTTCATCACCGTGGTAGGTACTGGCATACGCTGGGATAGTTTTTCTCCAACCGCCGAGAAGTTGATAAATCGGGGCACCGTATACCTTGCCCGCAAAATCCCACAACGCGACATCAAGTCCACTAATAGCCGTGCGGTCGGTATGGCGCAATCCCCGCTTGAGATCGTTGTATATCTTTTCACGCTCGAAGGGGTTCTTCCCTAGCACATAGTGGGCAACATTTCCGGGTAGCTGCCTGCCCGTGGATTCACCGATAACCCCAGTATCAGTATGGATCCGCAGAATCGACGACTGCGTCTTGTGGACATTGCCTTTCTCATAGACGAGGTTAAACCCATTGTAATCGGTGCCCATGTCCTGAATCTGGTGTTCAAAAAT
>JAKZSX010000290.1:0-2730 GCA_047517405.1 Candidatus Poribacteria bacterium | reverse complement strand
CGGCGAAATATGGCTTACCTCGACGATCTTGTACCTGACAATGAAGACATCAGCTATTTTGAGCTAATGCAGGATGTCAGTCAGCTTCCCGATGAAGTCTACGAAAAAAAAGAACAACAAATCATCATTCAACAAACAATTAACCGTTTACCTGAAAACCAGCGCTTGGCATTGCTGCTGGTAAGCTATCAAAATCTGAGGTACGATGAAATCGCGGAAGTCCTTGAGTGCTCCGTTAGTGCCGTGAAATCGCTTATCCATCGCGCCCGCCAAAATATGAAAACACTCCTAGTAGAAGTTGGAATTGGAGAGAGTTCCCATGCTAAAGTGTGAAAATGTTCAACCACAGTTATCCGCTTATGTAGACCGTGAGATGCCCTTGTGGACAGTCCGACTCATTCAGTGGCACATCAAGTGGTGCCCAAGCTGCGCACATGAAGTGATGCGCCTCCGGCAAACAAACAAAGTCCTTCACCAGCTTGAGCCGGTGAAAACCCCTGACAATTTCCTGCCGGATCTGATGCGTCAAGCTGCAGCAATCACCGTAATTGAAAAGGGTCAAATTTCTGCCGTTCGTCGTATCTTACGGCGATTGGAATCCTCGTTTGCATGGCTGCTTTACAGTTTTCGGACGCGGGTCCGTCCCTATGCTGTTGTGACTTCATTGGCGTTGATTGCGTCAGGCGTGAGTCTCACACTGTATCAACCACAACTCCCATTTCTATCGGACGATGCACTGACGCTTGCCCAGTCACCGAGCGATAAACAAGCCCTGCTCGTAGAATTTGAGATCGTTCCAATCAATCAATTCCCTAAACCACACCTATCTCCTAATCGGCAAACGTCGCCTTTCACACCGGTCAATCCACAGCAGGAAAGATAACGCAGGTGTCTTTCTTAACATAAAGGTGGGAACATGCCCCAAGCACTTTGTATCGGTGAGTTACTTATCGACTTCGTTTCCATAACAGTTGATGTCACGCTTGCAGAAGCTCCGGGATTCGCCAAAGCAGCAGGCGGTGCCACGGCCAATGTCGCCGTGGGCTTGGCGAAACTGGGCGTTGATTCGGGGTTTATCGGCAAAATTGGCGATGAACCTTTCGGTGATTTTCTCCGGGAGACGCTTGAACAGAATTGTGTTGATACTTCCCAACTCATCTCAGAAGCAGATCGCCGGACAACATTAGCGTTTGTTGCCACCCGATCAGATGGTGCTAAGGACATCCTTTTCTATCGTAATCCGGGGGCGGATATACTGCTCAGACCTGATGAAATTGATGAAGCGTATGTGCAATCTGCGGACGTGTTTCACTACGGTTCCTGCAGCTTGAGTCACCAACCCGTCCGTGATGCCACGTTAAGGGCGATTCAGTATGCGAAGGATGCCGGCGCATTCATGTCCTACGATCCAAACCTGCGTCTGATGATGTGGGACGCACCAGAGGACGCCAAACACTGGATCTGGGGGGTCATGCCGTATGCGAATGTCGTCAAAGCAGCAGAGGAGGAATGGGAATTTATCACAGACACCCCTGAACTGGAAAATGGAAGTGAGCGTATCTTGGAGGCTGGCGTGGAGCTGGTCATCGTGACGCTAGGCGAGCGCGGCTGTTATTACAATAACGGCTCGCATCAAGGGTATGTGGACGGATTCAAGGTTAAAGTGGTCGATCCACTCGGTGCGGGCGACGGATTCGTCGCAGCGATGCTGACACAAATAATGCGTTCCTCTGAGGGTGTGCGGAACCTGCTTGAACTCGATGATAATCAACTTCAAGGAATGATGAGATACGCCAACGGAGCGGGAGCCTTAACAACACAGAAAATCGGCGTCATCCCTGCTTTACCAACAACATCGGAAATCGAGACGTTTCTCAAGGCTTAATCCGTTGATTCGAGGAGGATAACTCACATAAAACCTGCGTTAGGACTCAAATCGTAACGTTGCAAAGGTTCAAGTGCATTGAACGCATGAACGGATAAACTTAAACCCCAAATTGTTCTCTCAACAGGCAATAAGGGACATTAGGCATTACCATCTCATAGGAAAAGGAGTTAAAACATGACTGAAAAAACGACTAAAGCATTTGCTTCACACATAAAGGATGCCCATTGGGCAAAAGGTTTACGCCCCTACTTCGTCTATCGGGATCTGGGGATTAGCACCGCCACCGATGGCAAGGTGCTGGCACACGTCATTCGCGCCGAGCAATCCTGCGATGGTCCCATGGGCTACCACTCTCACGCCCTCGACTTTCAGATGAATTATCTACTCAAGGGTTGGGCACTACTTGACTTTGAAGACATCGGCGAGATCCGCGTTGAAGCTGGTGATGCTTGGTATCAGTCACCCGGGATCAAGCACGAAGTGTTGGAGTATTCCGATGATTTTGAAGTTATTGAAATCACCATGCCCGCGGAGTTCCCTACACAGGACGAGTCCCGTTAGGCGCTCTTGACAAATTCGAGATAGGCTCATGTAAAAAGAGAGTGCAAAACACGAAGAGAAACCGAGTTTTTTTCTTGAAAACTCGGTTTCTGCTGCACGCGCCCTGGAGGGCTTGACATGAAAGTTGGTTTCATCGGTCTGGGTAATATGGGCAATCCGATGGCAGCAAATCTCCTCAAGGCCCAATATAACTTAACCGTCTACGACATCCGTCGCGAGATGGGTCAGACCCTCGAAGCTGCCGGCGCAAGATGGGGGTCAAGCCCGAAGAACGTAGCAGC
>JAKZSX010000289.1:0-20521 GCA_047517405.1 Candidatus Poribacteria bacterium | reverse complement strand
TTTCGACCGTAAAACCAACTCCAACCAAACATCACAGCAACCATGAGTACAAGCGCTAAGACATAACGTTTCTCCATTTAAAGAATCTCCTCATGGCGATTGTCTCGACGATAAATTTTATTTAAGGGGATGATAACCACCGGGGTGATAAGGGTGACATTTAGAAAGCCGTTTAAATGCAAGCCACCCTCCTTTTAAAGCCCCATACTTTGTAATTGCTTCAAGGGCGTATTGAGAGCACGTTGGATAAAAACGGCAGGTTGGCGGAAAGAGCGGCGAAATCAGTTTGCGATAGCAGAGTATGGCGTAAATGAGTAAGATTTTCATGGCACTGACAGTACGACTCAAATCGCAGACACGCCCGGTTTACATACGCGCCGAATTACTCGGGTTTGCAAACCCTGGCGCGTTGGAGAAGTTGCAAGAATGACGCTTGAATTTGCTGGCATTTCTCACCGATTGCCGCAGACCTACCAACAGCGATAATATCATATCCTTGATATACCTGCCGTTGTGAGAGTCTAAAGGATTCCCGGATTAGGCGTTTGAGGCGGTTCCGTTTAACACTGTTCCCGACTTTTTTACTGACAGTGATACCCAGACGAGTGGAGTATAGAGACTGTCTGAAAACGTAGATAACAAGATGGCGATTCCAGTACTTTTTCCCTTTTTTATACCCCCGTTGAAATTCCCAAGGTTGCGTCAGTCTGTCCGGATGAACTTTACGCGCCATATTAAAATCTCTGGAGTCGAAGTCGCTGCTCCCACTGCTGCCCGTCAATTTTTCCTTCCAGATAGGCAGTATAATTTGCGACTTGAGCCTCCAAACTCATCTGCGGTGTACCGTTCTCGTCCTCTGCCACGCACCGTATTGCATCAATTGTATCCGTCTGTGATTGCACCGCATGCACAATCGCAAAAATCATCAGGAATTCTTCCTTGATTGCGCGTTCGGATAATGCACGGGGAATGAAGTTGAGCAGCACAACGTTCTGATCGTCCTTCAGACGACCATTCTTCAACCGCCAATGAACAACCCGAATCTGTTTCTCATTAAAAAGCTGCCGCAATACCTCTTGTCGTAGTGAAATTGGCACCTTGGGAGTCGTAATGTCAGATGGTTGATCTGCCTCCGGTAAATCTGGAACATCATATGGAACAAACCCGAGTAACGCTGCCGGCGGTTTGCCAACTTCAAACGCTATCACAAGTGGTTCGCTGTTCTCTGGATGGCGTATGACTTCATGAAGCTGTCGTCCGGTTTTCTGTCGGTTCGTTTTGCCCCACCCCTCCATCAGGGCAAACTCATAGTAATAATCCTCCGGGGCTTGTAGCGTACAAGCCAACAATAGGAATGGAAGACTCAATATTAAGACATTAAAAATATGCACATGAGTATAGACAGAAAAGCATTTGCGGTTTTTTGAGATTTTGCTCAATAGATACAATTTTTGCCTCCACTAAGATGACAAATGTCGTTTTCGACTCGCTTTATCAATCTTCTAGCAAGACACAGGCTTTAGTTGACTAGAGGTCTCATTAAGTCAGTTGATGTACAGGTACTTTTTCCAAGAGTCATCATAGGACCGACCATTGCGGCTCAAGTGCAAATAGGAAATAATCGAGGGTGCCTTGGGCGAACGTTTAGGGAACATGCGCGCTTCATGAGGCGTACGATCCCTCTTCTCGGCATTACATTTTTTACACGCTGTCGCCACATTTTCCCACACGGTCGTTCCTCCTCTTGAACGAGGTTTGACGTGATCAATTGTTAGCGTTGATGGGGGAAAATGTTCATCGCAATATTGACATGTGTACTGATCTCGAATCAAAACATTTTTACGTGAAAACTTCACAACGCAGTGAGGGATATGAACATAGTTCACCAAGCGGATTACTAATGGTATCTTCATCGAAATAGTCGGCGAACGAATTTCGAGATCAGAGACTTCCTCCATGCACGCCACACCCTTGACAAGCATCTTCATCGCACGCCTTAAGTTGCAAACGTTGATCGCTTCGTAGCTTGCATTTAATACCAGTACATTTGCATCCATGGTTCCCGCCCCAATCATGAAGCCCAAATTCCCGAAAACATGAAAATCGAATTTATTGTAACACACTTCTCTTTGAACCTGCAAGCAAAATATCTTTTCTCCATCCCTTGACTAGCTTGATCTCAAGAGGGTTTTCTTTGACATACAGAACGCTTAATGATAAAATCGCAGCAGCAAATCAGCGAATGAGGAGACCTAATGAATTGGCGAACCATATTTACGCATCGCACATCAGGATTCAAGTTTTACAGAGGAGTTGCCCTACTTGACTTTCAACGTTCTAAATCTCATGCTTCCCACCCCACGCCTGACAGCTACCGATGGTCCCCGATCTACAATCGAGTCCGAGCCAGCCGCCACACACGCTTCTCGTTTGCTATCTCCTTGCTGCTACACCTGATGGCACTTCTTATGGTGAGCATCAATTTGCCGCGATGGTATCAACCACCTCCGCTGCCAGAGCCGATTATTGCAGAGCTTATTGAGGTCGAACTTCACGCCCAACGCCTCCACCCTGTAGATGTTAAAAAGCCAATCTTTCATGCTAACACCCCAACCCAACCTCACGTAAGCGTTACCCCTTCCACACCACTGACGTCTCCCAGAGCGTTAGCAATGCAGGTGAATCAAGCGAACCCACGGGTTCAGATGGAAGCGAAACCGCTGAGTACAACAGCTCACTTACTACCTACATCAGATACTCCGTTTGTAGAGGCATCTGAAAACGATCAACATTTGGGGGAATCGATCAGCGAGCCTCTAGAAGCCGTAACCGAGATTCCGCAATCAATGTCCACCGAATTCGAGCGCAATCTTTCACAAACACAAAAACCACAAACTGACAGTGTTGAGAGATCAACGGCTAACCGCGATGCACAGGTTGGATCGCTTCTTCAGACAATCGCCAGCGGTATTGCGAGCGGGGAAAGTTCGCCAATCGCAGATATTGTCTTTTTGTTGGACACTAGTGGTAGCATGGAAGATAACATTCGCGCGGTGGGAAGACATTTAGTTGATATGGTAGACATCTTCCAAGCAGAGCAGCTGGATTTCACGATGGCAGTGGTGCCGTTTAAGTATTTGGCACAACACTTTCATCAGCCAACGAAGGACTATCAGAAGTATGTACGCCTTCTCGAAAACGTCGAGTGTGGCGGGGCTGAACGGGCTTATAATGCAATTGTCAAATCGATTACGAGGATAAAATTCCGTCCGGGGGCGCGACGGCGTTTTATCCTTGTCACCGATGCACCATGCACAGGACCCTATACAATTCAAGAGGTCCTGCAACGATGCTGGGAAGCAGGAATAACGTTGGACATAATTGGGGGCGTAACTGACAGAACCGAAGCCGATGACCCACTCAAAGCCGAACGTGAGCAAAAGGCACTAGCGAGAAAAACCGGGGGGACATGGTTCCCGATACCAAGAAATTGAGCAACCCGTTTAATACTCCCTTAACCCACCATCCGGAGCAATGAGCGGTGGACGTACATACGGCTGTGGAGGGTAGTGTTTGAACGCCTCTTCGTTGAGTTCAATCCCTATTCCCGGCGTATCTGGAAGGATTAAATAGCCGCCTTCCCGCTTGATTGGTTC
Organism: Candidatus Poribacteria bacterium; assembly: GCA_047517405.1. GTDB lineage: Bacteria > Poribacteria > WGA-4E > WGA-4E > PCPOR2b > PCPOR2b. Next base: position 16,865 of record JAKZSX010000289.1, on the reverse strand, counting down.
CTTGACAAGGTCGCGTTTCGGAGCTTTGTCTTCACCCGACGGATATTCCTGCACGGCGAGATTGTGAATGGCTGCATCGATTTGTACGCACGCGGCGGTGAGGACACAGCTCAACGGATTGTGAGGCACCACACCAACGTAACTTGCCTCTGCAAGCGTTGCGATTTTTTTGACATTTGTGATGCCACCGGCGAGCGACAGATCCGGACGGACAAATGCAGCACCGTTGTGGTTCAACAGATCTCGGAACTGGTAAATTGTGTAGAGTCGCTCTCCCATCGCAAGCGGCATCGGAACGCTAGCTGCGACATATTCCCACGCGTCCATGTTTTCAGGTTCAATTGGATCCTCGAAGAAGTATAGGTTATACGGTTCAAGTGCACGCCCCACCGCGATAGCTTCCGCTGGAGTAAGCCGGTTGACGACATCAATCATGACATCTACATCCGGACCCACGGCATCTCGAACCGCTGCGACCCGCTGCTCTGCATTGCGAATCATCGCTGTATAGCTCATGTTTTCCAGACCGCGTCCCTCCTCGAAATCGAATGCACCAAAATCCCCGAACGGATATAATCTAACGGCAGTGAACCCTTCTTCAACACACGCTGCTGCTTGCTCCGCCAATGCTTCGGGCGTAGTACCGCCCAGATGCGTATAAAGGCGAACCTTCTCCCGCGTGGGTCCGCCGATCAGTTCATAAACCGGTGCCCCGAGCACTTTGCCTTTGATGTCCCACAAGGCGATGTCGATTGCACCGATGGCAGCCATCACGTCTGCGCCGCCACGGAATAAACAGCGACGGAATGTATGTTGCCAGTGGCGTTCAATATGCAGTGGATTCTTGCCGATGAGGTATTCGGCGCAATATTCTACCCCGGCGATTGGCAGAAATGGTGTACCGCCGGTGCCGCTAGCGGGATGGAGCTCACCCACTCCCGTGATGCCCTCATCCGTCTCAACTTTGACGTACATGAATCGGCTCGCCCGCAATGTCTCAATTTTAGTGATTTTCACAATCGCACTCCTTCTCTGAATCAATCGTTGTGTCGAAATGACCGTATTTTAACGCAACCGGAGCTGAGTGACAACAACTTTTGCGCATCGCACAGAAATTCCCACCGCAATTAATTTGACCGCGGAAAGCGACCTGATTGACGATGCGCCGGTTGTATGCTATTATATCTAGGGTATTGAAATCTAAGCTGACACCCATCGACAATTGAGATATTTTGCATCTTTTTTTTTTCTTTTTCGTTGTACGTAGTAGCTCTGCTTAATTTGGATAGACATAGCTAAGCCATTTGGGGTAAGCGGAGGTAAAATTGGTTACTCGGTGAACCTTTGCGAGTACTGCTTTTTCTCTCTTTGGCTCTGATCCGCCCAAGCTGCGACCTATCCTATACGTGGCAACCTGTGTTATTAAACTTTCGATTTTAGGGCATGATTGACGACCAATGAAAGACATTTGGCATCGTTTAGCCTTACCTTATCAATACAAATAAAGATGAAAATCAGAAGACATTTCAAGAGTACACTAATCACAGGAATCCTAACGCTGATACCGTTGGGTGTCACTTTTTTTGTGCTGCGTTTCCTTTTCACTACGATTGACAGCTGGCTCGCACCGATAATGGTAGAGGTTTTGGGGACAAGGTATCACGTCGGTATGGGAGTACTAGCGACAATCCTGCTTGTTTATCTAGTAGGTCTGGTTGTCTCTAATTTTTTGGGACAAAAGCTGCTTGGGGCGGGCGAGAAAATTTTAACAAAAATCCCACTCGTGCGAGAGGTCTACGCACCTGTCAAACAGGTAGTGCAACTGGCTTTGATGCCCTCAAATACAAACAAATTCACACGAGTGGTCGCGATTCGGACCCCCGGATCGCCGATGCGCGTCATCGGCTTTGTCACAGGGGAGTTCCAAGAAGAAGGGAATCCTGTCCCAGTCATTTCTGTTTTTGTACCAACCAGTCCAAATCCGACAACAGGCGTTCTGCTCTTCTGTGATCCAGAGATTATTTACGAAACAAACATGAAGATTGAAACTGCTATGAAAATGCTAATTTCAGGTGGGATTGTTGCCCCCGACGACTTCATGATCCGGGAACAGATACAACAACAGATTAACACAGATCGCAAATCGGAATGACCACACGCTCTATCAACTCACAAACCAATTCGTGAACTCATATAGCTTAGCCTTGATAGATTACCTCCACTAATATCCAAGCAATACCAATACGGAGACATAAATGGCTGGCATAGATCTACGCAAGAAATTAGAGGATGGCGGCACGGTGTACGGCACAATGCTGAGTCTATCGCGTAATCCCCGGTGGGCAAGAGCTATTGGCCAACTCCAGTTCGACTATGTAATTATCGACAATGAACACTCGGCATACAGTCGGGGTGAGGTAGCGGATTTCATCGCAGCAATTAACACAACAGGAACAACATCGATTATCCGCGTCCCAATTCCTTCGTCTCACTACGTGACAATGGCACTTGATGCCGGTGCGCACGGCGTCCTCGTCCCATACTGCGAAACCGTTGAGGAAGTCAAAGAGGTGATCGGTGCAGCGAAATGGCGTCCGTTAAAAGGGGCACTCGTGGACCGAGTGACGGAAACAGGGGAATTCCCAAGCGAGGCGTCCAAAGCGTATTTGCAGAGGAGGAACAGCAACACCGTTGTCATGATTGGGATTGAGAGCGTGCCTGCTGCCGAGAATTTGGAGGAGATCTTAAAAGTCGATGGGATTGATGCAATTTTCGTAGGGCCCAACGATATGAGTATCTCAATGGGCATCCCAGATCAGTACGATCATCCGGATTTTGAGGAGATGCTCCGCTTTGTCATTCGTACATGCGGTGCGCGAAATATCCCTGTCGCTGCCCACCTGCAATCTGTCGAGTTGTCAACGAAGTGGATTCAAGAAGGGGTTCGGTTTATCCTTCATAAGACCGACGTCGGCGCATTACACGAAGGTTTCCGACGTGACTTTGATCAACTTCGACAAGTGGGGGACGAAATCTCTGGGCAAATGACCGAAAAGGTCAAAAAATCCGACGTGGTTATTTAACCGAAAGGACCTAGTCGAGAGAAAGCGAGCGTCACGGCGAAATTCGCTCAATTCGCCAATCATCATTGGACTGGCGGGTGTAGCGTAGACGGTCGTGTAGACGGCTTGGGCGGCCACTCCAGAACTCAATCATGTTAGGGGATAAACGGTAGCCGCCCCAATCTGACGGCAGCGGAATCGCTGTGTCCTGATATTGTGCTGCTAACTGTTCAAATCGCTCTTCCAGTATCTTTCGGTCAGGGATAACTTCGCTTTGTCTTGACGCCAACGCAGCCAAACGGCTACCCACGGGCCGGCTCTGAAAATAGTTGTTAGAGTTTTCACGAGAAACCCTGCTCACCTGCCCGGTGATACGCACCTGCCGATCCAGTTCGCGCCAGTAAAAAACCAGTGCCGCATTCGGATTTTCTGCAAGCTCCTTCCCCTTTTGGCTTTCGTAGTCTGTATAAAAAACGAATCCTCGCTCATCAAGTCCTCTGAGCAGTACAATCCTCGCCGAAGGTATGCCATCCTTCGTTGCCGTTGCCAGCGTCATCGCGTCCGGCAGATCGAGTTTCGCGTCAATCGCCTCTTGAAACCACTTCTCAAACTGCTTAAAGGGATTTGCATCCAAGTCTTGTTCGTCCAAGCCGGCATCAGTATATTCTCTGCGAAGCTTATCCATACCCAAAAAAATCTCCTTGCAACTAACGCTCACATTTTACACTTCACGAATCAGATCGAATTTCAGCAATAATCGCATCTGTCATTTCGACGGTGCCGACCGTTTTCAGCCCGGGCTGCTGGATATCGATTGTGCGGAATCCTTTGTCGATTGCGCGGTCAACAGCGTTTTCAATATCCGCGGCTTCCGTATCCAGATCGAAGGAGTGTCGAAGCAACAAGGCTGCCGACAAAATCTCCCCAATCGGGTTGGCAATCCCCTGTCCAGTGATGTCCGGCGCGGTACCGTGAATCGGTTCGTAAAAGCCTTGCTTGGTGTAGCCGTAGCTCGCCGATGGACACATGCCGAGTGAGCCAACCAACACGGCCGCTTCGTCGGTGAGGATGTCTCCGAAGATATTCCCCGTCACCATGACATCAAACTGGCTCGGATTTCGGATGAGATGATAGGCACACGCATCGACCAAGATATGATTCAATTCCACATCGGGATAATCCTGACCCACCTTTGTCGCAACTTCTCGCCAGAGTTTTGAACTTTCCAGCATGTTTTCCTTCGCCACAGAAGTGAGTTTTTTAGAGCGTTTTCGTGCAAGCTCAAAGCCCGCGCGCACAACACGATCAATCTCCCGTGTCGTGTAAGCAAGTGTATTGCATCCACGTTCTCCATCTGCGTGCTTCTCAATGCCGCGTGGCTCGCCGTAGTATAAACCGCCAGCCAACTCACGGATCACGACAAAGTCCAATCCCTCACCGATAATCTCGTCCTTAACCGGCATGACGGGTGCCAACGCCTTTCTCCCACGAATCGGGCGCAGGTTCACAAAAAGGTCAAGTTCTTTGCGAACTGTTCCGACAGCGCGTTCGGGACGTTCTGCGCTCGGTACGTCCTCCCACTCCGGTCCCCCCGCCGCACCGAATAAGATTGCGTCGGATTTTCGGCATAAGTCTAACGTTTCTTGGGGCAGGGCTGTCCCTGTTTCATCAATTGCACAACCGCCTAGCAGTCCGTATTCGTAGTCAAAGTGATACTCATATTTGTCTTGCACAGTATCTAATACCCGAATAGCCTCGGCTGTGACCTCTTGACCGATTCCATCTCCGGGTATTACGGTAATTTTCGCGTTCATTAACTTCTCCTTCAAAACCTTCCATAAATAAATATAGCCCCGATAGATTGGGGCACAGCTTGCCATATTAGAACCCGCATCAACTTGTTGCTCTCTCCATAATCTTCGTCATCCGAGCGACAAACGCGGGTGGGTCTACGGTATTTCCGTCAACCAGCAACGCGCCTTCGTAAAGCTGCAGAATACAATTCTTGATAAGGATTTCATCGCCTTGATTCTGGTTGAGTTGTGCGAGATTCTTTATTAACGGATGGGAAAAGTTGATTTCTAAAATGCGTTTGGAGCCGGTGAAATCCTGATTCATCATTTTCATCATCCGCTCCATGTGAGCGTCCATACCGCCTGCCCCGACAACCAAGGTTGCTGCCGAATCAACCAACCGTTTGGAGGCGACCACATCCTCTACCTTATCGCCAAGGGTCTCCTTAAAAACAGAAATCAGTTGGACATCCTCGGTTAAGGTATCGTCTTGGCTCTCTTCGTCTGTCTTGAGTTCTATATCTGCCTTCTCAATGCTTTTCAGCGGTTTCTCGTCATATTCAAGCAGATGTGGAATATTGAACAGATCAGCGGGATCGATGAAGAACAACACTTCAATCCCTTGCTCCCTGAAATATTCCAAATTTGGATTCCGTTCGACCGCATCTCTGTTATCACCTGACAGGTAATAAATCTCTTTCTGATCTTCTGACATTCCCGCGACATAATCCTTCAGTGAGGTAAACTTGCCGCTTTCGGTTCTGGTCGATTCAAACCGTAAGAGGTCAAGCAGTCGATCCCTGCTGACGAAATCTGAACTGAGTCCTGTCTTGAAGAGCAAACCGAAATTCCTGAAGAATTGCTCGTACTTCTCTAAGTCATTTTTCGCCCAATCTTCCAGCAGAGAGAGCGTCCGGCCCGTTAAGACTTCCCGGATACGCGCCATAACGGGGCTTGACTGTGTCACCTCGCGGGACACATTCAAGGGCAAATCTTCGGTATCCACCACCCCTGATATAAACCGAAGGTATTCAGGAAGGAGTTCTTTGCAATCGTCTTGGATAAAAACCTTGCTCGAATACAGGTGCAACGAGCCCATGTCTTCCTCCCTGAGAAACCTGAGCGGCGGCGTCTCCGGGATAAACATCAACGCTTTGAAGTCCACGCGACCTTCGAGAGACAGGTGCAGGTGACCGAGCGGCGGGTTGAGGTCGTTAGATATAAATTTATAGAATTCATTCCGCTCCTCCTCCGTTACCTCATTCCTGTTCTTATGCCATAAAGCGCTGACGGTGTTCACCTGCTTCCCATTGACCGAAACCGGAAAATCGACAAAATTGGAGTATTTCTGGATCACCTGCTCAACGCGATACGATTCACTAAATTCCTTGGATTCGTCTTTCAGCTTGAAGGAGATTTGGGTGCCTCTCTGCGGACGTTCAATCTCCTTGAGGGTAAATTTGCCTTCACCTGTTGACTGCCACCGGAATCCCTTTGAGTCGGCATCTGCGTGACGCGTTTCAATTGTAATTTCATTCGTGAGCATAAACACCGAATAAAAACCAATACCGAACTGACCGATCAGGCCGGCGTCAAAAGGTTTGTCTCCTTCCTTCATCTGCTCCAAAAATTCTAGCGTTCCCGAGCTAGCAACGGTGCCGATTCTTTCGGTTAAATCGTCTTTGGTCATGCCGATGCCCGTATCCGTAATCGAGAATGTCTGTGCATCGGCATCGACAGCGATATCAATTCTTAAAGGTGCATGGGAATTCAAAATATTCTTATCCGTCAACTGCCTGAAGCGAATTTTATGCAACGCATCGGACGCGTTGGAAATCAGCTCGCGGATGGCAACTTCGGGATGAGTATAAAGCGAGTGAATAATGAGATGTAGGAGTTGTTTCATCTCTGCTTTATACTCAAATTCTTGGATCTCTTCGGTGTTATTGCTATCAGTCATGATTAAAAACTTTCCTTTCATCGTAGATTCGTCAGATTATCGAATGTGCGAAATTTCAGTTGTTTGCCGCATCTAAGGTCCCTCACACTTTTTCGCCATAACGACATACACCGGATCCGTGTGTCCGCCGGTCTGCGGGGTGCAATCCAAAAACGTAATTTCCGCATAGCCGCCCGCCAAACAGAAGTAACGCTGCACCAATTCGGCGTGCTCAGCGTCAGAGGTTACACGCCAGATGTACACCGCTTTCGTTGGGAACAGACGATTGGAGAAAATGACAATGAACGGACTATCCGGCTGAATAATACGATGCACCTCACGAAAAACCTCGACCGGCTTTGTCAGATACTGCATCGAAACAGTCATGATTACCGCTGCAAATTCTTCATCGTCAAAAGGGAGTGTTGGATTGGCATTGAGGTCATGAACGATGTATTCGTCAAGGACAGGATTGACTTGGAGCTCCACCGCATTCAAGCCTAATCCGACGATACGTTGAGCGGGAAACCCTTCGGGAAGGTGGGAGAAGGCACTGCTCATCAGGTCTAATATGGCGGCATCTCTCGGCAAGGTTTGATCGAAAAATTCCTTGATTGCGACGATTGCGTTGTCGTCAATATGGGTGACGATACGGGGTTCGGCGTAAAACAGGCGATCATCGGTTTCGTCAATTCGTGCGAAGGCCGCAGGAGGTAGTGCTTTTTTCATTTGGAGGATCATCAAAAAATTTGGCGCATATTGACAATAACTTTACAGTTACCTAGGGCGTGTTGACATTTGACGGCACGTAGGTTGGGTTGAACGGCAACCGTGAAACCCAACACCCCGTCCAACTGAATCGGGAAACAGGAGTAGGCACGTCGCTTTGAATCCCAGTTTAGCGGGACTCCGCTGTGCAGTAATGTGCACACTGGTTACGGCATACGGAGTATGCCTACTACTATATAGGCTGAGCACCAACCTGTAGGGGTTGGGTTCCCCAACCCGTTGGGCGAGGGAACCTCGCCCCTACGATTAGGCATGTATCGGCGAATTACGGACACGCCTCACATAAATGTCAACAGAACCTAGTCTTACCACATACTCAACCGCATCTTCAGCAGCCGACACAGCTCTTTAATTGGCTGTTTATGGTCATCAACCCTTAAATCGATATACCGATCATTAAAACCACCCACTCCACCATTTTCACGTACGACAATCAACGCTGCTGCCTGCTGCCCACGTCGATCGCCACCCTTTTCCTGCCCTGCAATGAGTGCCGCCATCAGTCTTTCTGCTAGTTCTCCCTCTGTTTTCTCAAATGCCTCTCCCATCGCCTCAACGACCGCTTCCCCTGTCAGGAGGTTGCCTTGTGCCGTGTAATTTTCTCCGTGACGTGCACCCGCCCATTCCATACATTCATCGCCAGTGTAGTTGGCAACGTTGCCGCTCGCATCAACAATGCCGACCTGACGTTGTGATCTGCCATCATCAGCAGCAACCAGCCGATCCAACGCTTGTTGAGCGGAGAGTCCATTTTCCAGAAGTTCCAAACCTTTTGAGCCATAGGTTGTATTTGTCCACGATTGAGTCGCAACTGCACCGACACCTGCCTTTGCCCACGGAACAATAGCTCCAACGGCGAAAAACTTGGATTGAACCGCAACTCCAAGATCGCCATTCTCCGGATCGCGCCCAACGATTGAAAAGGTTGTGGCGAGGTGGTCATGCACTTTAGAGTCAGGTTGATGCGATTCCGGGTTGGCAAAAGCAAGGACACCGGTGTAGATTGTTGCACAGACAAACCGGAGGGGTGACATGCAGGCAAATCTCCTTTGCGTGAAACGAAAAATAGGGAATTAGAGGGGTAAAAAAGGGCGGCAGATTTCGTTTCCTCGGCTACCAATCGTTAGTGTTCGGTTTCAAGCTCGTCTTGATGCTTATCAAATCGGATCTTCATCGCCTCCGCATGTCCTTGAAGTCCCTCAACCTGAGCGAGTTTGACAACAGCCGGCGTGACCTTTTCTAATGCGGTTTTGGTGTAGGAGATAATACTTGTTTTTTTCAAGAAATCATCAACGCTCAACGGCGATGCGTACCTCGCCGCCCCACCCGTAGGCAGAACGTGATTGGGACCGGCAATGTAATCGCCGACGGATTCTGGGGTGTAAGGTCCCAGCATAATCGCTCCTGCGTTACGAATGGCACCAACCCACTCGATTGGATTTTCTACCTCTAACTCGACATGTTCAGGAGCAATCACGTTAGCGATTTCCATCGCTTCGGTTAAGTCTGCAACGATAAACGCCACACCGTAGTTTTCAAAAGCACCGGTCAGCTCAGATTGGCGGGGCAGTTTTTGTGCCTGATGCTCAATTTCTGCACAAACCTGCTCTGCAATTTCTCTTGATATTGTAATAAGAATGGCAGAACATTCTACGCTGTGTTCTGCCTGCGAAATCAGGTCCGCTGCAATGTAGGCAGGATTTGCCGTGTGATCGGCAATAACGAGGACTTCGCTCGGACCCGCTAGCTTATCGATATCGACGGGTCCATAAACCTCTTTTTTCGCAAGTTGGACATACAGATTGCCGGGACCAACGATTTTATCCACTTTCGGAATGGTGCTCGTCCCATAAGCCATCGCACCAACTGCCTGGGCACCACCACATCTGTAAATCTCGCGGACCCCACATGCAGATGCGGCGAAAAGCATGTGCGGGTCAATCTGCCCATCTCGCATCGGTCCCATGAAGACTGCAATCTCCTCAACACCCGCAACCTTCGCAGGGACAACATTCATTATTAACGAAGAAACCAACAACTGACTCACCGACGGGACACATACCCCGACACGCCTTAACGGACGGATGAGGTGTCCTAAAACAACGCCATCCGCTTCGGTGGACAGCCAAGAATTCCGCAACTGCTTTTGGTGAAATCGCTCGATGTTCGTCCGCGCAAGTTGGACCGCATCGTGGAAGTCTGAATCGACCTGCGTGGAAGCACTGTCAATCTCTGCCTCTGTAACCCGTAGCTCTTTGACTGACATCCGTGGAGCGTCAAATCTACGTGTATATTTAACGACGGCTCTGTCACCATTTCTTTGGACATCTTGCAAAATCCGCCGAACTGTCCTAAGAATACTTGGGGCTTCTAACCCCCCACGCAGACTAAGTTTTTCGATGAAAGCCGCCGCTTCGTCTGAATGGGCATCAAGAATGGCGATCACAAAAAATTCCTCACTTCTTATCAAAACAGATTGAATTTTATCTTATAACCTTTGGTGCAAGTTGGTGAGGGTCGTTTCCACATCGTTTAAGAGTTCAGATACCCGGAAACTCTATCGGTGTGACTTACGCATAACAAATCACGTTTCACTCTCGGTCTGTGATCGGAGAGTGTATCAACAGTTGCAAACTAGCACCATTGGTTTTCTAGTCCCTCACCCGGATGATATCCGCGCCAATACCCCTCAGTTTCTCCTCAATGCCTTCATACCCACGATCTATATGATAGATGCGGGAAACGACTGTTTCACCCGCTGCCGCCATACCCGCAAGAACAAGAACGGCACCCGCACGGAGATCTGATGCCATGACAGGAGCACCACTGAGTTTAGGCTTACCACGCACCACCGCTCGGTTCCCTTCGACACGAATATTTGCACCCATCCGATTGAGTTCGCTCGCATGCATAAATCGATCTAAGTAGATGCCTTCCGTAATAGTGCTAACACCCGGTGTGATGCTGAGGAGTCCCATCATCTGCGCCTGCATATCCGTGGGGAAGCCCGGATATGTATCAGTAACAATATCGACCGCTTGGAGTTCCCGTGGCGTTCTCACGCGGACACCATCATCCGCCCAATCCAATTCAACGCCCGCCTCCATTAATTTTTCGGAGGTAACACCGAGGTGTTGAGCGGGAGCATGCTTCACAAAAACATCTCCCCTCGTAATAGCGCCTGCAACCATGAATGTTCCTGCCTCAATACGATCTGAAATGACAGTATACTCCGTGCCATGAAGTTGTTTAACGCCATGTATCGTCAAAGTAGACGTGCCAATTCCCTTAATCTCCGCGCCCATTGCGTTGAGGAAGTTTGCCAGGTCAGCGACCTCTGGTTCGCAGGCAGCTCCACGAATAATCGTTGTACCTTCCGCCAGCGTTGCAGCCATCATAACGTTTGCGGTTGCACCGACGCTTGAGCCGTGCGGACCCCTCAGATACATCTCTGTGCCAACCAGCTGATTTGTCCGTGCTATGATATAGCCACTATCAATCTCGATTTCTGCACCGAGCTGCTGCAACCCTTTCAGGTGCAGATCTACCGGACGTGGCCCTATGGCACAACCGCCGGGGAAAGAGACTTTTGCCACACCTAAACGCGCAACGAGAGGGCCAAGCACATAAATTGATGCTCTCATTTTCCGGACGAGATCGTAGGGCGCCTCGTAAGCAATTCGGTTCCCCGGTTCAATATAAAGGGTTGAGTTCTTGAATTTTGTCGTCGCTCCCAGCACCTCAAGCACGGCACATAGGCTATCAATATCCCTCAGATTGGGAACGTTGTGAATAACGCTGGCACTGTCTGCTAAAATCGCGGCTGCAACAGCGATAGGAAGCGTCGCATTTTTAGAGCCACTGACTGAAATTGTACCTTCGAGCTGCTTGTCACCGTTGATGATTAGTCTATCCATGATGAATTCTCCTAACGTAGAGCCCTGTTTTTCCACTCGGCTTGGGTTGGGCAAGTCAGGTTCACGTGTTCCGGTTGCATCAAGAACGAGCACCTTAATTCTACTGACGCGAGGTGCTGCAGCACCCATCGGAGAACCTTGTTCTCTCGTTTAACCCTACACCGACTTGTAAAATAAATTGCTCAGAATAGATTTATGATGCATATATGCATCAACGATGCCAAGCCGCAAACCGTTTCGTTACAAGCATTGTCGCGTAGTTTACCTCAAAATTGGTGTGTCGGAATAACCGCATGTCATGGCGCTACCCCGCTCACCCCAATTGTATATTTCTAGATGCGCTCAACTTCCCCATCCTGTTCTTCGGGTTTCCGCCATAATTGCCACTCCTCCCTCACCTCAACAAGTTGTTCCGCTGGCGCATCTCGGACCTCCAAAACGGTTAGCGTCTCCGGTGGAATCTCCGATAGAATCTCCTTGAAGTCAAGGTCCCCAGTCCCCGGAGGATGATACGCCCCAAGGTCTTTGAGGTCGTGCAAGTTCACACCAATGAGGTTCTCTGCGTATGTCTCCAACCAACGCTGTGACCAACAGAGCCCTACCCGCTCCTGAAGCATGGCATGTCCGACATCGTGCCAATACCGCATGTTGCTTCCCTTGAACGTCTCCAAGAACAACCCAACCTCGTCAAAATTCGGGATTTGATGGTAACGCGGACGATTCTCAATTGCCAAGTAGACATCCATCCGCAAAGCCGTTTCATTCAACGTGTCAAGGCTGAACAGCACGGTGTCCTGATGTTTCGCCTCCTTGCGTTTACGCCACTCAGTCGCTTCCACCACCTTCGCCCCAAACGCCTCAAACTCTCGCTCACCGTATTCGTAGAAATCATACATCAGGTAAGAGCGATCATAAGTATCCACCTTACCTAAGTGAAGCACAACGATTGGAACTTCAATCTCAACGGCTAACTCCATCGTCCGAATCGTCTGCTTAACCGCTTCGTTCCGCGTATTCGCATCAAGACTTGCTAAGTGAATCGGATCGTTTTCCGCCTCCGATTGCGGGAAACCGTGCAGAACGGGGCAAAAGTTGTGGATAGAACAGATCTGCGTGTTTGCTAGGTGAGGCTTAATCTGCTCAATCTGTTCCCGTGTCAGGTGGCGGCTGAGTTCAATGGCATCAAACCCAAGTTCCTTGAGCTCGTCCAACAGTGCCGCTCCATCGGGTTGTCTCAAAGCGTTCCACATTGTCGAAATTGCTATCATTTCACGACTCCTTTACCAAGACCTTTCTGCCAACAATTTCGATCGCCCCAGCCGCATACCACCGAACGACCTGCGGATATAGTTTATGCTCTTCAATATGAATCCGCTTAAGGAGACTTTCTTCATCGTCATCGTCAAACACGGGCACCGAAACCTGCGCAATGATAGGTCCAGCATCAACCCCTTCATCAACAAGAAAAACGGTTACGCCGCTAACCTTTACGCCATACGCCAGCGTATCGGGCACAGGACACACCCCCGGAAACGCAGGCAGTAGTGATGGATGAATATTGATGATACGGTTGCGATATTTCCGCACAAACGCTGGCTGGAACAACTTCATAAAACCCGCTAGAACGATTAGCTCCACTCCGTACCTGTCAAGGATTCTCGAAATTTCTGCATCAAACGCATCTCGATCCGGAAAATCCCGGACTCTCACTACGTTGGTGGGAATGCCTGCTTCCATTGCACGGGTGAGCGCGTAAGCCTTTCTTCGATCACTAACCACCACAGCGATTTCAACCCCACTATTTTCGTCATGGTGGATCTGATCAATTAATGCCTGTAAATTGGTTCCGCTGCCGGAGGCTAAAACTGCAATTTTCATGTTCACTGATTGATTTCTTGTACAATCCCAACTGAAATGAACTGACGATTCCTAAGTTGAAAAACTAACAGTATCGGTTCGCTTCAAGATTCCCGCAAACCCCATGAAGGGTGATCAACGTTCGGCTATCTTCAACCATTTCATGATTTCACGATTTATCGCCCATGCCCCAGGCGACGTATTAGAAATCACTGTTATAACCGAATCCTTTGCAGGGCATGTACTTCTGAAAGAAACGCCAGCATCCCAACCGATGAGATAGTGAATTGGATCTCTGCTTTCCTCATGGTAAATCCAGATACCGTGACCATAAAATCTATTATCTTTGTCTTTGACTGCCTTTTCTAAAAATAGATTCGTCAACTGTTTAGAAAGGATCTTCCCCTCAAAAAAGGCTGTCCACAACTTGTCCATATCTTTTGCTGTTGTGAAAGCCCCTCCATCAGACGATCCGACAATTGGCAAGTTAAAAATGTTGGTTCTCCACCCTTCTTCCCCGTCAATATATCCGAAAGCCGTACGTTCTGGCAAACAGTCCATCGCAAAAAATCCCGAATCGCTCATGTCACATAATTCAAAGATATTTTCTTGTATAAAGTCGGTATAGGGAGTTCCAGAAACTTCCTCAATGACAATCCCTAATAGAATAAACCCTCCATTTGAGTAGGAAAACCGTTCTCCCGGGTTAAACTTCATTTTCCCATCACGGAATAACGGTATGTAGTCCTTGGGACATTTTAGTTCAAAACAGGGAATATCCAATTGAAAATTATCAATATCCTCAACAAGTGCCTCATCATAATAGTCATAAACCCCAGAGGTATGGGTTAAGAGATGGTGCGTAGTAACATCTTCTGATATATGCGGAAAATCAATACCGACACAGTCGCACAATCTTGAAGATAAAGCAAGTTCGCCACGGTCAATCAGCTTTCCTATCCCAAGCGCAGTTAAGAACTTAGTTCCTGACGCTATTCCAAAACGGGTGTCAACCCTGTTCCGAATTTTATTGCTCCTATCCGCATAACCGTAGGCATTTTCAAATGCTACGCTTCCATCAAGCTTAACGAAAATCACGCCTGAAAAACGAGTTTCATTGACGACCTGTTCTATCACCTGATTTAACTGGCTCATTCTCATGCCTTCGACTGTCCCACCGGTCGCCACCGGATGGCGTAAAAATCGGTGTTGTTTCGCACCGCTTCCCAGCTGTTGCCCGCTTGGCTGGAGCCGGCCACCGACAGGATACAGTCGTCCGCAAGCGTGACACTGCCAGCGTAACTGCCTGTGAATGTGGTGTAATCCAAGTAGTACACCTCGTCTTCCCAAGTGCGACCTTCATCACGGCTGATCATCGCCCGGCTGCCCGGCTGCCCGGGACCGTAGCGCGTGTCGTGAACGACAATCACGGTGCCATCGCTCAGCCCCACAGGATCGCCGCGCGTCTGACCAAACACCGTCGTGAGCAGGCGAAAATCCTTCCATGTGCACCCCCAATCATCTGACTCAACCACGCACACATGCTTGTAGGGCCAACCGGGGTTTGCGCTGCCAGTCCGCTGCTCCAGATCTGCCGGGTCGCTGGGCAGCATAGGTCGCTGGTAGCGGTGCGCTGCAACCAGTTTGCCCGACGGGGTCAGTGTAACACCGCCTTCGCTTGCCCAATCATGCACACGGACTGGATCCGTCCATGTCTGGCCGCCATCAGTTGAGCGATACACAAACAGGTCACCCCCACCCGATTTGTACACCAGCTTCGTCCCCTCCTGCTCAAAGGCATGGTTCACATGACCAATCGCCGCTAACAGTGTTTCATCCGGTAGACGAAAAATCCACGACCCACCGCCCCAGTGTCCCGGCGGGTTCGGCACTTCCCCAATTTTTCGCCATGTCCGTCCCTCGTCCACCGACGAGTGGATAACCACCTTCGTGTTCGGATGCTCGCCTTCACCGCCTAAGCCGATAAACGTACCGTCCTTGAGGACTTCAAAAACCCCGCGGAAGGAACCCTTATCATGCGCTGTCCACCCCCTGCCTCCATCGCTGCTTTTGCAGATGATGTTGCCGAGGTTGGCGTATACGGTGCCGTCAGACCCTTTGACAAGTTGAATCGCTTGCGGATTCGTCTCCCGATCCGGTGGCAGCAGGACCTTTTCGACCGGAACTTCGCTCAATCTTCCATCACAGGCATGGAGAATATAGGAACTGTGGTGCATCCTTTTGAGCACATCGGCGGAAGGAACATCTACCCCACCGAGGCGAGCAGTTTTCAGGTTCGGTTCAACCATAAGGGGCATCAGCTTTCTCGCTTTCTGCGTACGTGGGAATGGCGGCAATCGGTAAAAATATATCACGAGCCATAAACTGCGTCAAGCGTTAAATCTACCTTTGGCGGGGGATAATGGAACACCACCGGAAGAAACGCCGGCTTTTTGCATTTGACGGCGTTCCGGGTGCGTGATACAGTATCGCCGAAACGGACGAGGACAACGCAACTCTTGAGGACCAATCCCTTGAACGTATCCAGTAGACCGAGGTGAAAAACAATGATGCCTAAACTCCGCATTGCTGTCATCGGCGTGGGAGCCGATCGCGGTTCCCGCGCGCGTCAGTATCTGGAAACAATCACACGCTTGACCGATCACTACGAACTCACTGCCATCTGCGACCGCAATCCCAAGGCGCTTCAGGAGGTAGAAACCCAATACGGGGTAAAGGCGCACTACGAAAGCGTGACTGCCCTTTTTGACGCCGAAAAGCCAGATGTTATACTCAGTTTAGCGCCGAAGGATTCCCATATCGTCATTGCCCTTACTGCAGCGCGGCACGGCGCACATATTATCACAGAAATACCAGTGGCGTTGACACGACGCTACGCCGCAGCAATCGCCGAAACGTGCCGGTCAACAGGGGTGCTGTGGGAGGTAGCAGAGCAGGTCTGGCTCTGGCCCAACGAGCGTCTCAAGAAACAGATTATTGAAGCCGAGGGTATCGGTAAACTCACCCATGCCCGGCTGTGGTATCTAACTGGGCAGTATCACGGTTTCAATGGAATCCGATCGCTGTTGGGGGCAAGAGCAACCCGCGTTCTCGGCTACTGCGGCGAGGTGGAAACCGAACCCTATATTGCCTACGGCGGAGAACCGGTGTCAACGGTGAAATGGGAGCAGGCGGTGATTGAGTTTACTAACGGTGTAACCTGCTTATTCGAGAAGCCGCCGCGCCCCTTTCCGTTACGGGAACACACCTTTTCAACGGGTTGGCAGGTGGAGGGCACAAAGGGACACTTCGACCGAAACCGGCTCACGATATACGGAGAAACGCAACCCTACGAAATTACAGAGCAGTACACTGAGATGGAGGGAGAACGTATACTTGAGGTAGTCCGGGTGGACACTACCCCGCCGGTGGTCTGGGAAAATCCATTCAAATCGTATCGAATCGGTTCGCCGGATGACGTTGCGAAGGCAAGCATCCTCATCAGCTT